>NZ_JAYRYM010000203.1:0-6701 GCF_041917035.1 Devosia sp. | reverse complement strand
GATCTCGCTGGGGTAGGCGGGATCGGGGTGATGAACATCATGCTCGTCTCCGTGCGAGAACGGACGCGCGAGATCGGGGTGCGCATGGCGGTGGGCGCCCGGCAGGGGGACATCATGCAGCAGTTCCTGATCGAGGCGGTGCTGGTTTGCCTGATCGGCGGTGCCATCGGCGTGGCGCTGTCACTGGGTATCGGGTTCGGAGTGAGCAAGCTGGTCAGCGGGCTCAGCTTCATCTATTCGCCCACCACGATCATCGCCGCGTTCGTCTCATCGACGCTGATCGGGGTGGGCTTCGGCTTCATGCCAGCCCGCGCCGCGGCCCGGCTCGACCCGGTGGTGGCGCTGGCCAGCGAATAGGCTCAGCCGAGCGCGACGATGACCGACAGGCCGCACAGCAGCGCCGCCGCAGGCGACATGGTCAGCCGCTCGGGCACGCTGCGCGAGGCGAGGTTCATGACGATGCCAAGGCCGAAATAGCCGGCGACGACCCAGGCCATGACGCCGGACAGTCCCGCCGGCAACCAGTCAACAACTCCGGCCCGATCGAGCCCCACCAATGAGATCAGGGCGTAGACGGCGATCGAGACGAGGCTGCCGATGCGCAGGGCCGTCGGCAGCACGACGTGAGCTCCGCCCCAGGCGAAGCGGCCGAACGGCGCCCCGGTGGCGAGCGCCAGCTGGAACAGTCCCAGCACGCCGAGCACAAGGGTCAGTGCCCATGCGGCGAAGCCGGGGAGAGCCGGCACTTCAGTGCCCCTGATGCTCGTCGAACTCGTGCGGGAGGAAGTGATAGTCAGCCGAACAGAACTCGCAGACCACCTCGATCTCGCCGTTGACGACCATCTCGGCCCGCTCCTCGGCGGTGAAGTTGTCGCGCAGCATGGCTTCGATGCGTTCAGCCGAACAGGTACAGCGCTCCTCGAGGGCGACGGGCGCGAAGACACGCACGCCGGTTTCGTGGAACAGACGGAACAACAGCCGCTCGGCCGACACCTCGGGATCGGCCAACTCGTCGTCGCCGACGGTCGACAACAGGGCCCTGGTGGTCGTCCAGTTGTCGTCCTCGACATAGAAGGGGTCGGCGGTCTCGGGATTGTCGAAGTCTCCGTCGCCGGGCAGATCGGGGAGGTTCACGATGCCGTGTGGAGGCAGGTACTGTGCGAGCGCGCCTCCGGCCCGCCAACGCGGCGTGCGCTCGCCGCGAACGCTGTGCTGGGCAACGGCCAGGCGGACCAGCGTCGGGATCTGCTCGGACTGCTGGAAATAGGTGTGGGCGACGTCCTCGAGCGTGCCTCCATCGAGGGCGACGATGCCCTGGTAACGCTCGGTGTGGGGCCCCTGGTCGACGGTCATGGCCAGATGGCCCTTGCCGAGCAGAAGGGCCGGCGAGGTCTCGCCACGCGCGATCGCCGTCATTACGGCGTCGGCATCGAAGCGGGCATATCCACGCAGGCCATCGGGGGCATCGAGATCGACGACGATCAGGTTGACCGGGCCATCGGTCTGGGTCTGGAGGATGAAGCGGCCCTCGAACTTGAGCGAGGAGCCGATCAGCGCTGCGAGGACGACCGCCTCACCGAGCAGTCGGGCCACGGGCGCAGGGTAGTTGTGCCGCGTCAGAATGGCATCGAGTGCCGGACCGAGTCGTACCACGCGGCCGCGGCTGTCGAGACGCTCGAGGGTGAAGGGAACCACCACATCGTCGCCCGACTCCGGGCGGTCGAGGCCGTAGCTGCTCAGTTCCATAACCGTCGTTCCCATATCTCTAGCCCATGTCCTTTGCGGTCGATGCCCCGGGGGCGCGCGGGTGGCCCGCCGCCAGCGATTGCGGAGACCGGCGAGCCGTGTTCCCGAGG
This sequence comes from Devosia sp., assembly GCF_041917035.1. GTDB lineage: Bacteria > Pseudomonadota > Alphaproteobacteria > Rhizobiales > Devosiaceae > Devosia_A. The sequence goes on along the minus strand of NZ_JAYRYM010000203.1, from coordinate 4,845 downwards.
GGGTGCGACCGCGACGGCGGCGGGCAGGCTCAGATGTTCAGCTGGTCGCGCCCAAGCGCCCAGCACAGGATGGCCTTCTGTGCATGGAGCCGGTTTTCCGCCTCGTCGAAGACCACCGATTGCGGCCCGTCTATGACATCGTCGGTCACTTCGTCGCCGCGGTGCGCGGGCAGGCAGTGCATGAACAGCGCGTCCTTGTCCGCAAGGCCCATCAGATGGGCATTGACCTGATACGGTTTCAAGACCCGGCGTCGCTCGGCGGCATCGGTGTCGCCCATCGACACCCAGGTGTCGGTGACGACCAGGTCGGCGCCCTTCACGGCCTCCTCCGCATCCTCGATCAGACGGACGGCGGCGCCGGCCTTCTTGATATCGGCGAGCAGGTCCTTTTCGGGCCAGTAGTCCTCGGGGACGGCGATGGTCAGCTCGGCGCCGAAGAGCTCGGCAGCATTCACCCATGAGGCGAGCACATTGTTGCTGTCCCCCACCCAGGCCACCTTGGCGCCCTTGATCGGGCCGCGATGCTCCTCGAAGGTCATCACGTCGGCCATGACCTGACAGGGGTGCGCGCGGCGGGTGAGGCCGTTGATTACCGGCACCGTCGCCGACTCGGCGAGTTCGAGCAGATCGGCATGGGTCAGGATGCGGATCATGATCGCATCGACGTAACGCGACATGACCTTGGCGGTGTCGCTGAGCGTCTCCTCGCGGCTCAGTTGCATCTCGGCGCCGGACAGGAAGATCGTCTCGCCGCCCAGCTGACGCATGCCGACATCAAAGCTGACGCGGGTGCGGGTCGACTGGCGTTCGAAGATCATCGCCAGCACCTTGTCCTTGAGCAGCTGCGGCTTGTCGCCCCGCTTGAGACGCTGCTTGAGCTCGCCGGCGAGGTTCAGCATGTGCCGGAGGGTGGCTGTGTCGAAATCGTCGAGGTTGAGAAAATGCCGCGGAGTGGTCATCCGCACTCTCCTTGCTGGGTCCGGTCAGGCCGTGGCCTTGGCGGCGGTTTCCGCCTCGATGGCCTCGAAGGCCGCCGCGATCCGGGCGGCGGCGTCGTCGATATCGGCCTCGGTGACGACCAATGGCGGCAGTAGCCGCAGGACATTGTCCCCGGCCCCCTGGCACAGCATGTGGTGATCATCGCGCAACCGGGCGACGAACTCGCGCACCGGCGGAGTGATCTTGATGCCGGCGAGCAGCCCTTTGCCGCGCTGCTCGACGATGTACTGCGGGAACCGCTGCTGCAGTTGCTGGAGCTGCCACGCAAGGCGCGCGCCCATCCGCTCGACATGCTCGAAGAAACCAGGCTCGAGCACGCGGTCGAGCACGGCGTTGCCGATAGTGCAGGCCAGCGGGTTGCCGCCATAGGTCGAACCGTGGGTGCCGGGAACCATCGACTTGGCCACCTCGCCCTTGGCAAGGCAGGCACCGAGCGGGAAACCGCCGCCGATCCCCTTGGCGACTGCCATGATGTCGGGCTCGATCCCCGCCCACTCGTGCGCGAAGAACTTGCCGGTCCTTCCGTAGCCGCATTGCACTTCATCGAGGATCAGCAGCATGCCGTGTTTGTCGCAGAGGGCGCGCAGGCCGCGCATGAACTCGGCGGACATGGCGGTGACGCCGCCCTCGCCCTGCACGGGCTCGATCAGGATGGCACAGGTCTGCGGCGTCACCAGCGCCTCGACCGCCTTCAGATCGCCGGGGGCAAGGTGCCTGAAGCCGGCGAGCGGCGGACCGAAGCCTTCGAGATAACTCGGGTTTCCGCCGGCAGCGACCGCCCCGAGCGAGCGGCCGTGGAAGGACCCGGTGAAGGCGATGATCTCGTAGCGATCCGTCTCGCCCTTGGCCCAGAAGTAGTGGCGGGCCGTCTTGATGGCGCACTCGATGGATTCGGTACCCGAGTTGGTGAAGAAGCACGCATCGGCAAAGGTGTGCTCGACCAGCCGCTGGCCAAGCTTTTCCTGCTCGGGAATGGTGAAGACGTTGGAGGTGTGCCACACCTTTTCTGCCGCCGACTTCAGCGTCGCCACCAAATGCGGGTCGGAGTGCCCGAGGGCGTTAACGGCAATGCCGGCGTGGAAATCGAGGTAGGGCGTGCCGTCCTGCGAGAACAGTCGCACGCCCTCGCCCCGCTCGAATGCGAGTGGCGACCTGGCATACGTACCGTAGAGCGCGGACATCTGGCTCCCCTTTGTTCCGACTGTTGCAAAAGCCCCACAAAAACCAAAAACGCGCTGCGGTGGGGCGGCGCGTTGCAGGCCTTTGATATGCCTTTTGGCCGGCGCGAAGTCAACGGATCGATCCCAAGTGACTGATTTGACTCGGCTTCCCAAAGGCACAAATTGCGAGGGGTTTTTCCCCGTGTAAAACCCGCCCGACTCTTGATCCCGATTCCGCGACCCGTGTAGTATCAAGGTGTTGGGACACGATATCTCGTGTGGCGGACCCATCTGACCTACGATGCGTAGCGTATCAGGCCGTTGCCCGTTTGCGGCGGCACGGGTGATGTCCGTCGAATTCCTAAGGCGGTTAGGAGCTGATTGTTGATGGGCTGGACTGAAGAGCGCGTCGAGCTGCTCAAGAAACTATGGCTTGAAGGACTGAGTGCCAGCCAGATCGCCGGAGTCCTGGGAGAAGGCGTGACCCGCAATGCGGTGATCGGCAAGGTGCATCGCCTGAAGCTCAGCGGCCGCGCCAAGCCGGCCAGCGTGGCGCCGCGGGTGCGCAGCGCACCGCGACCGGCGGCGCGGCGCGTCGCGTCGCCCTCCGCCCCGCGGGCTTCGGGCAATGCCGGCACGATGATGAAGTCCCGGCCGATGAGTGCCGGAGCGGCCAGTATCGTGCAGGGTGCGACGGCGCTCAAGATCTCGGAGGAGTTCGAGGTCGAGCTCGAGGCAGCGCCGCAGGCGGCCGAACTGTTCATTCCCGTCGAGCAGCGGCTGAGCCTGCTGCAGCTCAACGAGCACACCTGCAAATGGCCGATCGGCGATCCCCTCGCGCCGAACTTCTACTTCTGCGGCCAGCACTCGGAGGACGGCAAGCCCTATTGTGAGTTCCACTCGCGGCGGGCCTACCACCAGATCGACAAGAAGCGTCGCTGAGACCAGCGCGGGACGTCAGATCGGCCGGGCCGTGCGCCCGGCCCCTGCTCTTCAAGCATCGAGGACCGGGGTCGCGGGCGATGGCGCATCGGCGCGGATCAGGCCGGCTGCGCGTAGGTCGTCCCACAGCTGCGCCGGGATGGCGAGCCGGTAGCCGGCCATGTTGCTCTCGAACTCGGTTCGGTTCGAGAAGCCGGGGATGATCGCCGTGATGGCCGGGTGACCGAGCGGAAAACTGAGCGCCGCGCGGATCAGCGTTGTGCCGTGCTCAAGGCAGAGCGCCTCGATGCGCCGGGCCTTGTCCAGCATCGCTTCGCCGGCAGGCGCGTAGTCGAACAGCGCCCCGGGCACTGGGCCGGTGGCGAGGATGCCGCTGTTGAGCGGTGCGCCGGCAACAATGGCGACGCCCTGATCAAGGCAACGGGGCAGCAGGCGTTCCATGACGGCCTGATCGAGCAGGGTATAGCGATTGGCGAGCAGGAAGACGTCGAAGCGGGCGTGATCGAGCAGTGTCTCGAGGATGTCGCCTTCGTTGACGCCTGCGCCGATGGCCTTCACCTGCCCGCTGCCGCGCAGTTCCTCGAGGGCGCGGATACCGCCCCCCTCGACCGCCTGGCGAAGGGTCTCCTCGTGCCGCTCGCGCTGGGCGAAACGCCCAAGGTCATGCAGGAGCAGGATGTCGATGCGCTCGAGACCGAGCCGCTGCAGGGAGGCCTCGTGGCTGCGCATCACGCCATCGTAGGTGAAGTCGAAGACGGGACGAAACGGCAGGGCGCGGGCATCGCCGGAGCTGGCAAGGGCCCAGTCCCGATCCGGAACGAGGAGGCGGCCGACCTTACTCGACAGCACATAGTCGTCGCGCGGCTTGTCGCGCAGGAAATCGCCGATACGGCGCTCGGACAGGCCGGCCCCGTAGAATGGCGCGGTATCGAAGTAGCGAATGCCGGCGGCCCAGGCCATCTCGAGCAAGGCCTGCGCCTCAGCATCCGAGGGCGCCTTGCGCAGATCGCCGATCGGGGCGCCGCCGAATCCGATGCGCGAAATCAGGAGGTCGGTGCGTCCGACGGGACGGGCGGGGATCATCGGGTCGCCCACAGCAAGCCACGATGGAGAATGGTCCGGATCTCAGGCCGGTCCAGTTCCCGCGGCTTGTGGCCGAGGGCGGTGTAGAAGACGCGGCCGCGCCCGTAGACGCTCTTGAACACGACGGGCACCTGGACGTTGGCCTTCCAGGCGGCATGCTCGCCCGAAAAGGTCGTGGTGGCGAGCACCTCCACCGACGGATCGACATGCAGGTAGTATTGCTCGGACGTGTGCTCGAAGCTCGAGATGCCGGCCATGAGTGGATCGTGCAGCACCCTGGGATCAACGCGATAGGTGATGACGTCGCCCGGGTGCGTGGCAAAAGTGCAGCCAGCGAGGAAGCGGATGCGCGGGTTGGAGGGAAACGAGGTCGCAAGTCCGTGGTGGAAGGCCGCAAGGCCGGTGCCGGCCTCGATCGCGGCACAGAAGCGGATCGAGGTCTCGCGATCGAGTTCGCCGCCGGTGATCTGCGGCACGATCAGGTCGTAGCGACCGGCATCATCGCCCAGAGCGGCGTAGTCACCAGTGACTGTTACCGCGAACCCCTCGCCCGCGAGGAGATCGCGGACGATCAGGGCCCCCTCTTCGGGCTCGTGCAGCTCCAATCCTCCCCAGACGACAAGGGCGCGCTTCATCGAATCCTCCGTTTGTTCGCAGATGA
>NZ_JAYRYM010000202.1:0-6711 GCF_041917035.1 Devosia sp. | reverse complement strand
CGGGCAGTCCGGCGCGAGCGGCGACGCCTTCATCGGGCGTCGCGACGAAGAAGAACCGGGCGCCGGCCTCGTAGAAGGCGCGCGCCGCCGGAACGAGCCCGGTGCCGTAGGCGTCGGCCTTCAGCACTGCGCCGGTGAGTGCGCCCCGACTCACCTTGTCGAGCGCCTGCCAGTTGCGCCTGAGTGCGCCCAGATCGACGGTCAGCCGGCCGCCATACCCGGTCGCGACTGCTGCGGCTGCCATCACTACTCCATCCTCTCAGGCAGGTAGTCGGCGTTTGCCAGGTTGCCGAAGCGGGTGAACTGCGCCTCGAAACTCAGCTGTACCGTTCCCGTCGGGCCATGACGCTGCTTGCCGATGATCACCTCGGCGCGGCCATGCACCTTTTCCATCTCGCCCTGCCAGGCAAGGTGCTCGGGCGTGCCTTCCTTGGGTTCCTTGTTCTTGAGGTAGTACTCCTCGCGATAGACGAACAGCACCACGTCGGCGTCCTGCTCGATCGAACCGGATTCGCGCAGGTCCGCCAGTTGCGGATGCTTGTCGTCGCGGTTCTCGACCTGGCGGGAGAGCTGACTGAGCGCGATGATCGGAACATCGAGTTCCTTGGCCAGCGCCTTGAGCGTGGTGGTGATCTCGGTCAACTCCTGCACGCGGTTTTCGTTGGCGCGGCGGGACGAGCCGGTCAGCAGCTGAAGGTAGTCGACGATCAGCAGGTCGAGCCCCTTCTGGCGCTTCAGCCGCCGCGCGCGTGCAGCCAGTTGCGCCACCGAGATGCCACCGGTGTCGTCGATGTAGAGCGGCACCTGCGACATCAGGTTCGAGGTGTCGACAAGGCGGGTGAACTGGCTCTCGTGGATGTTGCCCCGCCGGATGTCGGAAGACGAGATTTCCGCCTGTTCGGCGAGAATACGCGTCGCCAGTTGCTCTGCGCTCATTTCGAGCGAGAAGAACCCGACCTGGCCACCGTCGACGGTGTTGCGGTGCCCGTCCGGCGCGATCTCTCCGCGCCAGTTCTTGGCCACGTGAAAGGCGATGTTGGTGGCAAGTGACGTCTTGCCCATTGCCGGACGCGCCGCGAGGATGATCAGGTCGGAGCGCTGCAGGCCACCCATCAGGCGGTCGAGGTCCGTGAGGCCAGTGGCGGTTCCGGAGAGTGTCCCGTCCCGGCCATAGGCCTCGCCGGCCATCTTGATGGCTTCGGTCAGCGCCTGGCTGAAGTTCTGGAAGCCTCCATCGTAGCGGCCCTTTTCCGCCAGGTCGAAGAGCTGCTTCTCGGCTTCCTCGATCTGCTTGTTTGCGGTCGCCTCGACATCGGAGGTGTAGGCGACCTGCACCATTTCCTCGCCGATCTGGATCAGGTTCCGCCGTATGGCGAGATCGTAGATCGTCTGCCCGTAGTCGGCAGCATTGATGACCGTGGTCGCTTCCGCCGCGAGCCGCGCCAGGTACTGCGCCATCGTGACGTCGGCGGTAAGGGTCTCTCCGAGATAGGTCTTGGCGGTGACGGGAGTTGCGGTTTTGCCGGCCCGCACGATCTTGGCCAGCACCTCGTAAATGGTGCGGTGCACGGGCTCGTAGAAGTGCTCCGGCAGGAGGAAGTCCGAGACGCGGTAGAAGGCCTCGTTGTTGACCAGGATTGCGCCCAGCAGCGCCTGCTCCGCCTCCACGTTCTGGGGCGCGAGGCGGAAGGCTTTCTCGTCTTCCGGACGCAGGCGGTGGACGTTCGCTTCGGCCATTTCGACTCGGTAGTGTGTGCTCGTGGCGTTAAGGGGTTCTTAACCACCGGCGGCCGTCCGCGGGAAGGCAAATGCGACGGGCCGGCGACCTGCGAGCGGCATATCCGAGTCGGGCTGTGGGTAGTGTTGAAAGTGGGGGAAACAGGGGGAGGGGATTGCGAATCGGGCCGGCGAGAGGGGCCGGCCTGGGCCGCGGATGTCCTCTGGACCGGCACACGGACGGGCCAATGGCCGAATCAGTCGCGGGCGAGGCCGGGAAGCCGCCGGAAAAGCGGAAGGCCGGGATCGCTCCCGGCCTTGCGCATCAGCGAAAAACGAACCGACTACTCTTCCGATCGGTCGAGATCGGCCGAGGCCTCGGCCTGGCCGGCGAGGAATTCCTCATTGGCCTCTTCACCGTAATTGATCGCCGTCAGGTCCTCGCCCTTGGCCTGGCGGACGGCTTCGTCCTCCGAGCGGGCGACGTTGACCGTGATCGAGACCGCGACTTCGGCGTGCAGGTGCAACGCAACCGTGTGGACGCCGACTGTCTTTATCGGGTTGGCAAGGTCGACCTGCGACCGGGCGACGGTGAAGCCGTCGGCCGCCAGCGCATCCGCCACGTCACGCGACGACACCGACCCATAGAGCTGGCCGGTCTCACCGGCCTGCCGGATGATGATGACCGACTTGCCGTTGAGGCCCGAAGCGATCCCGGCTGCGGCCTCGCGGCGCTCCTGATTGCGCTTTTCGATGTCGGCCCGGTCGCGGGCGAACTTGTGACGGTTGGCCTCGGTGGCGCGAAGCGCCTTGCCCTGCGGCAGCAGGTAGTTGCGGGCGAATCCGTCCTTGACGTTGACCTCGTCGCCGATGTGGCCGGTGCGGCCGACGCGCTCGAGCAGAATGACTTTCATCTCTGTGTCCTTTGCTGTCCCGTCCGGTTGTGGACGGTTAGGAGCCGCAGACCATCCGCGACCCCAGCGATCCGCCGGCGGATCTGGCGCAGGGCGCCTTCGCCGGCCCTGGCCCTTACTGCACGGCGTAGGGCATGATGCCGATGAAGCGGGCGCGCTTGATGGCCTGGGCCAGTTCGCGCTGCTTCAGGGCCGAAACCGCTGTGATGCGGGAGGGGACGATCTTGCCGCGCTCGGAGACGTAGCGCTGCAGCAGCCGCACGTCCTTGTAGTCGATCTTGGGCGCATTCGGACCCGAAAACGGGCAGGTCTTGCGGCGGCGCTGGAACGGACGGCGGGCGGTGGTGGTGGTCAGGTCCTTGATGGCCATGTCACTCTATCCTTTTCGATCAGAACCGGCGGGGCGGACGACGGTCGCCGCGGTCGAAGCCGCCGCGGTCGCCGCGCGGGCCGCCCGGACGATCCCCGCGCTCATCGTCGCGGTCACGCTTCTGCATCATCGCCGAGGGACCTTCCTCGAGCGCGTCGACCCGGATGGTCATGAAGCGCAGGATGTCTTCATTGATCCCCATCTGCCGCTCCATCTCGGCCACCGCAGCATGCGGCGAGTCGATGTTGAGCAGCGTGTAGTGCGCCTTGCGGTTCTTCTTGATGCGGTACGAGAGCGACTTCAGCCCCCAATACTCGTTCTTGGTCACCTTGCCGCCGCCGGCGGCGATCACCCCGGTGAACGCGGCAGTCAGTTCCTCGACCTGCTGGGGCGAAACGTCCTGGCGGGCGAGAAAGATGTGTTCGTAAAGGGCCATGAGCGCCTTCCTTGTTGTTGCGTCACAACGCAGTCCTTCGGCGCGGAGCCCCTTTGAAGCCGGAAAGGCACCAAAGCAGTCTTCTAAAGAGCGGGAACACGGGAGGACGGGTGACCCCTTCCGGCAATACCGGACCCTCCGTTCAGCCCCCGGCCGAGCGAATGCGAGGCGGGACATAGGGGAAAACACCGCGGATGGCAAGGGCTCAGCGGCATCGAGCCTCTAGGGGCGGATCAGCACCTCGGCGACGATGCACTGCCGTGTCCGCTCTTGTTCCGCAACACCGATCCTGTAAGCGTTTGGCCATGATCACCTCCACGACCATCCCCGACCGCAACTCCATTCTCGCTGCCGAAGCCGCGATCCGTCCGCATATCCGGCGCACGCCGGTGATGTCGGTGCGTTCTGCCGATTTCGGCTTCACGGGCGAGGATCTCACCTTCAAGCTTGAGTTCATGCAGCACTCGGGCACGTTCAAGGCGCGCGGGGCATTCGCCAACCTCCTCATGCGCGAGGGAGCCGAGCGGGGCGTGGTCGCGGCCTCCGGGGGCAATCACGGTGCCGCGGTCGCGTTTGCGGCCATGCGCCTGGGGATCAAGGCGCACATCTACGTGCCGAAGATCTCGTCGCCGGCCAAGATCGACCGCATCAGGCAGTACGGCGCCGACATCGTGGTCGGGGGCGACACCTATCCCGACGCACTCGCGGCAAGTCGTAGCTTTGCTCGCGAGCATGGCCTGCTCGAGGCGCATGCCTACGACGCCTTCGAGACGCTGAGCGGACAGGGGACCGTAGGTCAGGAGTGGGAGCAGCAGGCTCCCGAACTCGACACCCTGCTTGTGGCAGTGGGAGGCGGCGGGCTGATCGGCGGCATCGCCGCGTGGTACGAGGGCCGCGTCCGCATCGTCGGGGTCGAACCCGAGAACGCGCCTACCCTGACGAGGGCCCTCGCGGCCGCGGCGCCCGTGGATGTTCCCGTGAGCGGCATTGCTGCCGACAGCCTCGGCGCCCGCCGTATCGGCGAACTCAGCTTCGCCCAGCGGCGACACATTGCAGGTACCGTTCTCGTCGCCGACGAGGCCATCGTTGCTGCGCAGAAAACCATCTGGGACATTCTGCGGGTGGTGGCCGAGCCCGGCGGCGCTGCTGCCATGGCGGCGCTGCTCTCCGGCCGCTATGTGCCGCAGTCCGACGAGAGGGTTGGGGTGCTGCTCTGCGGCGCCAACACCACGGCAGTGAAGTTCGACTAGAGCGCGCCGAAGGAACGCGTGGAGACGTCCGAACGGGTGCGAGGACCCGGCGGCCTTGACTTTGCCATCCCCCGCAGGCAAACGCCGCGCCCAACTGGACGCCCGTCCGGACGGGGCCTAGGTTGGGCCTTGACACCACGACGCCCCGGAGACCCCTCGTGACCAAGCGCGCATTCACCTTTCCCGGCCAGGGCAGCCAGGCCGTCGGCATGGGCAAGGATCTGGCCGGCACCTACCAGGAGGCGCGCAACGTCTTCGCCGAGGTGGATGATGCGCTGGGCCAGAAGCTCTCGACCCTGATGTTCGAGGGGCCCGAGGAAACCTTGCGGCTGACCGAAAATGCCCAGCCGGCCTTGATGGCCGTCTCGGTCGCGGTAACGCGGGTGCTGGAAAGTCGCGGCTTTTCGCTCAAGGAGCAGGCCGCCTATGTCGCCGGGCACTCGCTGGGCGAGTATTCGGCGCTCGCCGCTGCAGGCGCCTTCAGCCTCGCCGATGCTGCGCGTCTGCTCCGGACACGCGGCGAGGCGATGCAGAAGGCCGTGCCGGTCGGGCAGGGCGCCATGGCCGCTATCCTCGGGCTGGACCTCGAGACCGTCGAGCGGGTCTGCGCGGAGGCGGCGGCGGGCGACGTCTGCGGTCTCGCCAATGACAATGCGCCGGGCCAGGTGGTGATCTCCGGTAACCTCGCCGCGGTGAACCGCGCCATCGAACTCCTGAAGGCGGCCGGCGCCAAGCGGGCCCTGCCACTGCCGGTCAGCGCGCCGTTCCACTGTGCGCTGATGCAACCCGCCGCAGAGGCTATGCGCGCCGCCCTCGACAAGGTGGTCGTGCGTGCTCCGGTCGTGCCGGTGGTTGCCAACGTGCTCGCCGCGCCGATCTCCGATCCCGCCGAGATCAAGATGCGCTTGGTCGAGCAGGTGACCGGCCGAGTCCGCTGGACGGAGTGCGTCGGCTGGCTGGTCGGGGATGGCGGCGTGACCCAACTGGTCGAACTTGGCGCCGGCAAGGTGCTGAGTGGGTTGGCGAAGCGCATCGCGCCCGAGACCGCTGCGGTTTCGGTGAGCACGTCGGCCGACGTCGATGCCTTCCTCGCCGGCTGAACCATTGAATCAGACTCTGCAAAGGAGCCGCCAAATGTTTGATCTTTCTGGAAAACGCGCCCTCGTCACCGGCGCCTCGGGCGGCATCGGACGGGAGATTGCCAAGGCGCTCGCGGGCGCCGGCGCGCGGGTGGCGCTCAGCGGCACACGGGTTGGCGCGCTCGAGGACACGCGTGCGCTGCTCGGCGGCGGCGATCATCCGATCGTTCCGTGCAACCTCTCCGACCTCAATGCGGTCGACCACCTGGTCCCCGAGGCCGACAAGGCCCTCGGCGGTATCGACATCCTCGTCAACAATGCCGGCATGACGCGGGACAACCTGTTCATGCGCATGAAGGACGAGGAATGGGACGAGGTGCTGGCGGTGAACCTAACCGCCGCCTTCCACCTCACGCGTGCCGTGCTGCGCGGCATGATGAAGCAGCGCTTCGGCCGCATCATCGGTATCACTTCGGTGGTGGGCGTGGTCGGCAATCCCGGGCAGGGCAACTACGCTGCCTCCAAGGCCGGGCTGATCGGCATGGGCAAGGCACTGGCCTACGAGGTCGCATCCCGCAACATCACCGTCAACACCGTTGCGCCGGGGTTCATCGGCTCCGCCATGACCGACGAACTCAATGACAAGCAGCGCGAGAGCATCCTCGCCAAGGTCCCCGCCGGGCGACTGGGCAATGCCGACGAGGTGGCCGCCGCGGTCGTGTTCCTCGCCTCCAGCGAGGCCGGCTACATCACCGGCCACACGCTCAACGTCAACGGCGGCATGGTGATGCTCTGAGGCCGCGCGTCGAGGCTGGGGAAACCCGCCTGTGCGGAATATGGCAAAGGGCAGGGAAGTGTGTTACGTCCGCCGCTGATTTCGGGCATGGCCGACCCTTGCGAGGGGCTTGAACCGCGCCTACAGTCGGCCGCAAACGGCGGCAGGTTC
>NZ_JAYRYM010000201.1:0-6725 GCF_041917035.1 Devosia sp. | reverse complement strand
GCCTCGTTGCCCATCTGGTAGGGCCGCTGGCCGATCTGGAAGTGGCTGCGCCCTTCGCGGAAGGCCTGGGTCTGCGGCGGCAGGGTGTCGCCGGCGATGATGATCAGGTCCTTGCTCTTGAGCTTGTCCATGACCTGGTCGGTGTTCTGCGCGTAGGCCTGCGGACCGAACTGCGCCCATCCGCCCACCAGGATGAAGGCATCGAGATCGGGGTTGGCAGTGAAGACGTCGGCCATCTGCTGGTTGGCAGTGGGGATGTCGTCATTGGTGAACACCGGGCAGCCGGCGGCCTCGGTCCAGCCATTGGTGTTGTCGAGACGGTCGACGCCCTTGGCACCGGCGATGGTGTCGCGGAAGCCGGCGGCGCGCTCGTTGATGTTGGCCGCGGCGACATTGCCCAGCTGCAGGCAGACGGAGCCGCCCGCGGGCTTGAGCTTCATGGCTTCCTTGGCCATGCCCACGCCCATGTCGTAGTTGTTGGTGCCGAAATACGTCCTGCGGAGCGCCTTGTCCTCCGGCAGCAGGTCGGCGTCGACCGTGATGATCGGCATCTGCGGATTTGCCGCCCGGAGCATGTTGGCCATGGCCGGCGCGTTGGACGGGGAGATGGCGATACCGGCGACGCCCCGGCTGATCAGATCCTGGACGATCTGCACTTCGCCCGCCTCGTCCGAACTCAGGGCCGGGCCGGTGTAGAGACACTCGTACTCGCTGTCGGCGTGCGCGGCATTCCAGTCGGCGCAGCCCTGGCCCATGACCGTGAAGAACGGATTGTCGAGGCCCTTGACCACGACCGCCAGGATCTTCTTGTCGGCGGCTACCGCCCCGCTTGCCAGGCCCGCCACCACGGCGGCCCCCGCGAGCATCAAAGTCGTCTTGCGCATACTTTTTCCTCCCTCGTTGCTGTCTCGACCCGCTGCATGCGGGCCCCCACGCGTTTTCGGCGCGCACCTGTCCTCGGCCGGGCCGAAGTCCAGCTGGGTCGCCGTCGCGATGAGTTCTGTGATCCCGCCAGGTCCGCAGTGCCGAACTCGTCGGCGCGCCTCGAGCGGTCCGGAACCGTCATCGCATATAATATTACTACTCCGTGAAGTGTCAATGGGTTTGACGTACGTGCACATACCGTGCAGAAATCTGGTATGACAATAACGCTAACTACATGTCACGCATCACGTAATGCATTTGTCGTACAAATAGGTATACGGCTCTTCCGGTAGAAAGAATGTCAATTGACGTATCGACCTGAGGACCGCAAGATTGCTGGTGAATGACAAGCGGAGACTATATCCGCGAGGGGAGGTCCATGGCCGTTCTGGAGCTGGCGAACATCGCCAAGCACTATGGCGCTATTACCGCGCTGACCGACATCTCGCTGACGCTCAATGCTGGCGAAGTCGTTGGGTTAGTTGGCGATAATGGCGCCGGCAAGACGACTCTGGTGAAGATCATCGCCGGTAACTTCAATCCGTCCGAGGGGACGATCCGGCTCGATGGCCGCCCGGTACAGCTGCACGGGCCGAAGGACGCCCGCTCGAAGGGGATCGAGATCGTCTACCAGGACCTGGCGCTGGCCGACAACCTGACGGCTGCCGCCAACATCTTCCTCGGTCGCGAGCTCACCAACCTAGCCCGTACGCCGCAGGAAGCCGAGCAGCCCGCGCATCGTCGCCGGCGCGGCTGGCGCTGGCTGGTGCCGGAAATCCTGGACTATGGCGCGATGTACAAGCGGGCCGGCGAACTGTTCGCCGAGCTCAAGTCGGAAACCCGTCCCCGCGACATCGTCAAGCGCATGTCGGGCGGACAGCGCCAGGCCGTCGCCATCGCCCGGACCCGGTTGTCCAATCCCAAGATCGTGCTGATGGACGAGCCGACGGCAGCAATCAGCGTGCGGCAGGTCGCCGAGGTGCTGGCGCTGATCCATCGGCTCAAGGAGCAGGGCATCGCGGTCGTCCTGATCAGCCACCGCATCCCGGACGTCTTCGCCGTCTGCGATCGACTCGTCGTCCTGCGGCGCGGCCGCAAGGTCGCCGACAAGCGGGTGGCGGATTCGTCGCCGCAGGAAGTCACCGGCCTCATCACCGGCGCCATCGAGCAGGCCTAGGAGTATTGCCCAATGAGTGCCGACGCCACCCTCAAGGACGTCATCGACCAGCGGACCCATCGCGGGCCGCTCGCCTGGCTGGTCAGCCGCCAGATCTTCTGGATTCTGCTGGCCGTCGTGCTGGCCGTCCTCGCCATGTCGATGCTGACGACCACCTTCGCGACGCCGAACAACCTGTTCAACGTTACCCGCAACTTCGCGTTCGTCGGAATCGTCGGGCTGGGCATGACGGCCGTGATCATCACCGGCGGCATCGACCTTTCGGTCGGGGCGACCGTGCTGATCTCGGCAATGGTCACGACCATCATCATGCATGCCGGGTTGCCGATCGCACTGGCCCTGCCGGCGGCGATGGCGGCATCGCTGCTCGTCGGGCTGATCAACGGCCTGCTGATCGCGGTCGCCGGCATGCCGGCCTTCGTGGTCACGCTGGGGATGATGTCGGTCGCCCGCTCGATCGGCATGGTGCTCTCCAACAATGCGCTGATCTACGAGTTCGGTCCGGACCAGGCGATCCTGTTCGCGATCGGCGGCGGGTCCGTGTCGCTGTTCGGCTTGCCGGTACCCAACCCGCTGATCGCTATGATCATTCTGGCCCTGATCACCGGCTTCGCGCTGCGCTGGACCCGGTGGGGGCGGCACCTGTTTGCCATCGGCGGCAACGAACGGGCGGCGATCCTGACCGGCGTGCCGGTGAAGGCGATGAAGGTCTCAGTCTACATGTTCGTGGCGTTCTGCGCCGGCGTCACGGGCTTCCTGCAGACCGGATGGCTCGGCTCTGTCACCACCGGCCTCGGCACCGGGCTCGAACTCACCGTGATCGCGGCGGCGGTCATCGGCGGCGCGAACCTGGCCGGAGGCAGCGGCACGGCGCTCGGCGCGATAGTGGGCGCCGCTCTCATCGAGATCATCCGCAACTCGCTGACGCTGCTGGGGATCAGCACATTCTGGCAGGGCACCTTCGTGGGAGCCTTCATCGTTCTGGCCGTGGCCTTCGACCGGCTTCGCAATACCGAGACCGGCGAGTGACACGACTATCAACTCCGTCCTGCGCGGGCAGGGCGGAGGCAGGGGCCGGTTTCGACCGGACCCCGGCGAGGGCCGGCAGGGCCGTCGCGAACTGACTGACACGACTGCCTCCACTCCGGCCCGGCGGGTCGGTCGTGGCCCGCAGGCAGGCACTGAGGTACGCACATCAGCCGCGATGCGGCACATTGGGAGGAAGACATGAGAACTATGATCGGCCTGGCCGCGGCGCTTGCCGCAAGTCTCGCCCTATCGAGTGGAGCACTGGCGCAGGACAAGCCCAAGCTGGCTTTCGTCGTCAATGCCGCCTCGGACTTCTGGAAGCTGGCTGAAGCTGGCGTTAAGAAGGCCCAGGGCGAACTGCCGAACTACGAACTCGAGTTCAAATACCCCGCGCAGGGGACGGCGGCGCTGCAGAATGCGCTGATGGACGACCTGGTCGCGGCGGGCACCGACGCGATCATGATCTCGTCGGCCGACCCGAAGAACTCGATCGATGCCTTCAACCGCATCGCGGCGCAGGTGCCGCTGTTCACCACCGACTCCGATGCGACCGATTCCGATCGTATCGCCTACCTGGGCTCGTCCAACACGCTGGCCGGCGTCCAGGCGGGCGAGGAAATGGTCAAGGCGATGAACGGCCAGCCCGGCAAGTGCATGGGCTTCGTCGGCTTCCTCGGCGCCGACAATGCCATCGAACGCATCGCCGGCTTCAAGCAGGCGATCGAGGGCAAGGGCATCGAGCTGGTCGACGTGCGCGGCGACGATGTCGACTTCACCCGTGCCCGCACCAATGTCGACGACGTGCTGGTCGCCAATCCGGACGTCAACTGCATGGTCGGCTTCTATTCCTACAACCCGCCCAAGATCTACGAGGCGCTGCAGGCAGCGGGCAAGCTGGGGCAGATCACCGTGGTGGCGTTCGACGAGGATCCGGTGACGCTGGGTGCCGTGCGCGAGGGTTCGTTCGCCTCGACCGTCGTGCAGCAGCCGTTCGAGTGGGGCTACCAGGGCATGAAGCTGATGGCCGCCTACCTCGAGGGCGACAAGTCGGGCGTGCCGGCCGACGAACTGATCATCGTGCCCACCAAGGTGATCAACAAGGACAATGTCGATGCATTCGAGGCCGATCTGAAGGCCAAGATCAACGGCTAGGGTTCCTCCGGCGGGCGGCGTGGGCCTTCCCGGGCCCCGCCGCCCGATCGGTGTGGGCGCCGCAGGGCGTTGGTGCTAGCGTTCCGATGGCGGAACGTGTGGGGAAGTTCTATGCCAACTGGCGACGGTCAGACTGAGGCCATGCGCCCTTTTCTGCGACTGGCGGGCGTGCGCAAGGCGTATCCCGGAGTGGTGGCGCTTGCCGGCTTCGACATGTCGGTGGGTGCCGGCGAAGTCATCGGCCTCGTCGGCGAGAACGGCGCGGGCAAGTCGACGCTGATGAAGATCCTCGGGGGGGTGATCAAGCCCGACGCGGGACGTATCGAGATCGATGGCGTGGCGCTGGACGGCCTGACGGTCACGCAGTCGATGAAGGCGGGTATCGCCTTCGTCCACCAGGAGCTGAACCTTTTCGACAACCTCGATGTTGCCGCCAACGTGTTCATCGGCCGCGAGCCGCGCATCGGCGGGCTGCTGAACCTGGTCGACGAGCGCCGCATGCGGTCCGCCGTGACCCCGTTCCTGAAACGGCTGGGCGCCAACTTCTCGGCGGACACGCCGCTGGGCCGGCTGTCGCTGGCGCAGCAGCAGCTGGTGGAGATCGCCAAGGCGCTCTCGCTCGAGGCGCGCCTCGTCATTCTCGACGAACCGACCTCGTCGTTGCCGCTGGCCGAAACCGACAGGCTGCTGGACGTCATCGCGGCGCTGAGGGACGAGGGGGTCTCCGTCATCTTCATCTCGCATCGTCTTGGCGAGATCGAGCGGGTCGCGGACCGGGTGGTGGTGTTGCGGGACGGCCAGCTGGTGGGCGAACTGGCTCGGTCGGAAGTCTCGCACGACCGCATGGTGCGGCTGATGATCGGGCGCGACCTGAAGGTGGCGGATGCCTCCGCCCGTGCCGGGCGCGGATCGGTGGCCTTGTCGGCGCGCGCCATCCGGACGGCGGCCTATCCGCATCGTGCGGTGGACTTCGACCTGCATGCTGGCGAGATCCTCGGGCTGGCGGGCCTCGTCGGTTCTGGGCGCACCGAACTGGCGCGATCGCTGTTCGGCATCGATGAGCGCTTCGGCGGGACGGTGTCGCTGGACGGCAGACCATTGCGGCTCCGCACCTCGTCCGATGCCCTCGCCGCGGGCGTGTTCCTTGTGCCCGAAGACCGCAAGGGGGCGGGCATCCTGCTCGATCTCCCCATTGTCGAGAACATCACCCTGCCAAACCTGGGCGCCTATGCGGTGGGCGGGTTCGTGTCGAGGAGCCGCGAGCGGCGGCAGGCCGAGGCGAGCCGAAGCGAACTGGGGATCAAGGCGCCCACCGTCGAGACGAGGACCGGCAGCCTGTCGGGCGGCAACCAGCAGAAGGTGGTGCTGGCCAAGTGGCTGGCGATGCGGCCGCGGGTGCTGATCTTCGACGAGCCGACGCGCGGCATCGATGTCGGCGCCAAGGCGGAAATCTACAGGTTGATGCGCGACCTGGCCGACAGCGGCGTGGCGGTGCTGATGATCTCGAGCGACATGGAAGAGGTGATCGGCGTCTCGGACCGGATCGCGGTGATGCATGAGGGGGCCATCTCCGGCATCCTCGAGCGGGCCGATTTCACCGAGCACAACATACTGCTGCTCGCCGTCGGGCGGAGCATCGCCCGAACGGGGCAGGCGGAGGAGGCGCTGCAATGAACAAGAAAGACCTGGGCCTGTTGGTGCTCATCGTGGTGGTCGGGCTCGTCGTCTACCTGCGCAATCCGCTCTTTCTCAGCCCCAACAACCTTGCCAACACGGCAAACCTGATCGGGCTGTTCGGGTTGTTCGCGATCGCCCAGGGCTTCGTGATCATCACCGGGGGCATCGAGTTGTCGGCCGGATCGATGATCGCGCTGCTCGGTGTGCTGTTCGTCGACCTCGTCGGCAGCAAGGGGGTGCCCTGGCCGATCGCCATGGCCATCGTCATCGCGCTGGGCCTGCTCCTGGGGCTGATCCATGGGCTGCTGATCACCCGGCTGAAGATGCAGCCTTTCGTGGTCACCCTGTGCGGCCTGCTGATCTACCGCGGCGTCGCCCGCGGCTATACCGCCGACGCGACCGCCGGCTTTCCGTTCGGCTCGGAGTATCCCGGCCTCGACTTCTTCGTCGCCCGCATCGGCGGGGTGCCCGTGTCGGTGTTCGTGCTGGCCATCGTCGCGATCGTTGCCTGGTTCACCCTGCATCGCTCGGTGTTCGGGCGCTACCTGTTCGCCATCGGCAAGAACGAGGAGGCGGCCCGATTCTCGGGCATAAGGACCGGCATGGTGGTGACGGCGGCCTATGTGATCTGCGCCGGCCTGACCGCGCTCGCGGCGGTGTTCTTCGCCATGTACACCCGGTCCGTGCAGCCGTCCTCGCAGGGCAATTTCTACGAACTCTACGCCATTGCGGCCGCGGTTCTGGGAGGGTTCTCGCTGCGTGGCGG
>NZ_JAYRYM010000200.1:0-6753 GCF_041917035.1 Devosia sp. | reverse complement strand
TCCGACTGGATGGAGATCGAGCGGCAGCGCGGCATCTCGATCACCTCCTCGGTGATGACCTTCGAGCACCAGGGGCTGACCTTCAATCTGCTCGACACGCCGGGCCACTCGGATTTCTCCGAAGACACCTATCGCACGCTCACCGCGGTCGATGCGGCGGTCATGGTGATCGACGTCGCCAAGGGCATCGAGGCGCAGACGCTGAAGCTGTTCGAGGTCTGCCGGCTGCGGGACATCCCGATCATCACCTTTGCCAACAAGGTCGATCGCGAGGGCAAGGACCCGCTGGTCATCCTCGACGAGATCGCCGATACGCTGGCGCTCGACGTCACCCCCGTGGTCTGGCCCCTGGGCGGCGGCGTCGACTTCAAGGGCATCGTCGATCTGGTGCACAGGCGCGTCCTCTCCCCGACCGGCGACGAACTGAAGACCTTCGCCTCGATCGACGATCTCCTTGCCGATCCGGTCCTCAACGGCGATCCGGTGATCCGGGCCAGCCTCGAGACGCTCGACCTGGCGCGGGCCGGCTACCCCGAGTTCGATCTCGCCACCTACCGCGCCGGGCACCTGACCCCGGTGCTGTTCGGCTCCGCCCTGAAGAGCGTCGCCGTGCCCGAACTGCTTGAGGCGCTCGGCACCTGGGCTCCCGAGCCCCGGCCGCAGCCCGCCGAACCGGCGCCGATCAGCCCCGATGAGCCCAGGGTCACCGGCTTCGTCTTCAAGGTCCAGGCCAACATGGATCAGAACCATCGCGACCGCATCGCCTTCGTCCGCCTGAGCTCGGGCACCTTCAGGCGCGGCATGCGGCTGAGGAACGTTAGGACCGGCAAGGACATGGCGATCTCCAATCCGATGTTCTTCTTCGGTCACGACCGCGAGCTGGCCGAGGAAGCCGTTGCCGGCGACATCGTCGGCATTCC
The DNA here is from genome assembly GCF_041917035.1 of Devosia sp. Lineage (GTDB taxonomy): Bacteria > Pseudomonadota > Alphaproteobacteria > Rhizobiales > Devosiaceae > Devosia_A. Next base: position 5,833 of record NZ_JAYRYM010000200.1, on the reverse strand, counting down.
CAACCACGGGGCGCTCAGCGTCGGCGACACGCTGACCGAGGGCGCGCAGGTCAAGGTCACCGGCATCCCGAACTTCGCCCCCGAGATCATCCGCCGCGTCCGGCTCTCCGATCCGATGAAGGCCAAGCAGCTCGCCAAGGCGCTGTCCGATCTCGCCGAGGAAGGCGTGGCGCAGATCTTCCGCCGCATGGTGGGGGCCGACTACATCGTCGGCGTCGTCGGCCAGCTGCAGCTCGAGGTGCTGCAGGCCCGCATCGACAGCGAGTACCACGTGCCGATCAGCTTCGAGCAGATCAACTTCGAACTCGCCCGCTGGATCAGTTCGGACGACCGCAAGGAACTCGAGCGCTTCATCTCCACCAACAAGCTGGAGATGGCCGAGGACAAGTACGGCGATCCGGTCTACCTGGCGCAGTCGGTGTGGTGGCTCGGTCGCGCCGAACGCGACTGGCCGGCGATCCGGTTCCACACCACCAAGGAACGCCACTGACCGGCTCCGGCATCGGCCGGCCCGAAGCCCCGCCGCCACCGCCGGAATCGATGTCGAACGCAGGCCGGCGGCCGGCGGATCATGCACGAAATGTTCAACCGCGACGGCAAGTCCGCCTCGCGGGACGCCGCGTAAATCCGGTCAGCTTGGCAGTAACGATCTGCCAAAGCGCAGAGTTTCAAACCGGAGATCGTCCCATGAAGTTCCTCAAGGCCATTGCCGTCGCCTCCCTGCTGGCCGTTGCCCCCATCGCCGTCCTGCCGGCGAGCGCAGCCAACGTCGTCGAGACCGCCAGCTCGGCCGGCTCGTTCGGCACCCTGCTCGCCGCCGCCCAGGCCGCCGGCCTTGCCGATGCGCTGGCCACCACCGCCAACATCACCGTCTTCGCGCCGACCGACGAGGCCTTTGCCGCGCTCCCGGCCGGGACCGTCGAGGACCTGCTGAAGCCCGAGAACAAGGACAAGCTCGTCGCCATCCTGACCGCCCACGTCGTCGCCGCCAAGGTGATGGCCGGCGACATCGCCGAAGGCACCACCGAGGTCGCCACCCTCAACCCGGCCGTGATGCTCAAGGTGACCAAGGACGCCAATGGCGTCACCGTGGCGCTCTCGAACTCCGCCAAGGTGGTTTCCGCCGATGTCGGCGCCGACAATGGCGTGATCCACGTCATCGACGCCGTCCTCCTGCCCTGACCCCCAAAGGGCAGTTCCGCTAGCCGGAACGGGGCGCCGGTCCATCGGACCGGCGCCTTCTTGTTTGCCGCTTGTTTGCTGCGGCGACGGTTTCCTATAGTCCCGTTGCCGTCGGACCAGCCGATTTCCTGCCGCCCCTAGAGGCGGAAGGGCCGTCTTTCCTATAGTTTTCCTATAGCTGACCGGATTTCCTACAGGTCACCGGACAAAAAAGTGCCGCTGAGCGCTTGCCGCCAGTTTGGAATTATGCAAATGTAATCGAGATAGGACAGTGCATCTGTCCAATTTCACGTGAGCGGCCGGTCTCCCCGGATGCGTTTCACACGCCCATCCGGCTGGCCCGCTTGACGAGAGCGGAAACGGAGGGGTGGGGCCTTATCGAGCCCGCAAGAGCGGCCATTTGGATGCAGAGCCGCTCCCCACAAGATGATTGCGCCGTCGGTATCGAGCCGTACACTGCAAGTACGATCGGGGCCCGAAGGTGCGTCGAAAGGAACCGCATACCCGGATGTCCCGGGGATTGACCAGACTGCCAACGCGAGGAACTGCACATGGCTGAAGCACGGAACGGAAAGATGTCACATCCCGTCACGGACGCCGCCATGCGCAAAGACCTGCCGGCGGGCGTCGTGCGCCCGGCCGCCGAGGGTCTCTTCGATCCGCTGCGCGAGCACGATGCCTGTGGCGTCGGCTTCATCGTCAACCTCAGGAACATCCCCAGCCAGAAGACCGTCCAGAACGGCCTCAAGATCCTCGAGAACCTCGAGCATCGCGGCGCGGTCGGTGCCGATCCGCTGATGGGCGACGGCGCCGGCATCATGGTGCAGATCCCGCATCGCTTCTTTGCCCGGCAGGCGGCCGCGCAAGGCTGGCAGCTGCCGGCCCGCGGCGAGTACGCGGTCGGCTTCATCTTCATGCCGCAGGACGCGGACCTGCGTCTCAAGATGGAGCGCGTGGTCAACAAGGTGATCGAGGACGAAGGCCAGACGGTGATCGGCTGGCGCGACGTCCCGTCCGACAATTCCTCGCTGTCCAAGGCGCCCGACATTGTCGCCACCGAGCCGTATCACCGCCAGGTGATCATCGGCCGGGGCGTCGGGATCGCCGACGAGGAGGCGTTCGAGCGCAAGCTCTACATCATCCGCAAGGTGATGTCGGCCAAGATCTATTCCGCCTTCGAAGGCAAGCCGAACGATTTCTACATCGTCTCGATGAGCTGCCGCACGCTGGTCTACAAGGGCATGTTCCTGTCGTTCCAGCTCGGCGCCTACTATCGCGATCTGCACGAGCCGGATTTCGAATCCGCCCTGGCGCTGGTGCACCAGCGGTTCTCGACCAATACCTTCCCGTCCTGGCGGCTGGCGCACCCCTACCGGTTCGTCTGCCACAATGGCGAGATCAACACCGTGCGCGGCAACGTCAACTGGATGGCGGCCCGCCAGGCCTCGGTGCAGTCGCCGCTGTTCGGCGCCGACATCCAGAAGCTGTGGCCCATCTCCTATCCCGGGCAGTCCGACACGGCCTGCTTCGACAACGCGCTCGAGTTCCTGATGCGCGGCGGCTACTCGCTGCCGCATGCGGCCATGATGCTGATCCCCGAGGCCTGGGCCGGCAATCCGCTGATGGATGAGGACCGCCGCGCCTTCTACGAGTACCACGCGGCCCTGATGGAGCCCTGGGACGGCCCTGCCGCCATGTGCTTCTCGGACGGCCTCTATATCGGCGCGACGCTGGACCGGAACGGCCTCCGGCCGGCCCGCTATTTCGTCACCGAGGACGACGAGGTCATCATGGCCTCCGAGGCCGGCGTGCTGCCGATTCCGGCAAGCCGGATCAAGTCCAAGTGGCGCCTGCAGCCGGGCAAGATGCTGCTCATCGATCTGAAGCAGGGCCGCATCGTCTCGGACGAGGAGATCAAGCATCAGCTTTCCACCGCCCTGCCCTACCGGCAGTGGCTGGCGCGCACCCAGATCGTGCTCGAGGACCTGCCGGAAGTGGCCGTCGAGCCCAAGACGTCCGACATCCCGCTGCTCGATCGGCAGCAGGCCTTCGGCTACACCCAGGAAGACCTCAAGCTGATCCTGCCGCCCATGGCGGTGACCGGCCAGGAGGCCGTCGGCTCGATGGGGACCGACACCCCGATCTCGGCGCTCTCCAACAAGTCGCGGCTGCTCTACACCTATTTCAAGCAGAACTTCGCCCAGGTCACCAACCCGCCCATCGACTCGATCCGCGAGGAACTGGTGATGAGCCTCGTCTCCTTCATCGGGCCGCGGCCGAACGTGCTCGACCTTGGCGGCGGCGGCCGGCGGCAGCGCCTCGAAGTGCGTCAGCCGATCCTCACCAATGCCGATCTCGAGAAGATCCGCGCCATCGGCGGCATGGAGGACAACCCGTTCCGCTCCAAGTCGCTGGACATTACCTATCCGGTGTCGGAGGGCGCCGAGGGCATGGCGCGGGCCCTCGAGCAGCTGTTCTCCGATGCCGAGATGGCGGTGCATTCGGGCGACAACATCATCATCCTCTCCGACCGGGCGATGAGCCGCGAGCGGGTCGCCATTCCCGCCCTGCTGGCCACCGCCGGTGTCCATCATCACCTCATCCGCAAGGGCCTCAGGACCTCGGTGGGCCTTGTCGTCGAAACCGGCGAGGCCCGCGAGATACATCACTTCTGCGCGCTTGCCGGCTATGGCGCCGAGGCGATCAACCCCTATCTCGCCTTCGAAACCCTGATCGCCATGAAGAAGGATCTTCCGGCCGAGGTGGACGAAGAGGAGATCATCTACCGCTACATCAAGGCGATCGGTAAGGGCATCCTCAAGGTCACCGCCAAGATGGGCATCTCGACCTACCAGTCCTATTGCGGCGCGCAGATCTTCGACGCGGTTGGCCTCAGTTCCGACTTCGTGGCGACCTACTTCACCGGCACCGCAACCACCATCGAGGGCGTCGGCCTCAGGGAGATTGCCGAGGAGACCGTGCAGCGCCATCGCGACGCGTTCGGCAACTCCCCGGTTCTCGAGGATGCGCTCGATGTCGGCGGCGACTACGCCTTCCGCCAGCGCGGCGAGGCGCATGTGTGGCGTTCGGAGACGGTTTCCAGCCTGCAGCACGCCGCGCGCGGCAATGCCCGCGACAAGTATCGCGAGTTCGCGCGCCTCGTGAACGAGGTCGAGGACCGCTATGTCACCATCCGCTCTCTGTTCCGGCTAAAGAAGGCCGAGGAGGACGGTCGCGGCCCGGTGCCGCTCGAGGACGTCGAGCCGGCCAACGAGATCGTCCGGCGCTTCTCGACCGGCGCCATGTCCTATGGCTCGATCTCGCTCGAGGCCCACACCACGCTCGCCATCGCCATGAACCGGATCGGCGGCAAGTCGAACACCGGCGAGGGCGGCGAGGAGCCGGATCGGTTCAGGCCGCTCCCCAACGGCGATTCCAAGCGCTCGGCCATCAAGCAGGTGGCCTCGGGCCGCTTCGGGGTGACCACGGAGTATCTGGTCAACTCCGATATGATGCAGATCAAGATGGCGCAGGGGGCCAAGCCCGGCGAAGGCGGTCAGCTGCCCGGCGACAAGGTCAACGAGACCATCGCCAAGGTGCGCCACTCGACGCCCGGCGTCGGCCTCATCTCGCCCCCGCCGCACCATGACATCTACTCGATCGAGGACCTGGCGCAGCTGATCTTCGATCTGAAGAACGTCAATCCGGAAGGCCAGGTCTCGGTCAAGCTCGTCTCCGAAGTCGGCGTCGGCACGGTCGCGGCCGGTGTCGCCAAGGCGCGGGCCGATCACGTCACCATCTCGGGCTACGAGGGCGGAACGGGCGCCAGCCCCCTGACCTCGCTCAAGCATGCCGGCTCGCCATGGGAGATCGGCCTCGCCGAGACCCACCAGACGCTGGTGCGCAACAAGCTCCGCGGCCGCATCGCGGTGCAGGTGGATGGCGGCATCCGCACCGGTCGCGACGTGGTGATCGGCGCCCTGCTCGGCGCCGACGAGTTCGGCCTCGCCACCGCGCCGCTGATCGCGGCCGGCTGCGTGATGATGCGCAAGTGCCACCTCAACACCTGCCCGGTCGGCGTCGCCACGCAGGATCCGGTGCTGCGCGCCCGCTTCACCGGCAAGCCCGAGCACGTCATCAACTACCTGTTCTTCGTCGCCGAGGAAGTGCGCGAACTGATGGCCGAGCTCGGCTATCGCCGCTTCGACGAGATGGTGGGGCAGATGCAGATGCTCGACAAGACCGAGGCCGTCACGCACTGGAAGGCAAAGGGGCTCGACTTCTCGAAGCTGTTCCACAAGCCGTCCGCGGCCGCGGGCGTGGCCATCGCGCATACCGAGGTGCAGCACCATCCGATCGACGCCGTGCTCGACCGCCGGCTGATCGCCGCGGCCCGGCCGGCCCTCGAGCAGGGCACGCCGGTCAGGATCGTCGAGACGATCACCAGCGTCGATCGCTCGGCCGGTGCCATGCTCGGCGGTGCCGTCGCCAGACGCTATGGCCATGCCGGGTTGCCGGAAGACACCATTGCCGTCTCGCTCACCGGTACGGCCGGCCAGGCCTTTGGCGCCTGGGCCGCCCGCGGCATCTCGATCGACCTCGTCGGCGAGGCCAATGACTATGTCGGCAAGGGCCTCAGCGGCGCCCGCCT
>NZ_JAYRYM010000199.1:0-6756 GCF_041917035.1 Devosia sp. | reverse complement strand
AAGGAACCCGTTCCGCCGCCCCGGCCTCAAGAGGACCGTGGAAAGCCGCGGCTGAGGTAGCTCGATCCGGCCATGCCGAAGCGCCACGGCAGCTCGACGGCCCTGGTGATGCCGATGCGCCGGCCGGTCAACACGGGGGATTCGCGGGTCGCCGGGCGGAAGGCGAAGGGCGGCTCGGCGAGCCGGCGGCCATCCTCGCGCCGGCTCAGGCCCAGTGCAGCACAGAGCTTTCCGGGCCCCGAGCAGAGATCGCGCGGCGCGCTCAGGCCGCGCCTCTCGATCATGGCGGCGAGGCCGGCAGTGGGTTCGAGGGCGCGAATCAGCACGGCGGCGCCGTCGGCGCCGACGAAGTTGAGGCACCAGTGGATGCCGTAGATCCGATAGATGTAGACATGGCCGGGGCCGAGGAACATCGCCGCGTTCCGCGGCGTGGGGCCGCGATGGGCATGCGAGGCCGGCTCGGAGGGATGGTAGGCCTCGGTCTCGGTGATGATGCCGCCGACGCCATCGACGAAGATTTCGGCGCCGACGAGGCCGCGCGCCACCGCGACGACGTCGCGGGCGAAGTAGCCCGGCAGATCGAGGGGTGGGGCGGCCATCACGGGGAGACATGCCGCATCGGGCGCGGCGGCGGCAAGCCAAATCCCGCGGCTAGGACTTGGCCTTGACGTTGATCCCGGCCTGCACGCGGGCGGCGGCGATCCGCAGCGTCAGGTTGACGGCCTCGGTGGTGGACGAGGTGCCGGCGCCGATCAGGCCGGAACTGAGCGCACTGTTCTTGGAAATGTCGGACTGGGCCTGCGCCTTGCGCTTCAGCCGTGCCGTCTCGGCCTCCTCGAACATCGAGGGGCGCTGTATCCAGTTCATGGAGCGCTTGACGATCTGCATCCGCACAGAGTGCTGAACGGAGATGAACGAAACCTTAACGGCTTGCCGGCCTCGGGCAGGGCGTGAGAGGAGACGCGGGGGGAGAGTTCGATGAGCGACTCGCTGAAGTTCGGGACCAGCGGCCTCAGGGGCCTCGCAGCGGAACTGGCCGGTCCGGCCGCGCGCCGCTACACCAGTGCGTTCATCGCCCACCTGCGGGCCGGCGGCGGGCTGGGAGCGGGCCGGGTCTATCTTGGCCGGGACCTGCGGGCATCCAGTTCCGCGATCAGTTCGGGCTGTGCGGCGGCCATCGCCGCGGCGGGGCTGGAGGCGGTCGATTGCGGCATCCTGCCGACGCCGGCGCTGGCGTTGCACGCGATGGCGATGGGCGCGCCGGCGATCATGGTCACCGGCAGCCATATCCCGGCAGACCGGAACGGACTGAAGTTCTACTCGGCCCGCGGCGAGATCACCAAGGGCGACGAGGCGGGCATCCTCGCGGCGCTGTCCGACCGGGTGGCCGACGGTCTCGGACAGGCCACCGACGGCTTCGCCGCGGCGGGGGATCGCTACCGCCAGCGCTATCGGCACCTCTTGCCGTCCGGTGCGCTCGGCGGCTGGCGGATCGGGGTGTACGAACACTCCTCGGTGGCGCGCGACCTGCTGGTGTCGCTGCTGACGCGGGCGGGGGCCGATGTGGTGCGGCTGGGACGGTCGGCGACTTTCGTCGCCGTCGACACCGAGGCGTTCGCCGATCGGGTCTTCGCCCCGGTGCCGGGCTGGATCGCCGAGCATCACCTGGATGCGGTGGTCTCGACCGACGGCGACGGCGACCGGCCGCTGGTGATCGACGCGGCAGGCAATTTCGTGCGCGGCGACGTGCTGGGGATGCTGGCGGCACGCCTCGTCGGCGCCACGAGCGTGGTGACGCCGGTGACCTCCAACTCGGCGATCGAAGGGGTCGGCTGGTTCGCGCAGGTGGAGCGGACCCGGGTCGGCTCGCCCTTCGTCATTGCCGGCATGGAGACGCTGGCCGCGACGCCGGGCGGGCCGGTGGTCGGCTTCGAGGCCAATGGCGGCACGCTGCTGGGCAGCCCGGCAACGGTCAACGGCCGGGCGCTGACGGCGCTGCCGACGCGCGACGCGGTGCTGCCGATCCTCGCTGCCTTCGGCCTTGCCTCGGCCGGCGGCACGAACCTTTCCGAACTGGTCGGCTCGCTGCCGGTCAGGGCGGCGCTGAGCGACCGGCTGGCCGAGGTGCCCGGCGAGCGGAGCGGCGCGTTCCTGCGCCGGCTGGTCGAGGAGCCCGGCTACGCCGCGGCGTTCTTTGCGCCGGTGGGGGAGGTGGAGCGGGTCTCGACCATCGACGGCCCGCGCTTCTCCCTGGTTTCGGGCGATACCGTGCACTACCGCGCTTCCGGCAACGCGCCCGAACTCAGGTGCTATGTCGAGGGCGTGACGCCGGAGCGGGCGGCGGAACTGCTGGCCTGGGGGCTCGATGCGGCGGCGGCACAGGTACGCTAGCGCGGCTCGTTCCTATTCCCGCGCCACGACGAAGACGGCGGCACTGGCCATGATGACGCCCGCTGTCCGGTTGAGGTTGCGGATGGCCCGGGTCGACTGGAAGAAGTCGCGGGCGGCGGCGGCGAGTGCCGCGTAGGCGCTGCCGATGATGAGCAGGACGACGATGACGATGAGCGTCAGTTCGGCGAAGCCGAGCACGGTGATCGGGCGATCGAGCGGCACCACGGTCGGCAGCAGGGCCAGGTAGAAGACGATGGTCTTGGGGTTGCCCATGGTCAGCGCGAAGCCGGAGAGGAAGGTCTTCCACGCACTGCCGTCGCGCTTGGCGCCGATCTGCTCGGAGCCGGGCCTGGCCGTCCAGAACTGCCAGGCGACGAACAGCAGGTAGAGGGCGCCGGCCCAGCGGATGACGAGGAAGACCGGTCCGAACCAGGTGGCGATGGCGGCAAGTCCGAACAGGGCGAAGACCAGGTAGATCAGGTCGCCGACAAGGATGCCGAGCACCATCGGGAAGGCGGCGGCGAAGCCGCCTCCCAGCGCACGGGCCACCACGGCGGCGACGCCCGGCCCCGGGACGATCACCGCGATGGCATAGGCAATGGTGAAGGCGGTGAGGGTGACGAGGTCCATGGGCGGGTGTCCAGTCCGGGCAGCGCCGGCTTCTAGCAGGCAGGGCGGACAGGTGACAAGCGCCCGCCCGCCCTCACGGCAGCCGGGCCAGCCGCTCGGTCAGCAGGCGGTAGAACCCGGCGGCGTCGCCGGTGCGGAGGAAGTGCACATTGCGGGCCCGCCCGGTCACGCCCCAGTAGTCGGCCACGGTCATGCCCATCGTCAGTTCGGACGCGGTCTCGACGGTGACGTTGATGTGGCGACCCTGGAACAGGCCGGGCTCGAGCAGGTAGGCGATGACGCAGGGATCGTGCAGCGGAGCCCCCTCGCTGCCGTACTTCTGCAGGTCGAAGCGCTCGGAGAAGCTGAGCATCTGGTAAACCGCCTCGCCGGCGCGGTTGCCCAGGGCGCGGATGCGCTCGAGCCGGTCGTGCGTCGACTGCATCAGGTGGGTGAGGTCGAGCGGCGCCATGACGATGTGCACGCCCGAGCGCAGGACGACGTCGGCCGCCTCGGGGTCGACGTAGATGTTGAACTCGGCCGCGGGGGTGACATTGCCGCCCTCGAAGCAGCCGCCGCCCATCATGACGATCTCCCTGATGCGCTCGACGATCGCGGGTCGCTTCACCATGGCCATGGCGATATTGGTGAGCGGGGCGAGGCAGCACAGGGTCACCGTGCCGGGCTCGTGCGCCATCAGGGTGTCAATGAGGAAATCGACGCCGTGCTGCGCCTGCAGCTGCATCCGCGGCGAGGGCAGGTCGGGGCCGTCGAGGCCGGTGTCGCCATGCACATACTCGGCCGTCACCAGATGCCGCCGCATCGGCCGTTCGCAGCCGGCATAGACCGGTATCTCGGTGCGGCCGGCGAGTTCGACGACCTTGAGGGCATTGCGGGCGTTCTGGGCGAGGGAGACATTGCCGGCAACCGCGACGATGCCCAGCACGTCGAAATCCTCCGGCGAGGCCAGCGCCATGAGGATGGCGACGGCATCGTCCTGGCCTGGGTCGGTGTCGATAATGATCTTGCGCGGCATGGACTTGACCGGGTTCTCGAAGGAATTGATTCCGGCGGCATCATAGGGTGAGCAGGCGGCGCAGTCGATGCAGGCCGGCAAGGCCGCGGGAGCACTTGCGGCGGAGACGCGGTGCCCCGGGGTTTGCGCGCGGGCAGGTCGGCCGAGGCCGCCGACCTGCCCGTTCCGGCAGCCTTGACGGGCGCGGCAGCAGCCCGCAAGGCTAGTCGCGGTACTTGCGGGCGAGGTTGGGATGGCTGGCGAAGTCGCACACGCGGTCGAAGCCGCGGCGCATGGCGGAGTTGATCTCGTGCAGGTGGTGGCGCTGCTCGCCGCCGGGGTGATCGCCGTGCCGGTATTCAAGCGGCTCGGGCTGGGATCCGTGCTCGGATACCTCGCCGCCGGGCTGGCGGTCGGCCCGTTCGGTCTGCGCCTCGTCAGCGATCCCCAGTCCGTGCTGCACGCGGCCGAACTCGGCGTCGTGATGTTCCTGTTCATCGTCGGGCTGGAAATGGAGCCGAGCAGGCTGTGGGCGCTGCGCAAGCTGATCTTCGGGCTCGGCGTGCTGCAGGTACTCGCCTGCGGGGCTCTGCTGACGGGGGTCGGCCTGTTGCTCGGCTGGGCCCCGGCCGTCGCCTTCGTCGCCGGGATGGGCTTCGTGCTGACCTCGACCGCCATCGTCATGCAATTGCTCACCGAGCGGGGCGAGCTGGCCTCGCCGGGCGGACAGAAGATCGTTTCGATCCTGCTTCTCGAGGACCTTGCGATTGTGCCCCTGCTGGCGCTGGTGGCGCTGCTGGCCCCGGGCAGCGAGGAGGGCGGCGACGCCCTGTCGCGGTGGATCAGCGTGGGAGTGGCCGCTGCCTCGGTGGTGACGGTGGTGTTCGCCGGCCGCTGGGTGCTGAACCCGGTGTTCCGGCTGCTGGCGGCCGCCAGGGCGCGCGAGGTGATGACCGCGGCGGCGCTGCTCGTGGTGCTCGGCGCGGCACTGATCATGCAGCTGGGCGGGCTGTCGATGGCGATGGGGGCGTTCCTCGCCGGGGTTCTGCTCTCCACCTCGACCTTCCGTCACCAGCTCGAGGCCGACGTCGAGCCGTTCCGCGGCATCCTGCTGGGGCTGTTCTTCCTTGCCGTCGGCATGTCGCTCGATCTCAACGTGGTGGCGGCCAACTGGCTCACCGTCGCGCTCACGGTCGCGGCCTACATGGCGGTGAAGGGCGGGGCCATCTACGCGCTGGCCCGCGTGCTGGGCGCGGGGAAGCCGGAGGCGCTGCAGCGCGCCGTACTGATGGCGCAGGGCGGCGAGTTCGCCTTCGTGCTCTACACCACGGCCACTGCCGGCGGGCTGCTGGGCGCGGAACTCAACGCCATGCTGACCGCGACGGTGATCATTTCGATGGCCCTGACGCCGCTCACCATGATGCTGCTGCGTTTTCTGCCCGAGCCCGAGCCATCGATGGACGGCGTGGAACTTGCCGACGGCCTCGATGGCACCGTGCTGGTCATCGGCTTCGGCCGCTTCGGCCAGATCGCCAGCCAGCCGCTGCTGGCAAAGGGCCATCGGGTGGCGATCATCGACAATGACACCGACATGATACGCGCCGCCGGCCGGTTCGGCATGAAGGTCTACTATGGAGACGGCACCCGGCTCGACATCCTCAGGGCGGCGGGGGCCGAGACGGCTGCCGCCATCCTCGTGTGCATCGATGACAAGGACGCGGCCCTGCGCATCGTCGAGCTGGTCAAGTCCGAGTTTCCGCTCGCAAGGCTGCATGTGCGCGCCTATGACCGCGGACATGCGATCGAGCTGGTCAAGCTCGGGGTCGACTACCAGGTGCGCGAGGTCTTCGAGTCGGCGCTGGCCTTCGGGGCGGCGACGCTGCGGGAACTCGGGGCGAGGGAGGACGAGATCGCCAGCCTCGTCGCCGACGCCCGCGAACGCGACCGGCAGCGCTTCGCGGCGCAGGTGGTGGGCGGCATCCAGGCGGGCCGCGACCTGCTGATCTCGAACGCGGAGGATCAGGCGCGCGAAAGCGGCGTCGTCGCTGCGCCCTCCGAGCCCGTGCTGCTGCAGAGCGATGCAAAAGCCGGGGTCTAGCCACGCGCCCGGGGGGCCTTCCCCCGGTGTCGATTCAATGCAACAGTGCCGCACAGAGGGGAATACATCGCCATGATGCCTGGATTGCAGCAATGCCGCAAAAGCACATCGTATTGGATGCCCCGACTCCGCAGAAGCGCGCACTGACCGCCGAGGCGCTGCAGGCGGAGATCCTCGAAAAACTTACCTACTTCATCGGCAAGGACCCGATCGTCGCGCGGCCGCACGACTGGCTCAAGGCGACGATCTACGCTGTCCGCGATCGCATCATCGACCGCTGGATGGAGTCGAGCCGCGAGACCTGGCGGACCGGGCACAAGCGCGTCTACTACCTGAGCCTCGAGTTCCTCATCGGGCGGCTGATGCGGGACTCGATGAGCAACCTGGGGCTCATGGAGGTGGTGCAGGCGGCGCTCAAGAACTTCAACGTCGACCTGAAGGAGATGCTGAACCTCGAGCCGGATGCCGCGCTGGGCAATGGTGGCCTGGGGCGCCTGGCAGCGTGCTTTCTCGAGTCGATGTCGACGGTCAACATTCCCGCCTACGGGTATGGCATCCGCTACGTGCACGGGTTGTTCCGACAGGAGATGAGCGAGGGCTGGCAGGTCGAACTGCCCGAGGATTGGCTGGCCCACGGCAATCC
>NZ_JAYRYM010000198.1:0-6790 GCF_041917035.1 Devosia sp. | reverse complement strand
TTCGACACCAAGGTGCTGCGCAAGATCGTGTCGATCCGCAAGCAGGACCACAACGAACGCCTGGAACAGGAAGCGCTGCTGGAGCTCTACATGACGGCGCTCGGCATGGCATCGGCGCCGCGCGAGGACGAGCAGGACTGAGCGGAGCCGGCTGAGCGGCGCCACGCTTCCGTCACCTTGCTGAACGGCGGTTGCGGCACGGGCCGGGACAGGCGGGTCTCAGCGGATGGTGTAGCCGCCGTCGACCATGAGGACCTCGCCGGTGACGTAGGCGGAGGCGGGCGAGCACAGGTAGAGCGCCGCCGCGGCGACGTCCTCGATGGTGCCGCCGCGTCCCATCGGCGTCATCCGCCGCCAGGTCGGGCCCCACTCCTCGCCGTCGAGATGGGGCGAGGTCATTTCCGTCTCGATGTATCCGGGGGCGATGGCGTTGACCCGGATGTTGTCCTCGACGTAGTCGCTGGCGAGGCTGCGCGTCAGCATGTGCACGGCGCCCTTGGAGGTGTTGTAAGCGACCTGGCGCTGCGGGATGTTGGAGACGACGCCCGAGATCGAGCCGATGTTGAGGATGATGCCGCCGCCCTGGCGCCGCATGGCGGCGATGGCGGCGCGCGAGGCGCGATAGACCGCATCGAGGTTGATGTCCATGATGCGGCGATAGTCCTCGTCCGGAAAGCTCACCGTGTCGCCGTGGCCGGCAACCCCGGCATTGTTGACGAGGATGTCGATCCGGCCGAAGCGCTCCAGCACGTCGTTGACGAGACGCTCCGGCGCCGCCGGGTCCTGCAGGTCGGCCTGGACGTAGTCGACGGCATGGCCCGCCGCCCGCAGCCGCTCGACCACTTCGGGCTTCGGAACCTTCGATGACAGCACGACGCGGGCGCCGGCCTCGGCCAGCGCCTCGGCGATGCCCAGGCCGATGCCGCGGGTACTGCCGGTGACCAGCGCCACCTTGCCGTCGATGCGAAAACGCTGCAGAATCATGCGTGTTGCTCCCTGTGACCTGGCTGGTTCTCGTCGGCGCCGCGGCGGTCGCGCCCCAGCACGAAGTCGGCGCAGCGATCGCCGAGCATCATGGCCGGAGCGTTGGTGTTGCCGGCATTGATGTCGGGCACTGCCGACATGTCGGCGACGCGCAGGTTGTCGATGCCGCGCACCCGCATGCGGGCATCGAGTACCGCCATCGGGTCGCCGTCGGCTCCCATCCGCGCCGTGCTGGCCGGATGGTAGTTGGTCTTGACGAAACGGCGGCAATGCTCGGCCATGGCCGCGTCGCCGAGGTCCGGGCCTTCCGGCGCAATGATCCTGCTGATCCGCCGGCCGAGCGGGCCGGTCTGCAGGGCCTCACGGAAGAAGCGCTGCCCCGCGACCATGATCTGCATGTCCTCGGGATGCTTGAGCAGGTTGGGCGAGACCAGCGGCATGGCGTCCGGATCGGCAGACCGCAGCTCGACCGTGCCGCGCGACTTCGGCTTCACCAGCACGGTGGTGATGGTGACCCCGTAATCATCGTCGAAGACCTTCAGCAGGTCGCGGTCGAGATAGACGATGGGGACGCAGAAGGCCTGGATGGAGGGGACGCCGTCGCGGTCGAGCGGGTTGATGAAGGCGCCGGCCTCGAAGCCGGTCGACAGGATCGGGCCGTTGCCGAAGAGCTTGAAGTTGAGGCCGTTCCTCAGCATGCGCCAGCCGACGCCCTGCCGGTAGTAGCCATAGGGGCCGTTGGCCAGCGAGATCACCGGCACTTCGGGGTGGTCGATGAAGTTCTGTCCGACGCCGGGCAGATCGGCGAGGACGGCGATGCCGTGCGCGCGGAGCTGCGCCGCCGGGCCGATGCCGGACAGCATGAGGAGCTTGGGGGTCACCAGGGCGCCGGCCGCAACGATGATGTCGCCGCGCGCAAAGGCGGTCCGTTCGGCGCCCGAGGCGTCGCGGTAGGTGACGCTCGCCGCCCTGCCGTTCTCGACATCGATGCGCCGGACCGCGGCGCGCAGCTTCACCGTCAGCCGCGGATCGGCCTTCAGCGGCTCGATGAAGGCGTAGGCGGCGCTCGAGCGCCTGCCGCGCCGATTGGTGAACTGGTAGAAGCCGACACCACGCTGGGTGGGGCCGTTGAAGTCACTGGTCAGCGGCTCGCCCATCTCCTGCACGGTCTGCACGAACCAGCGCGACACATCGTCGATGTGCCCCGGATCGGAGACGAGCAGCGGGCCGTCGGTGCCGTGCAGGTCATTCGACAGCCGGTTGTTGCCCTCGATGCGGCGGAAGTGGGCGAGGACGGTGGGCCAGTTCCAGCGGGCCCCGTCATTGTTGCCGCGCAGGATATCGTCCCACGCGTCGTAGTCGGAGGGACGACCGCGCATGTAGACCTGCGCATTCACCGACGAGCCGCCGCCCAGCACATTGCCCTGCGGGATGTCGTGCACGCGGCCGTGCAGGTGCTCCTGCGGCGTCGTGTGGTGATAGGTCATGTACTTCGAGCCGTTGATCAGCTTGAAGATGCCGGGGGGCATGTCGAGCAGCGGATGATGGTGCGAGTAGCCCGCCTCGAGCACCAGCACGCGGCGATTGCCGTCGCTGACCAGCCGCGCCGCGGCAACGCAGCCGGACGCGCCGCCTCCGATGACGATGTGGTCATACTCCTCACGCGCCACCGCCCCCTCCCCGGATCGATGCACGAACTCAGTAGTATCGCAGCCGCGGCGGCTGCACAGCCGGAATCGGCGGCGACGCGTTGCCGGCCGTTGCGCCGCCCCGGCCCGGACGCGTATGGTCCGGCCGCACAAGACCAGTCCGCAGGGGCCGTCGACGATGACCATCAGGCGGCCGTTGATCCTGTTCCGGACCGGGTTCTTCGGCCGCTCGCCACTTGAGCTGGTGCCGGCGCAGATCGTCGATCATTTCACCACCGACCCGGCCCGCATCGGGGAAGCCGATGCCGTGGTCTTCCACATTCCCGACTGGCGCCGGTCGCTGCCGGAGGACACCCCGAAATTCCCCGGACAGAAATGGGTGGCCTGGTCGATGGAGAGCAGGGTCAACTACCTGCAGCTGGCCGAGCCGCGCTTCCTGCGGCACTTCGAGCTGCGGATGACCTATGAGCAGGAGGCGGACATCTGGACGCCCTACCTGCCGTCGACCGAACGCTGGCAGGCGGCGCGGACGGCACGGCTGCCGGTCCACGACGAGGCGGCGCCGGTGGTGATGCTGCTGTCGGCGCGGAACGACAAGAGCGGTCGCAATGCCTTCGCGGCCGAGCTGATGCGGCATATCGCGGTCGATTCCTTCGGCCGGCTGCTGAACAACCGGCAGCTCAGCGTCCCCGACCGCGGCCCCGAGACCAAGCTCGAGACCATCCGCGGCTACCATTTCTGCCTGGGCCTCGAGAACTCCATCGCGCCCGACTACGTCACCGAAAAGCTGTTCGAGCCGCTGCTGGCCGGAACGGTCCCGGTCTACCGCGGCGCGCCCAACGCCCGGGAGTTCGTGCCCGAGCACTCCTATGTCGATGCCGAGGCGCACGGGGGGCCGGCCGGCCTCGCCGCCTACCTGCAGAGGCTGCTGGCCGATCCGGAGCAGTACGCGGCGTATCTGGCCTGGCGGCAGAAACCCTTGCCGGCCTGGCTCGAGGCCAAGCTCGCGAGGACGCAGGCAGATCCCTTCGTCCGTCTGCTCGAGCGCCTCGCCGCTGAGCCAGCCGCCTCGATCGGGACGACGGCCGGGTGGCCGTTCGGCCGTTACAGGGTGCTGAGGACGCGGGTCAGGCGGGCGATCCGCCGGATGCGCGGGGCGATCCGGGACAGCTAGGCCGGCACGCGGTTTCGCTTGCCAGCCCGGCACCGGTAAGGGTACCGGAGACGGCGCGCAGCAGCGCTGTTCGCGGGGGCACCATGACGGCACGATACGTGATCGAGGAACTGATTTCGGCCAAGGCAATCGCGGCGCGGGTCGAGTCGCTCGCCCGCGAGATCTCGGGGTTCTACAAGGGGACCGACAAGCTGGTGGTGGTGGGCCTGCTGCGCGGCTCCTTCGTGTTCATCGCCGACCTGGTGCGCGAACTCGACCTACCGGTCGAGGTGGATTTCCTCGAGGTGTCGTCCTACGGGAATTCGACCGAATCGAGCCGCGAAGTGCGCATCCTCAAGGACCTCAGGGGGGAGATCGAGGGCCGCGACGTGCTGCTGGTCGAGGACATCGTCGACACCGGCCATACGCTCAAGCACGTGCTCGAGATCCTCGGGACGCGCCATCCGGGCCGGATCGAGGTGTGCGCCCTGCTCGACAAGCCGTCGCGCCGCGAGGTCGACGTCAAGGCGCGCTGGATCGGCTTCGAAATCCCCGACACGTTCGTGGTCGGCTACGGCATCGACTATGCGCAGCGCAACCGCAACCTGCCGCATATCGGGGCAGTCCGCTTCCTCGAGGAAACCGGCTGACGCCTATTCCGCCGCGCTGCGCGGCACGGCCGTGTCGGGCGCGTCCGGAGCGCCGGCGGCGGTTTCGGTGCCCAGATCGGGGAAGGCCGCGATGCGGCGCCCCTTGTGGTCGGTCCTCAGCACGATGAGGCCGCGCTCCTCGAAATAGGCGAGCACACGACGGGCGCGGCCGGTCGAGTGCGTGCCGTAGGCGCGGGCCAGCATGGCATCGGAAGGGCAGGGGTCGCGGGCGAGGCTCGCCTGGGCGACGACCAGGAACACCCCCTGCACCTCCTCGGCCAGCGACCGGGAGAGCTCCAGGGCCTGCTGCCAGGCCGCCGAATCGGCGATGTCCGAGCCGACGCCGGCCCGTACCACGGCCAGCCGGCGCCGGAAGGCGGGCAATGCCAGCGCCTCGCCGCGCACCCGGCGGATGCGGCAGCGCACGAGGAAATCCTGGTACAGCACCGCCACAGAACGGAACGCCGAGTCGGGGTCCTCGAGCATGTCACGCAGCACCGAGTCGATCGTCGCGTCGTGATCGGCGGTGTCGGCCTCGTGCGCGGGGGAAGCTGGCGCGGCGAGCTGCGGAGCGGGCCGGGAGGCCCGGGCGAGCAGCTCGGCGGTCGGCACCGGCAGCGGGCGCGGCGGGGGACGGCGCGGCGGCCGCTGCTCCTCGGGGTCGCGGGCAAAGATCAGCCCGGCCGGGTCCTCGGCCGCGACCGGCAGCGGCAGCAGCCTGGGGCTGGTCGAGCGGGCCGCGGTCTCGACGGGACCGATCCTGACCGGCAGCGGCCGGCGCGAGAGGGCCGGCCCGAGGGCGACGAAGTGCCCGCGGCCGAGGTCGCGGAACATTTCCGACTGGCGCCGGTCCATGCCCAGCAGGTCGGCGGCGCGCGCCATGTCGATGTCGAGAAAGGTGCGGCCCATCAGGAAATTGCTGGCCTCGGCGGCGACGTTCTTGGCGAGCTTAGCCAGCCGCTGCGTAGCGATGACGCCGGCGAGGCCGCGCTTGCGCCCGCGGCACATCAGGTTGGTCATGGCGCCGAGGGAGAGCTTGCGCGCCTCGTCGGAGACCTCGCCGGCGACGGCGGGGGCGAAGAGCTGCGCCTCGTCGACGACGACGAGGACGGGATACCAGTAGTCCCGATCCGCGTCGAACATGCCGCCGAGGAAGGCGGCGGCGGCCCGCATCTGCTGCTCGACGTCGAGGCCCTCGAGATCGAGCACCACCGAGACGCGGTGCTGGCGGACGCGGCCGGCGATGCGGGTCAGCTCCGCCTCGGTCCGGTCGGCCTCGACCACGAGGTGGCCGAACCGATCGGCGAGGGTGACGAAATCACCCTCGGGATCGATGATGCACTGCTGGACGTGGGGCGCGCTCTGCTCGAGCAGGCGACGCAGCAGGTGCGACTTGCCCGAGCCGGAATTGCCCTGCACCAATAGGCGGGTGGCCAGGAGTTCCTCGAGATCGAGCAGGGCCGCGGTGCCGCCCTGCGCCTCGCCCATGTCTATGCCGAGCTGCATGGCGAGGGTGGTAGCTGATTCTCGCGGGCGGGGTTGCGCTGAAGACTGTCCAACACACGATGTATGGAGGGTAGTCTGTTGCCTCCCTACCGGGTCATTCCCGCGAAAGCGGGAGCCTCTGATTGCGGTGGCCGCCAAAACAGAGATCCCCGCTTTCGCGGGGATGACACCGGGGTGAGCGGCAAAGTGGAGCGTGTGGCCGCCCGCTCCAGCGGCTTCACCCCCGGCAAGAAACCCCCCATCCGCCCTTCGGGCACCTTCTCCCGCAAGGGGAGAAGGCGGTCCCGACCACCTTCAACGCTCAAATGCGATGGCCCTCCCCCGTGAACGGCGGAGCTAGGCCTTGGTGGACTTGGCTGCCGTTGCGGTGGCGATGTCGAGCGTCGTGAGCACGGTCGCCACGATGCCGGCGCGGTCGAGGCCGGCGGCGGCGTACATGTCGTTGACGCCGGCCTGCTCGGTGAACTGGTCGGGGATCATCAGCGGACGGAACTTCAGCTTGCCGTCGAGCAGGCCGTTGCTGGCGAGGAAGGTCGCCACGTGGCTGCCGAAACCGCCGATGCCGTTCTCCTCGACCGTCACGAGCAGTTCGTGCTCGCGGGCGAGCCGGGCGATCAGGGCCTGGTCGAGCGGCTTCATGAAGCGGGCGTCGGCGATGGTAGGGGTGAGGCCGTAGGCGGAGAGCTTCTCGGCCGCGGCGAGGACTTCGCCGAGGCGGGTACCGAAGCTCAGCAGCGCGACGGTCTTGCCCTCGCGCAGCACGCGGCCGCGGCCGATCTCGAGCGGGGTGCCGCGTTCGGGCAGCTCGACGCCGAGGCCGTCGCCGCGCGGGTAGCGGAAGGCGATCG
>NZ_JAYRYM010000197.1:0-6817 GCF_041917035.1 Devosia sp. | reverse complement strand
GTTTCGTTCGGCCGCCCAGTACGCCGGCCGCAACGCCGTCGGCATCATTCTCACCGGCATGGGCGATGACGGCGCCAAGGGTCTGCTCGAGATGCGGCAGGCCGGCAGCCTCACCATGGCGCAGGACAAGGAGAGCTGCGTCGTTTTCGGCATGCCCAGGGAGGCGGTGATGCTCGATGCGGTGGACAAGGTGCTGCCGCTTCGTCGCATTGCCGGCGAGATCATCTCCTGCGCCACCCGCGCCGCCGCACCCAAGGACTGATCCATGGCGAACCCGGCCCTGGCCCCTGCCCAAGACGATCGTGCTGCGCTTGCCGGCCGCCTCCTTTCTGCCGCCGATGGCCTCGCGGCACCGCGCACCGCCATCGACGGCGCCTTCGTCAGCATCGGCGACCGCCTGTCGTCGTGCGCCACCATCCTCGGCCGGCTGACCCAGACTTTCGAGGCTTTGCCGGCCGAGCTCGAGAGCGCCGAACTCTCCGAGGCCACCGAACGTCTGGCGATCGTCGGGCATCGCGCCCTCGCCATCTCGGTCGAACTTGCAGCCGAGCAGGAGGCGATCACCCGCATGGCACAAGTGGTCGCGGCCGCCGGGCATCCCATTGCCGAGCTGAGGCGCACCGTGAAGATGACCGGGATCGTCGCCATCAATGCCCGGGTCGTCGCGGCAAGCGTCGCCGGCGAGCATGACGACTTCAGTGTCTTCACCACCGACATCGCCGAGCTGTCGGGCTCCGCAACCGCCACCGTAGCCGACTTCGCCCGCGTCTACGACACGCTGTGCCGCGCCGTTACCGAGGCCACCATGGCCCGGAGCCGTTTCGAGGCCGCCCACTGCCACACGCTGACGGCCCTGGCGCAGGACCTCGAACGGGGGCTCGGCCTGGTCAACGCCCAGCGGGCCCGATCGCTCGAGGCCAGCGCCGATACGGGCCGGACGTCGCGCGCCATTGCCGCGCAGGTGGCCGCCCTCGTGATGGCGCTGCAGGTCGGCGATGCCACGCGGCAGCGGGTCGAGCACGTCGAGGCCGTTCTGCGCGGGTTGGGCGGGGGCGACGTCGCGCTCGTTCCGCCCATCGCCGAGCTGCAGCGCCGGCAACTGGTCGCCGCACGCGAGACGCTGGTCGAGGAGATGTCTGCCGGCGCCGCGGCACTGTCGCGGCTGTGTCGGGACACGGCGGCCATGCTCGAGCACGCGCGCGCCGTACACGGCACGGAAGAGGACGGCGCCGGCCTCGGACCGCTGCACTCGGCGCTGCGCGAGGCAGTGGCGCTGCTGGCCGACTGCGAGGCCGAGCGGGACAAGCTCGCCCAGGTCGCCGGCGCGGTGGCCGACACCGTGCGAATCCTGCTCGGCCACGTCGAGGCCGTGCAGGAGGTCGAATACAAGATGCGGCTGCTCAGTCTCAACGCCGCCGTCAAGTGCGCGCAACTCGGCGCCCGCGGCCGGGCCCTCGACGTCATCTCGCAGCAGTTGCGGGCACTGACCGGGGAGACCGTCGTCTCCGCTCACGGTGCCGTCGAACAGCTCACGAGGGCCGCCGATGTCGCGACCACCTTCACCGGCAGCCCCATCGGTGCCACGGCGGATGGTGTCGGCGCACTCGAGCGCGAGGCCACCGCGGCGCTGTCGCTGTTTTCCGCCGTTTCCGATCGCCTCGGCCAGGCGCTGGGCGAACTCCGCCGGGACACGCCGATCGTCGCCCGTCAGTTGGCCGATGCGATGGACGATCTCGGGCGGCACTCGACACTGTCGGAAGCGCTGAGCGACGCCGAGATCGCCGTGGCGGAACTTGCCGCAGGTGCGCCATCGACGCCCCCCGCCGGGGAGGCCGCGGGCAACCTGCTCTCGGACCTGCGCCGCCGCTACACCATGGATCAGGAACGCCGCATCCACGATGCCTTCACCGGCGTCGCCCAAGCCCAGCCGCATCCGGTTCACGGCTCGCCGGACAGCGTCGACGACCTGCTCTTCTAGACGAGCCGGGTCGGGCGATGAATCCGATCCGCTCGCTGGGTCGCGCAGCGGGAGCGGCTACCGGCCCGTGGCGGTGGCGCCGCCGCGCGGCGCCCGCTCGAGACGCCACGCCAGCACTGCGTCGACCGAGAGCCTGCCGCCGCCGAACGCCATGAGCGCCAGCGCCATGGCCGCCCAGGGCAGGTGGAAGTTCAGCCAGCCGTCCGGCACGGTCAGCTGGATGACGATGGTCATCAGCAGGATGCCGAGCGCCGCATAGCGGGTGAACAGACCCAGCACCAGCAGCACCGGCAGCACGACCTCGCCGGTCCCGGCGAGGAACGCCGCGACGAGCGGAAACGGATAGGCTATCGCCTCGCCCGCCAGATGCAGCTTGAATTCCTGCTCGAACAGGTAGCGTGCCCCTGCCGATAGGTTGAGGAACCCATCCCACTTCGTCATTCCGGAGCGCCAGAACGGAATCGCCAGCGCCACCCGCAGCGCAAGCTGCGACAGGCTGTGTGGAATCGCGCCCAGCAGCCGGTCGCCGGCACGGTAGAGCCGGCCGAACTGTTCAACGAGCATGGTCTGCGTCCTTTCGTGTCGATGCACCGAAGGCGCCGATGGAGCACAGCCCCACCAGCGCGCGACCGAAGTCGAAATCTGCATGCCGCTCGAGCGCGTGCGCCGCGGCACTGGCGATTGTCGCCCCGCCCAGCAGTTCGCCGCAGAACGCAGCGTCACCGGGCGGGACGACTGTGACCTTCACCTCCGCGGCGGGTCGCGACACCAGTACCGACTCGGCTCCGGAGCGGACCGGCACGCCGTCGGCATGATGCGCCGACCAGATCGAGCCGATCGGGTATGGCGACCGGACCAGTGCGGCGGCCGGATGGGCCTCGAGCCGCAGCTCGCCCAGTTCGGCGCCGGCGATTTCGGCCAGCCGGTCGATCGTCATCGACCGCTCGTCCCTGGCGTTGTAGGCAACGCTCCAGGCCTGCTCGAGCCGCGCAATATCGGCGAGGTAAGGCACCGGCCGCGCCGCCTCGAAGCCCGCGATGAAATCCGCGAAGTCGGATGCATAGAGCATCATGATCGGCGACGTCGGCTTGCGCGCGGCCACGTATTGCCGCGCCATGGCAGCGAAGAACTCCTCGCCCACCAGCCTGGCGCAGACCGGGTACTTGGCGGCAACGACACCAACGAGACCCACATGCACATTGTTGCGATAGACCGCGAAGCGCTTCTCGTCCGCGTCGCCCCGGGTTGAAACGATGCCCGGGGGAACCGGGAGCGAAGGATCGATCAGGGCCGCCGCGAAGCCCGCCTGCCGGGTCATGCCGGTCATGAGGCCAGCCGGCGCGTCGATCCGGCGCTGTCGATTGCCGCGTCGACCAGCGCGGCCTCTTCGGCCAGAACGTCGAAGGCCGGGACGTCATTGTCCCACTCGACCAGTGTCGGTCGCGGGCCGGTGCGCTCGAGCGTGTGCCGGAACAGGTCCCAGACATCCGGGCTGACGCGCGAGGCATGGGCATCGATCAGCAGTCGATCGCCGGCGCCGTCCGATGTCTCGTCGTAGCCGGCAAGGTGAACCTCGCCCACATGCTCGACCGGGAAGCGGTCGACATAGGCGAACGGGTCGACCCGATGGTTCACCGAGGAGACCATGACGTTGTTGACGTCGAGCAACAGGCCACAACCGGTGCGGGCGACGATGCGGGCCAGGAAATCGGTCTCGGCGATGGTGCTTTCGGCAAACACCACATAGGTCGAGGGGTTCTCGAGCAGCATGCGGCGGCCCAGGGTCTGCTGGACCTGATCGACATGCGCCGCGACCCTGTCGAGCGTCGCCGCCGTATAGGGCAGCGGCAGCAGGTCGTTCAGCGCGCACTCACCGTGCGAGGACCACGCCAGATGTTCCGAGAAGGACTGTGGCCGGTAGCGCTCGATCAGCGCGTTCAGCCGGTGCAGGTGGTCCGTGCTGAGGGGTCCCTCGCCGCCGATGGACAGTCCGACCCCGTGCAGGGAGAGGGGATAGCGGCTGCGGATGGCCGTGAGGTATCGATGCGGCGGTCCGCCGTCGCCCATGTAGTTCTCGGCATGCACCTCGAAGAACCCGATGTCCGGCAGCGTGCCGAGGATGTGGGTGTAGTGCTGCGGCTTCAGTCCCAGCCCGGCCCGCGCCGGTAGTCGATCCACGCCCATGCTCATTCTCCCGGGGGGGTGATGCCCGGAGACCCAATCGGACCTCCGGGCAAGGGGTCAGGCCTGCGGCAGGTCGCGCTCGAGCGGCTCGAGCGAGCCCTTGCGGTCGCCGTCGAGCGAGATGGTGAGGCAGGTGCCCGACGGCACGGCCTTCCAGGCATTGCCCTGATAGTCGATCACCGACGTGCCGGCGCAGGTGGTGCCGGGCCCGGCCGCACAGTCGTTCTGGCCGGCCATCGCCACGCCATAGCACTTCTCGGTGGCATCCTGGGCGACGGCACCCGTGACCGATGCCCCGGCGAGGGCGGAGAGCAGCGAGGCGGCGAGGATGGCAGACGAAACACGGTTCATTGCGAGTTCTCCTGGTATTGTCGGACCCTGACTGGCTCCGTGCTGGCTAATTCGCCCGCCCGGGCCGATCGTTACCGCGCCCCCGGTCACTGCTTCGTGATCGGGCTCGTTCCGCACCGTGTGACTTGCCTCCGCGGTCGTTCCGGGCCATGTGTCGGGCATGAAGACCATCGGCCTCATCGGCGGAATGAGCTGGGAATCCACTGCCCACTACTACGCCATCCTCAATCGCGAAACGGCCCGCAGGCTGGGCGGACTGCACTCTGCCCCGGTCATCGTCCACTCGGTCGACTTCGCCCCGATCGAGGCGCTGCAGCGGGCCGGCAGGTGGGAGGAGGCCGGAGAGCGCCTCGTCGTCGTGGCCCGCTCACTCGAGGCCCAGGGCGCCGGCCTGATCGGCCTCGCCACCAATACGATGCACATCTGCGCGCCCCGGATCGTGGCCGCGCTCGCCGTTCCGTTCATCCACATCGCCACGCCGACCGCGACGGCACTGCGTGCCGACGGCATCGGCCGGGTCGGCCTGCTCGGCACCCGCTTCACCATGGAGAAGCGCTTCTACATCGACGAACTCGAAGCGCATGGCCTCGACGTCCTCGTGCCCGATACCGGCATCACCAACCTCAACGGCATCATCTACGAGGAACTCTGCCTGGGCGTCGTCAGGGAAGAGTCGCGGCGCACCTATGTGGACGCCATTTCGCGGCTGAAGGCACGTGGAGCCGAAGCGGTGATCCTGGGCTGCACGGAAATCGGCATGCTGATCGACGACAGCGTCAGCCCGCTGCCGACCTATGACACCACCGAACTCCACGCGCAGGCCCTGGTGAGTGCGGCCCTCGCCTGAGCGCGCCCTCAGGCCGCGCGCCGCGGCCGCCCGGTCTCGGTGAGCGCGAACTGCTCGACGATGCGGTCGAGGTCGCTGGCCTGCGCCTCGGTCTGCTCGATCGCCGCATTCGTCTCCTCCACCAGCGCGGCGTTGTGCTGGGTCATCTCGTCCATCTGCCGCACGGCGGTGCTGACCTCTTCGATGGCCGAGGCCTGCTCGCGGCTGGCACGGGCGATCGACCCCAGCAGCGTGCTGTTCTCACGCACCGACTCAAGCATGGCCGTCAGCTTGCCGGCGGCGTCGGCGACGAGCCTCGAACCGCTCGATACCTCGTGGGCGCTCTGCTCGATCAGCGCCTTGACGTCCCTCGATGCGCTGGCCGCCGACTGAGCCAGCCGCCGAACCTCGACGGCAACGACAGCGAAGCCCTTGCCGGCGTCACCGGCCCGCGCCGCCTCGACCGAGGCGTTGAGGGCTAAGAGGTTGGTCTGGAAGGCAATGTCGTCGATCAGCCCGATGATCGAGGAGATCTTGCCCGACGAGGTGGTGATGCGCTCCATCGCGCCATTGGCCTCCGCCATCACCGAGCCGCCGGCCTCGGCCGAATGCGAAACCTGCTCGGCCTTTCGGCTGGCCTCCTCCGCCCGCCGTGCATTGTCGATCACCGTCGTGGCCAATTGCTCCATCGCCGCGGAGGTCTGCTCGATGGTAGCGGCCTGCCTGGTGGTACGTTCCGACAGGTCATTGGCGCCGGAGAGAATCTCGCCGGTTGCGGTGCGCAGCTGCTCCGACGTCTGGCGCAATTGGCCGACGATCCGCGCGAGAGTGTCGGCGACCGCGTTGGTGTCGTCCTTGAGCCGGCCGAAAGCGCCGTCATACCGCCCGCTGACCCGTTGCGTCAGATCCGTCCGGGCCAGCGCCCCCAGCACTGCGCCGGTTTCCTCAAGACCCCGCTCCACGGTGTCGACCAGCGCGTTGACGTTGCCGGCCAGGCCGCTGAGGACGGGCTCGTCGAAGTCCGCCACCACCCGTTGCGAGAAATCGCCGGCGGCGGCCCGCTTCACGACGTGGCCGAAGGACGTGTCGAGCCTTGCCAGCATCTGGCGCCGGCCCTCGTCGCTCGCCTGCCGCTCGGCCCCGGCGGCACCGGCGAGCTGGCTGACCTTCTCGGCCTCTAGCGCCGCCTCCGCCGACTTGCTCTCGGCCAGGTTGAGCAGCTTCTGCGTGATCAGGGTGAGCGCGACGAGACCGGCCGCCTCGGTGACCAGCAGCACCGCATGCAGGATCACCCGGCCCAGGCTGCCACCGCCATAGAACACCAGAGTCTCCATGGCGAGGCCGAGGCCCAGGTGATGCACCGCAACCAGCACGGTGCCGAGCAGGATCGCCCGGATGTCGTAGAGCAGGGCGCACAGCGCCAGGCCGGCGAAGAACGCCATGTGCAGGTCGATCTGGATCGGGTTGCCGCGTGCGGC
>NZ_JAYRYM010000196.1:0-6842 GCF_041917035.1 Devosia sp. | reverse complement strand
GTCAACTTCAGTTCCGGCCCGATCATCCCGCTGCTCCGCGCCGCCAGCGCAGCAGCCGTCCCTCGAGGGGCCGCAGCACCAGGTACTCGAAGGCGAAGACCACGAGGATGAAGGCCGTCGAGTACGCCAGGATCCCCTTGATGTCGAAAAACTGGAAGAATACCGATATGCGGAAGCCGACGCCGCCATCCGAACCGAGCACCTCGAACACCAGCACGATCTTCCAGATCAGGCTCAGTCCGGTGCGGGCCGCGGCGAGGACGAAGGGCATCAGTTGCGGCACCCAGATCAGCCGCATGCGGCGCCAGAAGCTCAGCCGATAGGCGCGCGCCAGGTCGTCGTAGTCGCGCGCAAAGCTGCGCACCCCTTCGCGAATGGTGGTGATGACCAGGGGCAGCTTGTTGAGCACCACCGCCAGGACCAGTGCAAACTCGGTGAGTCCGAGCCAGATATAGAGCACGATGGCAATGACGATGGCCGGCAGGTTGAGCCCAATCACCACCCAGCTCGAGAACAGGCGGTCGAGAAAGCGCGAGCGTCCGAAGGATATGCCGATGGCCGTGCCGAGCAGCATGGCGATACCGAAGGCGAGGACGGCCCGGCTGAGCGTCTTTCCCAGATCTGCCAGCAGTTTGCCGTCGGTCAGGTGATGCCATAGCTCGACTGCGACCGTCACCGGGGTTGGAAACAGGCGCCCGGGAAACAGCATGGCCAGCACCTGCCAGGCCCCGAGCAGCAGCACGAGGCTGATCAGTTCCAGCGGCGCGGTGCGCTCTATTCCCCCGCGCTCCCGCCGCAACGCGGCGGAAGCCGGATCGGGCACCTGGGTGTCTATTTGCGATAGCCCTTCCAGAAGGTGCCCTCGGCGATCTCGGTCGCATCGCCGACCACATCCTTGCCGCCATACTGCGCCATGAGTGCGAAACTTTCCTCCGCCGGCTTCATGCTCGTGGCGGCGTACTTGGTGACGATGCCGGCGCGATAGTCGTCGCGCAACTGCGTGAACAGGGCATCATCGTCGCCGACATTCATCACCTCGCGGATCTGCTCCCAGACCGCATCGTCGGTCAGCAGCGCCTTCTTGGTCTCGAACGAGGCATCGAGGAAGGCCTTGAGGTCGGCCTTCCGCGTCTGCGCGGTTTCGTCGAAGAAGGCCCAGCCGAGCAGCGGCGGTGTCTGGGAAACGCCGAGATCCTTGAGCATGGCGGCGACCGAGATCAGTTCGGTCTTGCCGGCCAGCTTGGCGCGCGAGTTCCAGTTCCACAGGTTGAGTGCCGCCTGGGCCTGGCCCGTCGTGATCAGCTCGTTGACCAGTGGCGGCGCGCCGAACTTGGCATCGGCATCCTCGGTGAGATTGCCGCCCGTCAGCTTGTTGTACTCGGCCGCGAGGATCACATAGCTCTTGTCGACCGGGCTGCCGGAGACCGCGATGGTCTTGCCCTTGAGGTCGGCCACGCTGGCGATGCCGGCGGCCGGATCGACCACCAGCCCGCCCACCGTCAGCGAGTGCGGCACCATGGTGACCATGTTGCCCTGGTGGCGCTGCAGCGATACCCAGACGAAATCGGAGAGGATGATATCGACTTCCTTGGCCTGCAGGGCGATCTGGCCGGCCTTGCTGTCCGCGACGTCGCGCACCGTCAGCTCGAGCGCATGCTTGTCGTCGAGCCCAAGCGCGGCCATCGCCGCCAGTTCCCATTTGACCGTGCCGGTGGCCTGCACGCCCAGCGTCAGGCGCGCGGTTTCCTTGCCGTGCTGGGCGAGGCCGGAGCCGGTGGCGGCAAGGAGTGCCAAGGCGGCAAAAGTCAGCCGCATGAGCAGTGAACGCATGGATTTCCTCCCGTTAGGGGCACTTTTCGTGCCGTTGGAGCTAACACCCGCACTCATTGGTGATCGCTATATTGAGTATTGCCATCGCAGAGTTGCGCCTGGTGGATGCTGTGAGGATGAATTGCCTCATAACGAGGAGGAAATCCATGAAACACTTCGTCGCTGCCGTCGCCCTGGGCGTGGCTCTGCTTTCTTCTGCGCCGGCTCTGGCCGAGGGCAACCTCGCCTCGAACGGTACGGACCTGACGCTCGACATCAACACTGTCGATCTCAAGTTCTCGCAGAACGTCTGGGAACTCGAGACCGGCAAGTACTACCGCATCGCCATCACCTCGGACGGCAACGAGGAGATCGCCGTGGTGTCGCCGGAGCTGTGGCGCAATTCCTGGATCAACCAGATCGTCGTCAACGACCTCGAGGTGAAGTCCTACGGGCTGTACTCGGTCGAGTTCGACGACGGCGGCACCTTCAACATCTCGTTCGTGCCGCTCCGGCCCGGCGAGTACGACATCTACGTGCCCGGTTATGAAGACCGCGGCCTGAAGGGAACGTTCGTGGTCAAATGACGAGCGCCCGCTTTCCACTGCTGATCGGCGTCCTTGCCCTCGCGATGGCGCTGTTCTTTCTTGCCCTGGGGCCGGTACAGGCCGCGGGCACGGGGTACATCTTCGTGTCCACCGAGAAGGGCAACGAGGTCGTGGTCTTCGATCAGGACATGAACCTCGTCAAACGCATCGAGACGTCGCGCCGCCCGCGCGACATGCACTTCAATGCCGACAAGACGCTGCTCTACGTGGCCTGCGGCGACGACGACGCCATCGACGTGATCGACGTGGCGACGCTCGAAGTCATCGACACCATCCCCACCGGACCGAGCCCCGAGGTGTTCGCCTTCTCGCCCGACGAAAAGCTCGTCTACGTCTCCAACGAGGAGGACAGCCGGCTCGAGGCGATCGACATGGAGACGCGCGTCTCCATCCAGGACGTGCCGACCGGCGCCGAGCCCGAGGGCGTGCTGGTGATGCCCGACGGCAAGACCGCCTACGTCACCTCCGAAGTTGCCGACATGGTGCATGTCGTCGACACGGCAACCGGCGCGGTGACCAAGAACATCCTCGTCGGCACCCGGCCCCGCCGCTTCATCCTGACGCCGGACGGGTCGGAACTGTGGGTGAGTTGCGAGCTCTCCAGCGAGATCTACATCATCGACACGGCCACCAACGAGATCAAGGGCGACAGCCTGATCTTCGTGCCGCCGGGCTTCCGCGAGGAAGACGTGACCCCGGTCGGCATGGCGATCACCAGGGACGGCAGCAGGGTGCTGCTGAGCCTGGGGCGGGCCAACCACGTGGCGGTGATCGATGCGGTGTCGCACGAGGTGCTGGAGTACGTGCTGGTCGGCCGCCGCGCCTGGTCGGTCGACCTGTCGCGGGACGAGACCAAGGCCTACGTCGCCAACGGTCTGTCGGACGACGTGACCATCGTCGACATGGCGACGCTCAAGCCGATCAAGTCGGTCCCCGTCGGCCGCGTTCCGCACTCGGTGGTGATCGATGACTGACGTTCGCCCGCACTCGCTGCTGGCCGGTATCCTCCCGCTGGCGGCGTCGCTCCTGTTGAGCGGCGCCGCCATGTCGGCGGAGGTGAAGGTCGGCTACCTGGGACTGACCGACGATCCGCGCTACCTCGCCGATGTCACCTATGCCCGGATCGAGCTCAACCCCGCCGGCGATCCGGTGGCGGCGGCGAAGATGGGGCTCGCCGACCTCGAGATGGTCACCGCGGCGGTGGACAAGACGCTCCAGCTCGATCACCGCACCGCCGCCGATGCCGCCGGACTGGTTGACGCGATCAAGGACATGGCCGCTTCGGGCGAGCAGTTCATCATTCTCGACCTGCCGGCGCCGCTCACCGACGAGGTGGCCGCGGCGACGCGCGACCTGGGTGTGACCCTGATCAACGGCACCGCGCCGGACGACTTCCTGCGCAACCGCTGCCATCCCAACCTGCTCCACGCCGCGGCTTCCGACCGGATGGAGGCCGATGCGCTGGTGCAGTATCTGAGGACGCGCAACTGGACCAAGGTGCTGATGCTCGTCGGTCCCGAGACGCGCGACAAGGAGATGGCCGCGGCGTTCCGCCTGTCGGCGGAGCGCCAGCGGATCAACCTCGTCGATGAACGCGAGTTCACGCTGCTCGCCGACCCGGCCAACCGCGATGCCAACAACACCCTGCTGATCACCGGCGGTGTCGACTACGATCTCGTCTATGTCGCCGACAGCCAGGGCGAGTTCGCCCGCTACCTGCCCTATTCCACGCAATTGCCGCGCCCGATCATCGGCTCGACCGGGCTGGTCGCCTCCGAGTGGCACTGGGGGCTGGAGCGCTACGGCGCCCCGCAGGTCAGCTCGCGCTTCGCCGAGTTCGCACCCGAACGGCGCATGACCGGGCCGGACTGGTCGGTCTGGATGGCCGCCAAGGCGATCGCCACGGCCTACGCCAAGGCCCGCTCGGATGAGCCGGCCAAGATCGACGCCTACCTGCGTGGCAACCGCCTGAAGCTCGACGGATCCAAGGGCGTGCAGATGAACTTCCGCCCCTGGGACGGCCAGATGCGCATGCCGGTCGTGCTCTCCACCCACAACTCGGTGATCGCCATCGCCCCTCTCGAGGGCTACCTGCACCAGAACAATACCCTCGATACGCTGGGAACAGACGAACCGGAGCACAAGTGTCAGTAGGTGTTGGCCAACTCTGGCTCGGTGTCTACGCCATCACCTGGCGCGAGATCGCCAAGTTCCTGCGTCAGACCGAGCGGCTGCTCTCGGCTCTGGTGCGGCCGGCCCTGTGGCTGCTGGTCTTTGCCACAGGGCTGCACGACCTGCTCGGCGTCTCGATCATCGCGCCCTACGAGACCTACACGCCCTACCAGGAATATATCCTGCCGGGGCTCGTCGGCATCGTCATCCTGTTCCAGTGCATGCAGTCGGCCCTCTCGATGGTCTATGACCGCGAGGCCGGGGTGATGCGCGTCATGCTGGTGACGCCTCTGCCCCGCGGCTTCCTGCTGTTCGCCAAGATCACCGGCGCCACCATCCTGGGGCTGCTGCAGGCCTACGCCTTCCTGATCATCGCGAGGATGGTGGGCTACGGCCTGCCGGACTACGGCTACCTGACCGCCATCCCCGCCATCCTGCTCGCCGGGCTGATGCTGGGGGCCATCGGTCTGGTGGTCTCGGTCTATACCCCGCAGATCGAGAATTTCGCGGGCATGATGAACTTCGTGGTGTTCCCGATGTTCTTCCTGTCGTCGGCCCTCTATCCGCTGTGGAAGCTGCGCGAGGCCGGCGCCGACATCGTCTACTGGCTGAGCGTCGTCAACCCGTTCACCCACGCCGTCGAACTGATCCGCTTTGCCGCCTACGGCAAGCTCAACCTCGTCTCGCTCGGAGTCGTCGCCAGTTGTGCCCTTGTGGCCTTCGTGCTGGCTGCGCGCGGCTACGATCCGCAGGCCGGCGCCATCCGCACCGTCCGCCGGGCCTAGCCCAAGGCCCGCGCGCCCCTCGAGGCCCGCGCCCTGGCGCAGGCCCTCCGGCTTTGCGCCTGAACATGAAGTGCGCTAAGTACGCCCGGCAACCGCCCTGGCGGACGCCCTCGCGAATGCTCCTCGCCGGCACGACGTTCTCCGGGCGGAGGACAGTTCGTGCGTTGCGCGGCCTTCGGTCAGGCTGGAACCCAGCAGCGAACATCAGGCATCATTCCTCACGTGAGCATGTCGACAATCACCACGGCAACAGGGCACCTCAGCGCCAGGCGCTTCTCCGTCGCGCCGATGATGGACTGGACGGATCGACATTGCCGGTACTTCCACCGGCAGTTGAGCCGGCATGCGCTGCTGTTCACCGAGATGGTGACCAGTGCGGCCGTCGTGCATGGCGATCGGGAGCGGCTGCTGGGGTTCGAGCCGGTCGAGCACCCGGTGGCCCTGCAATTGGGCGGGTCGGACCCCGCCGAACTGGCCGAGGCAACCCGGATCGGGGCCGGGTTCGGTTACGACGAGATCAACCTCAATGTCGGCTGCCCGTCGGACCGCGTGCAGTCGGGGCGGTTCGGCGCCTGCCTGATGGCCGAGCCGGGCCTGGTGGCCGAGTGCGTTCGGGCCATGCGGGGCGCGACCGATGTGCCCGTCACGGTGAAGTGCCGCATCGGCATCGATGACCAGGATACCGAGGAAAGCCTCGATCGCTTCGCCGACCACATGGTCGAGGCCGGCGTCGCGGCGCTCTACGTGCACGCCCGCAAGGCCTGGCTGAAGGGCCTCAGTCCCAAGGAAAACCGCACCATCCCGCCGCTCGACTATCCGCGCGTGCATCGCCTCGCGGCGCGCCTGGCGCCGCTGCCGGTCTGCCTCAATGGCGGCATCGACGGGATCGAGGCGGCGCTGGCGCATCTGCCCGCCGTGTCGGGGGTGATGCTGGGGCGAGCCGCCTATCAAGATCCGATGCTGCTGGGGCAGGTGGATTCCCGCTTCTTCGGTGTATCCTCGCCCGCTCCGGACCTGCGCGCCATCATTGCCGCCATGGCGGACTATGCCGAACGGCAGCTCGGGCAGGGGGTCCGGCTCAACGCCATCACGCGCCACATGCTCGGCCTCGCCAACGGCCGTCCCGGCGCCCGCGCCTTCCGGCAGGTCCTCAGCGTCGAGGCGGCACGGCGTGGTGCGGGGCCCGAGGTGCTGTGGCAGGCCCTCGCCACGCTGGAACGGCACGAAACCGTCGCGGCCTGAGGGCAGGCGCCCGCGCCCTCAGGGCTTGCTGTCCCAGAAATCCGCCTGCAGCTGCGCCGCTTCCTCGGCCAGCAGCGGCCCGACGATCTCGGTCGGGCGCTGCCCGGCCTCGAAGACGACGTGACAGGGAAGATCGAGCGTCGGGTTCTCCTCGTGGGCGCCGGTCTGCGCCTTGAGGTCGCGCTCCGTCTGCCCGAACACCACGCGGCCGATGCCGGCCCAGTAG
>NZ_JAYRYM010000195.1:0-6850 GCF_041917035.1 Devosia sp. | reverse complement strand
CCGACGAGGGCGTGCTTCCAGTCCCCGCCCTGCTGGCCGACCCGCTCGAGCGGGGTGACGACCAGCGGGTTGACGGGCAGGCGCTCGGCGACGCCGGGCAGCTTGCCGGCATCGACGTCGGCCTTGAGGAAGGCCGATTCCTTGCTTTGGGCGCGGGCGAGGCCGGTCAGGGCCAGGGTGCCCGCGAAGGCACTGGTGGCGGCAATGAAGGCTCTTCGGCTGATCGAACCCATGGTGATGATCTCCTCCTCGCTGACGGGATTGCACCCGCTTGTTAGCTGTTGGATAGGTTGCACCGAGCACTTGTTAGGTAAAGAGTTATGTAAATTCGCGATCGGCAGGATGGATTATCGCTACTCCTGTCCTGTTGGTCAGGCCTTTGCCGCGAGTTCAGCTTTCTTGGGAAAGTGTCTGGGTGTAGAGAGTTAGGTTGCGTTATGGTGCGTTTGGTCGTACTGGAACGCAACTCTGGAAGGACCGATCACCCATGGCCCGCGTCACCCTGTCGACCATCGCCCAGCGCACCGGGCTGTCGAAATTCGCCGTATCGCGCTCGCTGTCCGGCAAGGACGGGGTGAGCGAACAGACCCGCCGGCGGGTGCGCGAGGTCGCCGCCGAACTCGGCTACAGCCGCATCGCCGCCGAACCCGGGCAGCCGGTCATCGGCCTCGTCTTCCAGGACCACGATCTGATCAATTCCGAGCTGCATCTGCTCATCCAGGGCGGGGTACAGGCCGAGGCGCAGCAGCGCGGCTACCAGGTGCGGATGCGCTGGACGCACCTCGCCGACGAGGTCGAGGAGTTCGCCCGCGGCTGCAGCGGCGTGGTCATGGTCGGCCCGCACGACCGCGCCAGCCTCGATCGCGCCTATGCGCTGGGCCGGCCGATCGTCAGGACCGGATGGCTGACCCCGCTGGAACCGGCCGACCATGTCGGCGGCACCGACCACGAGGCCGGCTCGGCCGTCGCGCAATACCTCTGCGATCTGGGTCATCGCACCATCGCCTACGTGCATGGCACGCCCGGCTATCGTGGCCGCATGGAGCGCTTCTACGGCGTGCGCGAGGTGCTCGAGCAGCGGCCCGACGTGAGCTTCCGCGAGATGCGCTTTGCCGCCGAGGTCCGCTTCACCGAACACTTCCTTGCCGCCGAGGCCGAGGGTTTTCGCCCCACCGCCTTCTTCTGCGCCCATGACGGGCTGGCGTTGACCGTGGTCTCCGAACTGCTGCGGCTGGGCTACCGCATCCCCGAGGATATCTCGGTGATCGGCTTCGGCGATTTCTCCGCCGCGACGCAGATCTCGCCCCACCTCACCACCGTCAAGACCAATGGCCGGGAAATGGGCATTGCCTGCGTCCGCCTGCTCGACGACCGGCTGCACGGCCGGCTGACGCCCGGCACCTCGTACCGCGTGCACGTGGCCGGCCACATCGTCCACCGCGCCTCCTGCGGGCCGGCGCGGGCCCTCCCGCCGGCACTGAGGGCGATCGGCGGCTGAGCTACTCGGCGACGGCCATGCCGAGCCGACCCAGCACCCGCCGCTCGACCAGCACCACCCCCTGGTAGAAGGCCACCGCGACCAGCACCGAGACCACCGCGACCGCCCAGATCATGCCGTAGTCGAGATAGCCGCGCGACTGGTTGAGCAGGTTCCCCAGCCCCGTGCCGGTGGCCAGCCACTCGGCGATCATCACCCCGAGCAGCGCCCGCGGGGCGGTCAGGCGGGTCGCCGCGAACAGGTAGGGGAGCGAAGCCGGCACCGACACCAGCCGCATTTGCTGCCAGACCGTCGCACCATAGGCCCTCGGCACTTCGAGCGCGGCGCGCGGCACCAGCAGCAGGCCCTGCGCCATGGTGACGAAGGCGGGAAAGAAGGTGACCGAGACGGTGATCCACAGGATCACCGCCGGACCCCGCCCGACCAGCAGCACCAGCAGCGGCGTCAGTGCGACGAGCGGCATCGTCTGGGTCACGAGGGCGATCGGCAGCAGGGCCCGGATCAGCCGCGGCACCAGTTGCGTGCCGAGCGCCAGCGCAAAGGCCATGGCCAGCCCGGCGCCCATCCCGATCAGCGTCATCGGCAGGGTCTGCAGCAGCGCGGCGACCAGCTTGGCCTGCGTCGCGGCCGACCCGGGAAGCCCGAACAGGTAGTCGTAGAGCGCCGGCGGGGTCTTGGCCAGCATGGCCGGCACCCTGAGCAGCGCCAGCAGCGCCCACCACAGCCCGAGCGGCAGCCCGATCGAGGCGACGATGATCAGCCCGTGCTGCCAGGCCGGCCGCGGTCGGTCGGTCGAGCGCAGCACGGCCGTCGGCACCGTCACCGCCTGGCTCGAGCCGGTGATCGCCCGCGCCAGCAGAACGAAGGCGAGATAGGCGAGGCCGGCGATCAGCGTCGCCATCAGTCCGATTCCCCACAGCCGGTCCGGCTCGCCGCGCCCGAGCGAGCCCAGCAGGTAGACGCCCAGCCCCCAGCGCCCGCCGCCGCCGAACTCGGCGAGGATCGAGCCCAGCACGGCATTGGGCGCGGCGATCCTCAACCCCGAGAGGATCACCGGCAGGGCGCTGCGCGCCTGCACCAGCCACAGCGCCTTGAGGCGACCCCCGCCATAGGCGCGCACCACGTCGACCGAGCGCGCGTCGGCCTGCGTCAGCCCGACCAGCGTCGCCGTCATGGTGACGAAATAGCAGCCGATCGCCGCCAGCACGATGCGCGGCACCGGATCGGAGAAGGTCAGCACCAGGATCGGCGAAATGGCGATGGGCGGCAGCGCGAACAGCGCCACGTTCAGCCCGCGTGCCACCCGCGCGCTCAGCGGACTGAGCGCGAACAGCACCCCGGCCGCGATCGCCACCGCATTGCCGATCAGGAACCCGACGCTCGCCCCGAACAGGGTCGCAAGCACATGTCCCGGATAGTCCGACCAGTCGACGACCAGCCGGACGAGGATCGCCGACGGCGCCGGCAGCGCCCCGCTCGCCACCAGCCCGAAGCGCCCGGCGATCTCCCAGAGCACGAGGATGAGGACGGGGCCGATGAAGGGGCGGAGCCTGTTGGGCATACCCTTCCCCTCACCCGTCTCGGCTGCGCCGAGCCACCCTCTCCCTCAAGGGGAGAGGGGAGGTCGTGGCACGATCTCGCCCCAGCTTTCCCTCTCCCCTTGAGGGAGAGGGTGGCGCGCAGCGCCGGGTGAGGGGAAGTTCCACCTCAATGCCCATCCAGCGCCTCCGCGATCTCCGCCTCCAGTCGATGGAAGGCCGGATCGTTGAACAGCACCGGCCGGCGCGGCCGCGGCAGGTCGATGTCGATGACGCGGGTGATGCGTCCCGGCCGGCTGGCCATCACCACCACGCGGTCGGCGAGGAACACCGCCTCGTCGATGCCGTGCGTCACCAGCAGCGTCGTCGCCCGGCTTTCCATCCAGATGCGCTGCAGCTCGATGTTCATCTGGCGACGCAGGATCTGGTCGAGCGCCCCGAACGGCTCGTCGAGGAACAGCACTTGCGGCCGTGTCACCAGCGCCCGGGCGATGGCGACGCGCTGCCGCATGCCGCCGGAGAGCTCGGCCGGCAGCGCGTGCTCGTAGCCGGCGAGCCCGACCAGTGCGATCAACTCCCCGATCTTTTCCGCATATTGCCGGCGGTCGCGGCCGAGCACGTCGAGCGGCAGCGCCACATTGGCTTCGACCGAGCGCCAGGGGAGCAGCGCCGCGTCCTGGAAGGCAACGCCGGTGATGCCGCCCTTCGTCGCCTCGGCCGGAATCCGTCCGGCGACGGCGATCTCGCCTTGGCTCGCCGTCTCCAGTCCGAGGGCCAGCCTGAGGATGGTCGACTTGCCGCAGCCCGACGGGCCGATCAGCGCCGAGAACGAGCCCGGGGCGCAGTCGAGGGAGACCTCGCGCAGCGCCTCGGTCAGCTTGCCGCGGGCCTCGAACGTCTTCGAGACCCGCGTGAGACTGATGCCGGCAGGTTCGGCCAATCAGATTTCCTCGAGCACCGTGGTGTCGAACATGTCGCGTGTCGCCGAGATGCCGACCGCCGCGAGCGCCTCGATATTGGCAGCGATCGCCGCTTCGCTCATCGAGAAAATGCCGCCCTCGGCCTCGATCAGCGGCTT
Organism: Devosia sp.; assembly: GCF_041917035.1. Taxonomy (GTDB): domain Bacteria; phylum Pseudomonadota; class Alphaproteobacteria; order Rhizobiales; family Devosiaceae; genus Devosia_A. The sequence goes on along the minus strand of NZ_JAYRYM010000195.1, from coordinate 2,736 downwards.
CTGCGCGGTGTTGAAGTACACTTCGTTCTCGATCGAGCGGCCGGTGCCCTTGAACCAGGTCTCGGCAAAGGTCGGCGGGTAGGCCGCCGGGTCCTTGAGGGTCTCTTCCCAGCCCTTCCTGGAGGCACGGAGGAACGCGACGATCTCCTTGCGCTTACTGGCCAGCGTGTCGGTGGTCACCACCACCGTGTCGTTGAAGATGGTGAAGCCGAAATCGTAGAGCAGGAACGAGGTGGCCTCGGCGCCGGCCTGCTGGATGGTGAACGGCACGTTGGTGGTGAAGTCGAGCGAGGCGTCGATTTCCCCCTTGATCAGCGGCGTCGGGTCGTAGGCATAGGGCACGATGTTGACCGCGGCCCGGTCGACGCCCGAGATCTTCAGCATCGCCTCGACCGAGATGACGTTGACCGGCGGCACTGCCAGGGTCTTGCCGACGAGGTCCTGCGGCGTCTTGATCGGGTTCGAGGCCAGCGAGACGATGCCGATCGGGTTCTTCTGGTACTGCGTGCCGATGATCTTGAACGGCGCCTGCTGCTCGACGATCGCCTTGATGGTGGTGTCCGGGGTGGTCAGCGTCAGGTCGGCCTTGCCGGCGATCAGCGAGGATTCCGGGATGACGTCCGGCCCGCCCGACAGGTAGGTGAGCTCCAGCCCTTCGGCGGCATAGTAGCCCTTGTCGATGGCGGTGAAGTAGCCGGCGAACTCGGCGTCGTTGATCCAGCTGGCCTGGAAGGTGAAGGGGGTCGCCGCCTGCGCGAGGCGCGTGCTCAGCGGCAGCGTCGCGCCGGCCGCCATCAGGCCCAGCACGTGCCGGCGGTTGAGGCTGAAGGGCTTTCCGTAGGTCATGCCAGGAGAATGACTACCAGAAGACATGGGGGAGGCTCCGGGTTCGGGTTGGGAGGGGGGAGTAGGCAGAGGCGCAGAAACCGAGGGCTCAGGCGACGCCGCGAATGCGCGCCAGTTCGCGCAGCGGGGGTGTCGCCTCGATCGTGTCCTTCTCGAGCAGGTTCCACTTGATGCCGCGCGGACGCCGGCCGCGGCCGGTGACCTCGATCATCCGGGTGGGCGTGGCGATCAGGTCGACGAGGATGTCGGTTTCGCTGGGGTGCAGCTTGTCCTCGACCACCTGCACGTCGTGCACGGCGGCGACCACAGGGGTGGCGTCGTCGGCCAGGCCCAGGTCGGTGAACATGCCCCATTCCATGTCGAAGAAGCCGTGCCCCTTGCCGAAGCGGACGCCGTCGACCGATACCGCCGAGGCACCGGTGACCATGAAGTCGAAGCGCCCCATCCGGGTGATCTCCTCGAGCGTGATCGGCCGGCCGAAATGCTCCATGCCGTCCAGCCAGGCGGCGTAGAGTTCGGCCCCCTTGGGCACCGTGCCGGGTTCGACATAGAGAAAGCCGCGATAGATGCCGTAGGTCGACATCACGAAGGGCTTTCCCTCCGCCAGCATGCGGCGGCGCAGTTCGACGAGGCAGTTGTCGGGGGTGATGAAGGCGAACCTGCTCGCCTTGTAGGCGGGGAGCGCGGTGATCCGGTCGGTCGCCTCGGCGCTGCCGACGAAGTCGGGGATCACCTCGGCGAAATTCATGTGGAAGCGGGTGTCGGGCAGCGCCACCGCGTTGAGTTTCTCCCAGATTCGCTGCCGGATGATCCTGGACGTCGACACCGCTTGTGGTCCCTGCTGTGTTTCAGTGTTTCATGATCATGAAACAGTCGTTTCATTGTTGCAAGACGGCTGCTAGAGATTCTTTGGTGGGGGGCAGGCAGGCCTCCCGAGGAGGCCTTGCCCCATGGCGTCGCGTCTGGTCCTGAGGATTCAGGAACGCTTTCAGAAGCTTACGGCCGGTGAGCAGAAGCTTGCGCAGCTCATGCTCGATCGCCAGGACGATATCCTGACCCATTCGGCGACGCAGATCGCCGAGATGGCCGGCGTCTCCAAGGCCACCGCGGCGCGATTCTTCCAGCACCTGGGCTATGCCGATTTCAACGAGGTGAAGCTGCAGGCACGCGAGGAGCGCAACCGCACCGAGCCCTATGGCTTCTCCGTCGGCGGCTCCGAACAGATGGCGCTCGGCAAGGCGCTCGGCACGCATCTCGAACTGGAACTCCGTAACCTCACCAAGACCTTCGAGGAACTGCGCTCCGACCGGGTGCGCGAGGCGGCCGAGCTGATCGCGGCAGCGCCGCGCCTGTGGGTGCTGGGGCTCGGCGCCGAGGAGGGCTTCGCGCGCTATGCCCGCCTGGTCTTCTCCCGCCTGCGCCACTCGGTGATGATCCTCGGCATCAACCAGGGCTCCTGGGCCGAGGATCTCGCCATGACCGGCCCCAAGGACGTGCTGCTGCTGATCACCCTGCCGCCGCGCCCCAAGCTGCTGAAGCCGCTGCTGGCCTACGCACAGACCACGCGCATGAACCTCGTCACCATCGCCGATCGCAACTATGCGCTCGAGGCGCAGCGTTTCTCGCGCGTCGTGCTCCCCTGCCACGTGGCAAGCTTCGGCCTCGGCCCCTCGCACACCGCCATCGGCAGCGCCATCCGGCTGCTCGCCGTCACCTACGCCGCCGAAGCCGGCAAGTCCGCCGAGCAGCGCAGCGAGATCATCGCCTCGATCCACGAGGAACTGGAAGACACCGACCGGTAGTCGGCTGTCGAGTTCGGCGGATGACCCGTTCGCCATCGACGGGTCGGTGCGCGTTGCACCCCGAGCCTCGGTCCCTCCCCACAAGGGA
>NZ_JAYRYM010000194.1:0-6954 GCF_041917035.1 Devosia sp. | reverse complement strand
GCCTACTGAGCGTCTTGTTCATCCTCTTCCTCCCTTGTTGAGCACGTCAGATTCTCCTGATGGTCTCGGGCACCGGACCGTGACTCGCCCGCGCGATGAGCTTGGGCGAGACGAGCCGCGTCACCGGTTGACTCGACTTCTTCTCGATCACCCCGACCAGCATCGCCGCGATCTCGCGGGCAGAGTCGCGAGTCCGTGCCTCGAACGTGGTGAGCCCGGGCGGCGCGTATGCGGCCGCTGTGATGTTGTCGAAGCCGACGACCGAAAGGTCGCGTGGCACCGAGAGGCCAGCACGCGATGCTTCCTCGAGAACGGTGAGGGCCAGTTCGTCGAACAGCCCGATGATCGCCGTCGGCCGGCGTTCGGCATGGATCAGCGTGTTGATCGCTGCCACCGTCGCACCGCGATCAAAGCGCGGCGCACTGACCACATCGAGGATGACGCCAGGGTCGCCGCGTCGCGAAATCGCATCGCGAAGCCCCCGTTCGCGCAGATGGCGGAAGGTCATCGGGTCGGAAATGCTGACCAGCCCGAAATGCCGATGTCCCAACGCATAGAGCAGATCGAAGGCCTCGGCGAAGGCCGAAACGCTGTCGGCATCGAGCCAGTTGAACGGCGCTGAAGAATCGAGCAGGCGCCCATGGGCAACAAAGGGGAACCTGCGCTCCATGAGGTAGGCCAGCCGCTCATCGCGTTCGCCGATACGGGGCACCACGACGCCGTCCGCTCGGCCCGACTCGACCACGTGCCGCAGAACCGAAAGCTCGGAGCGCCCCGCAGGCACGGTGGCGATGAAAAGATCCATGCCGTGTTCAACCAGGCCCTCGCCGAGACCGGTGAGGAATTCGCCGAGATAGGAGTCGATGAAGTTGGGCCCGCGGACCGGCATGACGAAGCCGACGAAGCCCGAGCGGCCTAGTACCAGCTGCCGCGCCGCGACATTGGGGACGTAGCCGAACTCCTGCGCCGCCTGTGTCACCCGCTCGCGCGTCTTCAGCGCAATGGCCGGATCGCCGGAAAGGGCCCGGGACACGGTGCCCACGGAAACGTCGAGCCTAGCAGCCAGTTCGCGCAGCGTCAGTCCAGCCAAGGTGGATCTCCTCCAACCACATTGTCCGTTTTAAACGTTTTCAACTGAATTGCAAACGGTTCAAGTTGTTCTTTGCTGTCGTAACGCACTTCGGGTCGATAGGGGCCTGCGAGGGTGCAGGTTGGATAGCACGCTGGGCATGACCCGCCTGGTGAGCGATATCATGGGCCGCCAGAGTGTTGCATCGTGCGAGAGGGCGCATTGCAGGAGAGTGCTGCGCTGTCAGCTGCTCGACGCCGGATGGCCTGTCACCTCACCCCGAGCCGGATCTGCGTTTCGATCTCGATGATGGCGAAGAACACGGGCGCGATCACTCGGAAGCGAGAGCGCGTCAACGAGCAGTTGTCATCCTGCCTTCGGTGCTCACGAAGACGTGTCTGGTTGCGATGTAGCCAATGCGACGCCGTGGACGAACTGGCACTGGAAGAGCAAATCGCAGGAGATTGAGCGTGTTTGATAGACTTGAGCGCCGGATACGATCGTTCGCATTCGTCGCGGTGTTGGCCCTGGCGGTACCGGCCTCGGCGGGTGAGATCCGGCCATGGGATGCCGCCGGTTTCGAGACCGCACAGTCCGCCGGTCAGCCCATCGTCATTCACGTAACCGCGCCTTGGTGCCCAACCTGCAGGGCGCAGCATCCGGCCGTAGTCGGCCTGGCTGCAGCGCCCGAGCACGCAGAGCTGTCGGTGTTCGAAGTCGACTTCGACACCCAGAAGGATGTCCTGAGGCGCTTCGGTGTGCGCCAGCAGAGCACGCTGATCGCATTCAAGGGGGACGTGGAGGTCGCGAGGTCCGTCGGAGAAACGAGACCGGAGCAGATCGCCGCGCTCTTCGGCGCCACCTACTGACATGGATCCCGTATCGATCGCGCTGGCAGCTGTCGCGGGCGTCCTCTCGACCCTGTCTCCCTGCGTCCTGCCGTTGCTGCCGGCCATCCTCATCGGCGCCCGCGGCGAGCATCGACTGGGGCCTCTCCTCCTGGCCGGAGGGCTCGCCCTCTCGTTCACGGTGCTGGGGTTGCTGTTGGCAACGATCGGCTACGCAGCGGGATTGACCGCAGACCACGTCAGAAGCGCTGGCGGCCTGGTGATGGTGATCGTCGGAGCGATCCTCGTGGTTCCGGCTGCACAGATGCGCCTCGCCAGTGCCGCCGGTCCGGTCCAGACCTGGGCCCAGAGCAGGTTCGGCAAGATCAGCACGTCCGGCCTGTCGGGGCAGTTCGGACTGGGCGCCCTCCTTGGTGCTGTCTGGGCCCCCTGCGTCGGGCCGACCCTTGGTGCAGCGTCGCTGCTCGCCGCGCAGGGCGACGACCTTGCCATGGTTGCCGTCGTGATGATGGCCTTCGGACTAGGCGCGGCGTTCCCCATCCTGGTGCTTGCGGGCCTGTCTCAGTCGCTCGCCCGCCAATCCGCCGCGATCGCGCGGGCGCTGAGCGGCCCGGCAAAGGCTGCCCTGGGTGTAGTCCTGGTGTTGGTGGGGGTTCTGGTGCTCACCGGCACAGACAAGCAGATCGAGGCTCTGCTGGTGGAGCTGTCTCCCGGGTGGCTCACGCGCCTGACCACGTCCCTCTAGAGTTCCGGTTCAGCGTTGCCCTGGCTTTCCGGCGGCACGACCAGACGCTCAGTAGCACACGAGCGGCAAAACAGCGCCGGAGCATAGCGCAGGAATCCGGATTACCAAAAATCGCAAACTTAGGACGATGCACGTAGAGCATTCTACGAGATCGCCCCGGAGGCGACGGAACTGGGAGGCAGGCATGGGCGAGGCAGCTGTTCATCCAGGGGACGAGCGCGAGGTATTGTCCGGATGGCGGGCGCACATGGTGCGGCCGCTCGCCGACAAGGGTGTCGGAACGCCCGCCAGCTTTCTTGCCAAGACCTTTGTCCTCGACGCAGTGGCCGGCAATCCGGTGCTGCACATCAGTGCACTGGGCCTCTATCGCGCCTTCATCAACGGCCAGCGGGTCGGCAACGACCTGCTCACCCCGGGCTGGACGGCCTACGACAAGCGTCTGAGCTATCAGAGCTATCCGGTTGGCCACTTGCTGAAGGCGGGGGAGAACCGCATCGAGATTTGGCTCGCCGACGGCTGGATGCGCTCGCAGATGATGTGGGGGCAGGCGCCGATCTTCAACGCCTGGGGGGAGCAGATCGCGGCGATCGCCGAGATCAGGTCGGAGGAGGGCGCCACTCTCGTCGCAACCGATGCGAGCTGGCAGAGCGGCGAGCTCCCGGTGCGCAAGTCCGGGATCTATTTCGGCGAGATCTTCGATGCCCGCGTCGCGCCCAGCGTCTCGGCCGGCAGCGCGGTCCTCGCATTCGACACCGGCATTCTCGTGCCGCACGAGACGACGCCCGTCCGCGAACTGACGCCGCTCCCGGTCGTCCAGAGCTGGGTCGATGCGCAGGGTCGAACGGTCTACGATTTCGGCCAGAACGTCGCCGGCAACGTGGCCTTGAGCGTGGTCGGGGCCGCGGGCGCAAGGGTCACTGTCGAACACGGAGAGGTGCTCGACAAGGACGGGCAGTTCTACAACGGCAACTACCGCACCGCCGAGGCCCGCCTCGAATACATCCTCGCCGGCACCGAGGAAGAGCACTATCGACCCTACTTTACCTTCCAAGGTTATCGGTACGTCCGGGTAACGCTCGAGGGCGACGTTCGGCTGATCGACATCGTCTCGGTGCCCATCTCATCGGTCAGTGAGGCCAAGGCCGCGTTCACCACGGGGAACGCCCTGGTCAACCGGTTGTTCCTCAATACCCTCTGGTCGCAGCGCAGTAACTTCATCGAGGTGCCGACCGACTGTCCGCAGCGCGACGAGCGGCTCGGCTGGACCGGGGATGCGCAGGTGTTCGCCGGGACGGCCTGCTACCTGGGCGACGTGCACGGATTCTTCCGCAAGTGGATGCGCGACCTGATGGCCGACCAGCGCGAGGATGGGGCCGTACCGCATGTCTGTCCCGATCCCACCCGGCTCAACCCGAAGGATTATCCCGGCTTTGCCGGCAGCACGGGCTGGGGAGACGCCATCTACATGATCCCCTGGCAGGTCTACCTGCACTATGGGGACGTCGATCTGCTCCGCGAGGCGCTGCCTGCCATGATCAGGTGGGTCGACTTCGTCTGGTCGATCAGTGACGGCCCAATCGTCTCGCCGCCGCGCGCCTGGGGCGCCCGCGGCTTCAGCTTCGGCGACTGGCTGCAACCCAAGGGGCCGAGTGCCAAGCCGCTGCCCACCATTGGCGACGATGCCGCGGCGACGATCTACCTCTATGTGGCAGCAAGCCGGGTCGCCGAGATTGCCGGGATTGTCGGCGATACCGCGACCGCCGCAAGGCTGGCCGCCATGGCCGGGCAGGTGCGCGACGCCTTTGCCCGGGAGTTCGTAACGCCTTCGGGGCGGCTCGCCTACGACGATCAGACCTCCTATGCGCTGGCCTTCCTCAACGACCTCATCCCGGTCGACCGCCGCGAGGCGGCCAAGGGATACTTCCGCAATGCCATCGCGCGGGCGGACGGGCGCATCGGAACGGGCTTCATCGGCACTCCGGCCCTCCTGCCGGCGCTGGTCAAGATCGGGGAAGTAGGCCTCGCGGCTGCCGTCTTCCTCCAGGAGGAGGTACCGGGCTGGCTCTACCAGGTGAAGATGGGAGCCACCACCACCTGGGAGCGCTGGGACGCCATTCAGCCGGATGGCACCATCTACAATCCACAGATGAACTCGTACAACCACTACGCCTACGGCGCGGTCTGCCAGTGGCTGCTCGAGGCCGTGGCGGGCTTCCGGCCGGACGCTCTCGATCCCGGCTTCGCGACCGTAGTGTTCGAGCCGGTGATCATCCCCGAACTGTCCCCGGTGAGCGCCCGCCACGAGAGCCCCCGCGGCGCCATCGTTGCGGAATGGAGCGTGACGGGGAGCCAGGTCCGCTACCACTTCGAGGTTCCGTCGCAAAGCCGCGGCAGGCTCGTTCTCGCCCGCGACTACCGCAATGCCGTCCTCGACGGCGCTCCCCTCGAGTCGCAGGCGATCGACGTGGCGCCGGGCCGGCATGAGCTCACCTTCACCTACTCGCCCCCCAGACTCGAGAAGAACACGGGGCCGAGCATCAACGCCCGCACGCCGTAGGGCGGCGCGCGAGGCAACTGCAGCGGCCCGTCGGGGGCGTCCTCGACAAAAGGGCTCCCGGCCACGTGCCATGCCCGCAACAGCGAGAGTATCGCCCTGCCGCGGCGGCAGTGCCCGAGGGCGGCCTGATGGTCAGGCAGCCGCGCCGGACCGGAGGAAGAGGCTGGCCTTGTCGGTTTCGGCCCCGAGTTCGAGATCGCTGCCGACAATGACGTCGACATCCCCCGGTAGGGCCGCGATGACCTGCTGGCCGGATTTCAGCTCCACGGCGGCGAGGGTCTCGTTCCCTAGTCGCTCGACGAGGACGACACGTCCGCCAAGCTGGCGATTGCCGCGATCACCCATATGGTGGGGGCGCAGGCCGACGGTGACGTCGTCTCCGACGCTGGCCGATACGCCCGCCCGGGGCAGGACCATGCTCCCGAAGTCGGCGTTCCCCACCTTGACGGACGTCGCGTCAATGCCCTCGATCGTCGCCTTGAGGAAGTTCATCTTGGGAGAGCCGATGAACCCGGCGACAAAGATGTTTGCCGGCCGGTGGTAGAGCTCAAGCGGCGAGCCGATCTGCTGCACGACGCCGGCATTGAGGACCACGATCTTGTCGGCCAGAGTCATGGCCTCGACCTGATCATGGGTGACATAGACCATCGTCGCGCCGAGTTCCTGGTGCAGCTTGGCCAGTTCCATCCGCATGTCGACGCGCAGCGCGGCGTCGAGATTGGAGAGCGGCTCGTCAAACAGGAACACGTCGGGGTTGCGGACGATGGCGCGACCGATGGCGACGCGCTGGCGCTGGCCGCCCGACAACTGGCTCGGTCGGCGGTCGAGGAGGGGCTCCATCTTGAGGATGCGGGCCGCCTCCGCCACCTTGGCGTCCTTTTCCGCTTTCGGCGCCTTCGCGATGGTCAGCCCGAACCCCAGGTTCTCGCGAACGCTCATGTGCGGGAAGATGGCATAGCTCTGGAACACCATGGCGATGCGGCGATCCTTGGGCGGCAGGTCGTTGACGACGCGCCCCCCGATCGAGAGCGTGCCACCGGTGATGTCCTCGAGGCCGGCGATCATCCGCAGAAGCGTCGATTTTCCGCAGCCCGACGGACCGACGAAGACGGTGAACTCACCGTCGGCGATATCGATGTCGACGCCCTTAATGACTTCCACCGGGCCGTAGGTCTTCTTGAGACCGCTCAATACCACCCGCGCCATGATCGTTACTCCGCCGCCTGTGCCGTCGCGCCAATCGAGAGCAGGCCGTCCCGCCCCACCACCACCGGCTCGGGGTCCATGACGTAGCCGCCGAAATCCGCCTTGCCATTGTCGGCGAAACCGAGGATGCGCAGGCCCTCCGACGTCTCGACGATGCGCGCCGCATAGCGTCGGCAGGGTTCCGCGCCATCAAGGAAGGGACCGGGCGGCAGGCGCCAGGGCCCGCGCGGATGGTCGGCGATCAGGTAGTGGTTGCCGGTCACCGGGCGCTCCGGGTTCTGCTGCCGGTAGGCCTCGGACCAGTGCAGCGAGGAGGTACAGAACAGGCAGTACCACTTGCCGTTCTGCGTGAAGACCTGCGGCACTTCGAGCTGGCCGAAGCCTCCGGCAAACACGGGGGGGTGCAGCGTCCAGGTCATCAGGTCGCTCGACGTGGCAAGGCCGATGGCCCCGCCCGCATTGGGCTCTGCCACGCCCGGGACGCGGGCGGTGAAGAACATCAGCCACCCCGCACCGTTGGGATCGCGCA
>NZ_JAYRYM010000193.1:0-6965 GCF_041917035.1 Devosia sp. | reverse complement strand
GCATCATCCGCCAGTCGCGCCGGGATCTGGCGCTGCCGATCGTGTTCCTGTCGTCCGAGAGCGATCCGCTGCTCCAGCTCGAAGCGCGCACCCTGGGCGGCGACGACTTCATCGAAAAGCCGGTGGACCGCGAGGGGCTGGTGGCGCTGATCCGGCTCAGGGCGCGCCGTGGCGTCGAGCTGCGTTCGCTGATGGAGCGCGACGGCCTGACCGGGCTCGCCAACCATGGCCGCTTCATGGATCGGCTCACGCAGGAACTCGAGCGCTGTCGGCGGACGCAGGCCGAGGTGACCCTCGCCATGATCGACCTCGACCATCTGCAGGCGATCAACGAGCAGTTCGGACACATGGGCGGCGACGCGGTGATCCGGGCACTGGCGCAGGTGCTGGTTGCAAGGCTGCGTCGCATCGATGTGGTCGGCCGCTATGACGGCGACCGACTCGCGGCGATCCTGCTCGATACCGCGCCGGAACTGGTGGGCAAGGTGCTGGATCAAATCCGTGAGGGCTTCGCTTCGCTGCCCTTCCGCATGGCGGACACCAGCTTCACCGCGACCGCCAGCATCGGCGTTGCCGGGAGCCGAGACTTTCCTCAGATCGAGCGCCTGATCGGCGCGGCCGAGGCGGCGCTGGCGGATGCCAAGCAGGCCGGCAGGAACAGCCTCAGGTGTGCCCACGCGGCCGCGACACCCGGGGGCGCCCCGGTCTACTCCGGCCCGGCCATGCCGCACTGACGGGAAACGAGGTCAGGCGTCCGGTCGCTCGACGGCCGCGGTCGTGCCGGTTCCGTCACTGGAGATCGCGTAGGCCGCACCGAGATGCCGCGCCAGCGCGTCGATGATGCCGGTACCCAACCCGGGCCGGAACTGAGAGGTGCGCGCCCCGTAGCCGTTGTCCTTGACGGCGAGGTACCAGCGCTCGGGGGTGCCGGACATCGAGACGACGATCTGGCCGTAGTTCGGGTTGAAGCTGGCGTGCCGGATGGCGTTGATGGTCATCTCGGTCACCATCAGGCCGATGCTGGTGGCCTCGGACGCCGGAAGGACGATGTCGCCGACGCGGGTCTCGAGGATAACGCGCCGACGATCCGGCAGCATGCAGGCGGCCAGGCTGTCGCACAGTTCGCGCAGGTAGGCGTGCATGTCGACCTCGTCCGCCGGGGTCGAGGCAAGCCGGCCGCGCAGGTCGGCAACGGCCGCGTGCCGATCCCGCTCGTCATCCGGCCGGCCGTGCAGTCCCTGCGTCCGGACCTGCCGGGCGGCCAGCAGCAGGATGCTCGCCACGATCTGCAGGCTGTTGGCGACGCGCAGTTCGAGCTGCTGGCGCAAGTGCCTGATCTCGTCGGACAGCTGCTCGTTCTGACGGCGCATGGCATGGAGTTCGGTCCGGTCAAGCACGGTGAGCAGCAGGCGGCAACCCGCGCCGGGCTCGACGGCCGGCAGCCGTGCGACCTTGACCGAAATCCGTCGCGGTTCGCGGCCGCGCGGGCGCAGGTCGGTCTCGTAGGCATCGATGCGGGCATGTCCGGAGATCATGCCGCGCAGCAGCGAAATCAGCGGTGGCAAGTCCCATTCGCCCCCGCCCAACTCGGACAGTTCGCGCTCCGGCAGCAGTTCGGGACGAAGTCCGAAGGCGGCGCAGAAACTGTCGCTGGCGGAGTGGACCGTCAGGTTCTCGTTGAGCAGCAGGGTCGGGACGGCGCTGGCCGAAACGAGTATGGCCGCAACATCGTGCCGGCCGGGCAGTCCGGCAGGGGTCGGCCCCTCCCCTTCCGCCGATCCTTGCGGGACAAATGATCCCTTAGGCATGACAAGACGCCCCAGCTACCCAAAATACAGAAACATACCCTGTGGTAATAGACGCGAATATGTTTTGTTCTTTACCTAAATGTAGGGTCAAACACCTAGCGGCAACTGGTGCTCTTCTTGCCGCCCGCAAACAGGACGAGGTCGCGAGGCAGGCGGTGAAAGAGCGCGGTACCGTGCTCAGAATCGGCGATCACTCAACTGTGAAGAAGCCCGAGGCCGACTGCGCCGCCGTGTCGCGCCCATCCTGGCCGGTTTTGAACGGCAGAGACCCGCGAAGTCCCCCGGGATTCACCATTCGTAATCTATCCCCGTGATCGAATGGCCCGTCAGCGGCAGAACGAAGTCGGGTTCAGAACATCCATGCGCCTTATCATCGGCATCATCACGGTCTTTGCCTGTGTCCTTGGTGGCTACATGGCAATGGGCGGCCATATCGAAGTCCTTTGGCAACCCTTCGAGGCGGTGATCATCCTGGGCGCCGCAATCGGCGCATTCGTCATCGCCAATAGCGGCCCGGTGCTCAAGCAGTCGCTCGGCGTCTTCGGCATCCTGCTCAAGGGGCCGCGCTACAACAAGGCCGCCTATGTCGAACTGCTGGGACTGCAGTTCACCCTGTTCAAGCTGGTGCAGTCCAAGGGCGTGCTGGCGCTCGAGCCGCATGTGGAGAACCCGCACGAGTCGGCGATCTTCAACAACTTCCCGACCTTCGCCAAGAACCACCACGCGGTGGAGTTCCTGTGCGACTACCTGCGGATGGTCACCCTCGGAACCAATGTCGCCCATGAGATGGAAGCGCTCATGGACGAGGAACTCGAGACGCACCACCAGGAGAACGAGCGGCTGGTCGGCGCCATCCAGGCCCTGGCGGACGGAACGCCGGCACTGGGCATCGTGGCCGCCGTGCTCGGCGTGATCAAAACCATGGGAGCGATCAGCGAGCCGCCGGAGGTCCTCGGCCACCTCATCGGCGGCGCCCTGGTCGGTACCTTCCTCGGCGTGTTCGTCGCCTACGGCTTCTTCGGTCCGATGGCGCAATCGCTGCGCACCACCTTCGAGGCCGAGTCGAAGTACTTCCTGTCCATGAAGGTCGGCCTGCTGGCCCACATTTCCGGTTACCCGCCGGCCATCGCCATCGAATTTGCCCGCAAGGCCCTGATGTCGGAAGTCCGCCCGACCTTTGCGGAAGTCGACGAGGCGACGGCCAACCTGCCCAATCCGACCTGACGACCGGCACGAGCGAGAGCGAGACAGGCATATGGCCGCAAACGACCAGCCGTTCATCATCAAGAAGGTCAAGAAGGGCGGACACGGGCACCATGGCGGCGCCTGGAAGATCGCCTATGCCGACTTCGTGACCGCGATGATGGCCTTCTTCCTGCTGCTGTGGCTGATCAGCATGACCACGCCCGAGCAGAAGAAGGGCCTCGCCGACTACTTCGCCCCGCCCAACACCAGCGAGAGCACCAGCGGGGCGGGCGGCGTGATGGGCGGGCAGGCCTTCGAGGAACTGGGTGCCAAGGTCACCTCGCAGGAGACCATGGACGCCATGAGCGCCCCGGAAACCTCGACGGCTGGCCCGCAATCGGAGGCCAAGGGCGGTTCGAACGAGAAGGGCGGCAACGAGGAGGACTCGGTCAAGGCGTCGCCGACCGAACTCAACTCGCAGCTCAACCAGGAATTCCACGCCGCGGCAGCGAGCATCAGGCAGGCCTGGCAGGCCATGCCGGACATCACCGAGATGTCGGACAACCTGATCGTCGAGGAAACCAAGGACGGCCTGAACATCAAGATCATGGACCAGGAAGGCCGGCCGATGTTTCCCGAGGGCTCGAAATACCCCTTCGAGCAGACGCGGGCGGCAATCGCCGCGCTCGCGCCCATCCTGCAGAAGCTCTCCAACCAGATCGACATCTCGGGCCACACGGCAGCCGGCGCCACCTACCCCAATCCGCGCTACGGAGCGTGGGACCTGTCGACCGACCGGGCCAATGTCGTACGCGCCATCCTGGGCGAGTTCGGGCTGGCCGAAGACCGGATTCGCTCGGTCGCCGGCAATGCGACGGCCGCGCCGATGTTCCCCAACGACCCCTACCTGGCGGGCAATGGCCGCGTCGAGATCGTGGTCAACTACGCCGCCCCGCCGGTACCCGCCAACCTGGGGCCGTGAGGTCAGACCACGTCGTAGGCCTCTTCGGCCGGCAGCGCCAGAAGGCGATCGGCCATGTCACGCTTCAGGTATTCGAGCCGGGCGTCCTCTTCGGCCGTGCGATCGGGCTTACGGCCCAGGCCGATGAACTCGTCGCGGACGATGCCGTCGCGGATCTGCAGCCGGACAGTGGTGCCGCGGTAGGTGAGGACGAACACGTAGCGCATCAGCGTTTCACCGCGCTCCGGGCGCTCCAGCGCCGCATCGACGACATAGCGTCCCTCGGTCAGCCCGCGTGTCACCATCTCGAACGCATCGCGTGCCCCCGGGCCGCGAAAGGCGGTGCGGATGTCGATTTCGCGCCGCTCGGGTGGATGCCCGGCATCGAGCAGCGGCAGGGCGCGCTGCATCACCTTGAAGGCGTGGGCGACGCCGCCCGGAAAGCCGAAGCCATGATAGTGCATGAGATCGGCGTAGTCGTAGTGCAACTCATGTCCGTTCTCGAGGACGGTCAGGGTGGTCATCCGATATCGAGCTCCTCGCGCACCCAGGGCAGGAAGCCGTCGAGGAAGCGCGTCGTGGCCGGCATGAAATGGCTGCCGTGGTGGTAGAAGGGATCGAGGCTGGTGACGACCATGCGACCGCTCGAGGTGATGTCGTCGACATAGAGGATCGGGCGCCCCTCACCGTTGACGGCGAGCACCTCGACCCCGTCGGGCGGGTCGAACCAGCCGTGCAGATGCCAGGTGATGTCGCGCTGCGCCAGCCGCGTGAACAGGCCGTGCCCCGGAGAGGCGATGCGCACGCCGAGATCGGCGCCCGGGGTCAGCCACCACCAGAAATTGGTCGGCTGGGGGGTGAACGTGATTCCCGGCAGGAACAGCTGGCTCTCGCTCTCGCCGGTGGCGACGATAGTGCCGCCGCGTTCGAGAAAGGCGGCCAGCCAGGCCCGGTGCGGCGCCATCCGGTCGGCCGGGGTCCGGCAGGGGATGAGCACCACGTCGTGATCCTCGAGGGGTACCCCGGCGAGGTCCTCCGGCCTCACCAGGCAGTCGAAGTAGCCGGCATAGCGCGCCCCTTCGAGGCTCTCGATGTGGTAGTAGGCCCCGGGATGTACGGCGAGGATGCTCATGATCCGATCCTTCCTTCGCACCAGCTGACGACACGCTCGGCGAGCAGCGCCCCGGGACCGCCTTCCCCGCCCATGCCGCCCAGGTCGTTGCCGGCATGGCTGAAGATCCGGCCGCCGGCCGGCCGCCGCCACTCCCAGTCGATCGGCAGCAGGTCCGGCCCGATGCCGTTGACCGCGAGACCGCCGCCGGGCAGCGGATTGTGGCCCCGGCCGTAGAAGCCGGCGACGCCGCGGTTCTCCTCGAGGTTGCGCTGCTCGATGCCATCGAAGATCGCGTGCGGGTTGAGCCGGGTGAGCACATAGTCCGGCCGCCGTGCCCCGCGGATCGGTTCGTAGATGCCGAGCCCTTCGACGAAGATGCGCAGCATGTGGCCGTTGAAGAACCAGCGGCCTCCGCGATCGAGCAGCCGGGTCAGCGCCGGGCGGCAGGCAAGAAAGCCAACCTGGTCGAGGTGGGTGGTGGTGATCAGTCCCGTTGCCGCCTCGAAATGATCGGAGGTAAGCTCGACCTCGCGGACGCCGAGGAGGCGCCCGCTGGCGACGGCCGCCTCGTATGGCTTGGGCAATGGCCCGTAGTGGGAATGGATGAAGAGTATGGTCATGCGGCGCGCTGTCCTGCAAAGGCTGGTAGGACGGCCCGGTGCGGCGCACCGTCCGGGCCGGGGAGTTCGACAAGACGCATCGGCACGCCGTAGAGCTGCTCGAGCGCCCCGGGAACAATGGTATCCGCCACTGGTCCGAACAGCGGCGGCCCTTGCGGCATGAGCAGCAGGGCATCGTCCGCTGCGGCAAGCGCGTGGTTCGGATCGTGCGTGGTAAAGACGATGGTGCGGTCGCGCGGTGCGCGCAGATCGGCCAACAGATGCAGCAACCTCGACTGGTTGTGCAGATCAAGCGCCGAACCAGGTTCGTCGAGAACCAGGACGTCGGCCCCGGTGGCCAGCGCCCGTGCCATCAGGACCAGTTGCCGCTCACCGCCCGAGAGACGGTCGAAGCGGTGACTCGCAAAGCGCGCAGCGTCCACCCGCGCCAGCGCCTCGGCGGCGGCCGTGTAGTCGGCGGGTCGTGGCTGACCAAAAATGCCCAGTCCGGCGGCCCGCCCCATGACGACGACGTCGCGGACCAGGTAGCTCTGGTTGCTCGAGGCATATTGCGGCACATAGCCGACGATCGGCGGCGCGCGGCGGGAGCCGCTGTCGAGCCGCTGGAAGCCGAGGAGGGCGCGAAGCGCCGTGGTCTTGCCCCGGCCGTTCGGCCCGAGCAGGGCGAGGCTGCGCCCGCGCGCGACCGAAAAGCTCAACCGGTCGAGCACGGCGCGCGGCCCGAAGCGTACGGTGGCATCGTGCAAGCCTATCATGAGCTCGATCGCTCCCCGAAGTGCCGCCGCAGCAGGAGGGCAAAGACCGGCGCACCGACGATGGCGGTGAGGACGCCGAGCGGGATCTCGGCAGCGGTCACCGTGCGTGCCAGCGTGTCGATGATCACCATGAAGCCGGCGCCCAGCAGCGCCGAAGCGGGCAGCAGCCGGCGATGATCGTGCCCGACCAGCAGGCGCGTCGCGTGCGGGATGACGAGGCCGACCCAGCCGACAATGCCCGATACGGCCACCTGGCTGCCCACGACCAGTGCGACAAGCGCGAAGACGACCCAGCGCTCTAGGTCCGGCCGCGCCCCGAGGCTGCGCGCCTCGCCATCATCGAGCGACAGGATGTTGAGACGGAAGCGCATGCCCCAGAGCAGGCCAAGCCCGGCGAGCAGCACGGGAGCGGCAATCAGCACGCGCTCCCAGGTTGCGGTCGAGAACGAGCCCATCAGCCAGTAGACAATTGCGGGAAGCGAGGAATTGGGATCGGCGACGAACTGGATGAGTGACAGGAGC
>NZ_JAYRYM010000192.1:0-7086 GCF_041917035.1 Devosia sp. | reverse complement strand
ATCCGCTTGTACACCGGCCGGATGCCGAGCGACCGCCGGAGGGCCCGGACATCCTTGGCCTGCTTGCCGGCGAGGTCGGCGAGGCGGCGATCCGAAAAGCCCATCGCCTTGAGGCCGCGCAGGGTCTGCGCGTCCGCCGGCAGGCCGTATTCGCGTATCTTCCGTTCGGTGTCGACAATGCCCTTGATCTGCTCGAGGAACCACGGATCGATCTTGGAGGCGTCGAAGATGTCCTCGATGCCGAAGCCGAGCCGCATGGCCTCGGCCACGTGCAGCAGGCGCTGCGGGGTCGGGGTGGACACGGCGGCGAACACGGCGTTCTCGCGGTCGTCCTCGGGGGCGCCCGCGTCATAGCCGGGAATGCCGATCTCGTTGAGGCCGGTGAGGCCGGTCTCGAGCGAGCGCAAGGCCTTCTGCAGGCTCTCCTGGAAGGTGCGGCCGATGGCCATGGCTTCGCCCACCGACTTCATCGAGGTGGTCAGCCGGTTGTCGGCGCCGGGGAACTTCTCGAAGGCAAAGCGCGGGATCTTTGTGACGACGTAGTCGATGGTCGGCTCGAACGAGGCCGGGGTGGCGCCGCCGGTGATGTCGTTCTCGAGTTCGTCGAGCGTGTAGCCGACGGCGAGGCGGGCCGCGACCTTGGCGATGGGGAAGCCGGTGGCCTTCGAGGCGAGGGCCGAAGAGCGCGACACCCGCGGGTTCATCTCGATGACGATCATGCGGCCGTCGACCGGATTGATGGCGAACTGCACGTTCGAGCCGCCGGTTTCCACGCCGATCTCGCGCAGCACCGCGATCGAGGCGTCGCGCATGATCTGGTATTCCTTGTCGGTCAGCGTCAAAGCCGGCGCGACGGTGATGGAATCGCCGGTATGGACGCCCATCGGATCGAGGTTCTCGATCGAGCACACGATGATGCAGTTGTCGTTCCTGTCACGGACAACCTCCATCTCGTACTCTTTCCAGCCGAGCACGCTCTCCTCGATCAGCACTTCGTCGGTGGGCGAGGCGTCGATGCCGGTCTCGACGATGGCGAGGTATTCTTCCTTGTTGTAGGCGATGCCGCCGCCGGTGCCGCCGAGCGTGAATGAGGGACGGATGATGCAGGGCAACCCGATCACCTCGAGCGCCTGCAGCGCCTCGATGGTGTTGTGCGCCAGCATCGAGCGCGGGGTCTCGAGCCCGATCTTCTTCATGGCGTCGCGGAACAGCTCGCGATCCTCGGCCTTGTCGATGGCCTCGGCATCGGCGCCGATCATCTCGACGCCGAACTTGTCGAGCACGCCCATCTTCCTCAGCGACAGGGCGCAGTTGAGCGCGGTCTGCCCGCCCATGGTGGGCAGCAGCGCATCCGGCCGTTCCTTCTCGATGATCATGGCGACCACCTCGGGGGTGATCGGTTCCATGTAGGTGGCGTCGGCGAGATCGGGATCGGTCATGATCGTCGCCGGGTTGGAGTTGACGAGGATGATGCGGTAGCCCTCGTCCTTGAGCGCCTTGCAGGCCTGGGTGCCCGAATAGTCGAACTCGCAGGCCTGTCCGATGACGATCGGGCCCGCGCCGATGATGAGGATCGATTCGATGTCGGTGCGCTTGGGCATCGCGGAGCTCTCTCGTCTGGGCGCGCGGAAAGACGCGCTAAGGCGCGGGTTCTGGCGGCGGAGTCTGTAGGTTAAGGCGGCTGTCTAGCCGAAGGCGCCGACGAAGGGAAGCCCGCGCGGCACATTGCTGACGTGCCGCGCGGAGGGAGGAGGCGCCTATTCGGCGGCCGGCAGCACCGGCTTGTCCGGCCGGCGCGTGCGCCACAGCGAGTAGGCGATGCCGCTGGCGAGGATCACGAAGGTGATGCCCAGCGACCACTCGGCCGGGAACTTGGTCCAGCCCAGCAGGTCGGCGACGAACACCTTGCTGCCGATGAAGACGAGCAGCACGGCGAGCGCCTGCTTGAGGTAGGCGAAGCGGTGCAGGATGGCCGCCAGCGCGAAGTAGAGCGCCCTGAGGCCGAGAATGGCGAAGATGTTGGAGGTGTAGATCACGTAGGCGTCGGTGGTGATGGCAAAGATGGCCGGCACCGAGTCGACGGCGAAGATCACGTCGGCGATCTCGATCAGCACCAGCGCCAGAAAGAGCGGGGTCAGCCACAGCACCGGCTTGCCCGAGTTCGGGTGCGGCTGGACGACGACGAACCTGTGTCCCTCGAGACGGGGGGTGATGCGGAAGCGCCGCCGCATGAACTTGAGCAGGCGGTTGTTCTCGAGGTCCGGCTCGTGGTCGGAGGCGAACAGCATCTTGATGCCGGTGAAGATCAGGAAGGCGGCAAAGACGTAGAGCAGCCAGCCATATTCGGCGACCAGGGTGGCGCCGAAGCCGATCATGATGGCCCGCAGCACGATGACGCCGAGGATGCCCCAGAACAGCACCCGGTGCTGGTAGGCGCGCGGGATGGCGAGCGCGCCGAAGATCATGGCGATGACGAAGATGTTGTCGACGGCGAGGCTCTTCTCGACGACGAAGCCGGTCAGGTACTCGACGCCGGCCTGCGCCCCGACATTGATCCAGACGAAGGCGCCGAAGGCGAGGCCGAGGACGATGTAGAAGCCGGAGAGCAGCAGGCTCTCCTTGACGCCGATCTCCTTGTCGCCGCGATGCAGGACGCCCAGGTCGAAGGCGAGCAGCAGGCCGACAAGGCCGATGAAGGTGAGCCACATCCAGATGGGCTGGCCCAGGAATGGGGCAGTGAGACTGAAATCCATGTTCTCCTCGCGGGTTTAGCCGAGGAGCACGCGATGCGGGGCGCGTTGAGCATGGAAGTCGGGCCCGGCATCGATTGCTCCGATGCGGTCCGACATCACGATGGACATCGTCAGAGGGGCCCGGTCCGCGACGGCTGAGATCGGCATGGCGGATGCCGACCGCAACCCCGATCACGCAGCCGTTACGACGCGGCGGGCGTCCTGCGCAGCAGGGCGGCGACCGAGAGGCCGAGCCAGCCGAGGATCATCAGCGTGCCGCCGGTCGGGGCGGCGAACGGAAACAGCGAGTGGCCCTGCAGCGCGGCCATCGCCAGGTCGCCGGCGAACAGCGCGACGCCGAGGAAGATGACGCCGCCGGCAACCCTGAGGGGGCGGCCGGGCAGGACGCCGATGGCAACCAGCGCCGCGGCGTGGAACAGCAGGAAGTTCGCCGCGATGCCGAGCATTTCGTTGCCGCCATGGTTGGCATAGGCGGCGGCGGCGACGCCGATCGCGCCGACGAGGCCGGCGGCGGCAATGAGGGGGCGGCAGATGTTGATGGACATGTCGGGGAGCCCGTCCGGAGGAGTCGATCTGGTCGAAATCCTAGGTCGGCGTTCGTGCCGACGCGTTGAGCCAGATCAAAGGCTTGCCTGTCCCGACCGCCGGTGCGACGCTATCGGCCACCGCTTTGCCCGACCGGAGAGTGCCATGTGCCGGAACATCCGCCCGCTGTTCAATTTCGAGCCGCCCGCCACGCGCAACGAGGTGCACGACGCGGCGCTGCAGTTCGTGCGCAAGATCTCGGGGTTCACGCATCCGTCCAAGGTGAACGAGGCGGCATTCGAGGCGGCGGTCGAGGATATCGAGAAGGTGGTGAAGCGCCTGCTCGGAGAGCTGGAGACGAGCGCCCCGGCCAGGGACCGCGAGGTTGTCGCGGCCAGGGCCAGGGAGCGCGCCCGTCTGCGCTACGGCTGAGTCCGTCAGGTCTTCGCCGGTTCCTCGTCAGTTCTTGGCGAAGGTGATGCTCGAGGCCATCGTCTGGCCGTCCTTGTCGACGAGCTTGAAGCTCATCTTGATGCTGCCGCCGGTCAGCGACAAGGAGCTCGAGGCCGTGCCGTAGCGGGTTTCCATGCCGGAACTGGAGAAGACCACGCCGCCGCCCGAGCGCTTGCCCACGGTGGTGGTGGCGACGCCCTGGGCCGACGAGGACGCCTCGAAGCGCTTGTTGGCATCGTTGTAGACGATGCCGCCGCGGAAGCTCGCGGCACCGGCGGTGAACGAGCAGCGGCCGGTATAGGTCAGCTTGCCGGGCGTCGTGCCCTTCATGGTCAGCCTGCAGCTCACCGTGCCGGGATCGGGGCCGGTGACGTTGCCGGACCCCTTCCACGAGCCGGCATATTTCTGGAGCAGGGTGTTCTCCGCCTGCCCGGCGACGGCGGGCAGAGCAGGCAGGGCGGCGAGGGCGAGGCAGAGTGCGCTGATTTTCAGTGTCGTGACGAGGCGCAAGGGCGACTTCTCCAGTTGGCTTGACGGTCGAAGGGGAGAATACTTCAGCAGCCGCGACGACGGGAGGGGTCTCCCGAGTTCGTGCATCACAGTCTCGCTGTTTCGTTCAGCATAGGTTCAGGCGATTGTGTTGCATTATGGGCACAAGCGCGAAGGGTCGCGCAGGAACGAGGGGTGGGAACGATGAAATTCATTCAGACAACTGCAGCACTGGTGCTCGGCACCGCCGGAGTGCTGCTCGCGACGGGCAACGTGCTCGCCGTCGAAGCGATGGCCAAGTCCGCCGTCAATGTGCGCACCGGACCGGGCACCGGTTTCGGCATCGTCGATCAGCTCACCGCGGGCGAGATCGTCGACATCACC
This sequence comes from Devosia sp., assembly GCF_041917035.1. GTDB lineage: Bacteria > Pseudomonadota > Alphaproteobacteria > Rhizobiales > Devosiaceae > Devosia_A. The sequence continues at coordinate 2,482 of NZ_JAYRYM010000192.1, read as the reverse complement.
GAGTGCGCGCCGTCGGGCTGGTGCTTTGTCGAGCATGACGGGCCCGACGGGTGGGTGAGCGCCAGCTACCTCACCGCGCCGGAAGACGAGGAGGAGCCCGAGATGGACGAGGGCGGCGGCAGCAACCCGGATTGCTCGTTCGGCTTTGCCATGGGACCGGGTGGTCCGAGCCTCTCGATCAATTGCGGCGACGCCCCTCCGCCGGCCCCGCCGCCGCCGGCCGATGACGAGGACGAGGAAGACCCGCAGGCGTGCTTCTACGTGGGCGCCGCCTTCAACGGCCAGACCTTCTGCATGGGCGTCGGCACCCGCAACGCGCTCAATGCCACCTTCAACAACAAGATTTCGTCGGTCGAGCTGTTCGGCGGCGCCAAGGCGCGGCTGTGCGACGGTCCCAACCTGACCGGCTACTGCCGCAACGTGAACAGCGATACCTCGCCGCTGGTGCCGCAGATCAACGACAAGGCATCCTCGCTGATCGTCTATGTCGGTGCTCCGCCGGCGCCCGAGCCCGAGCCCGTGCCGGATGTGCCGGCAATGTTCTCGACCGGGCTGATCGATCTGCAGCAGACCTGGACGGCCAATCTCGACAACGGCACCACCGGTGGCGCCGCGGGTGCGGACATCTGGTACCAGGCGGTCTCCGCCGTCGAGAAGTACATCACGCCCCGCAATGGCGCGCTGATGGCGGTCGGTGACGGCTCGGGCTATGCCGGCTGCTCGACCACCGACATGACCAACGACTCTATCCCGCTGGCCGATATCCCGCCGGGCACCTATGTGTGCGTCAAGACCAACCAGAACCGCATCTCGCAGTTCCGCGTCAACGGCTTCGTCGGCACGACGATGAAGATCGGCTACGGCACCTGGGCCGACTGAGCCCGTCGAACATCCGACACCTGACGGCCCGGGGCATCTGCTCCGGGCCGTCGTCGTTTCGGCTCCGGCTATTGCTCGGGTTCGGTGGTGAACAGCAGCGGAAAGCCCTCGGCCCGCGCCATCTCTGTGGCCCGGGTCGCCTTGCTCTCGGCAATCTCGCGGGTGAACACCGCGACCACGCAGGCCCCCTTGGTGTGGGCGGTGATCATGATGCGATGGGCCTGGTCCTCGCTGATGCGGAACTCGGCCTTGAGGACGCGCACGACGAACTCGCGCGGGGTGAAGTCGTCGTTGAGCAGGATCACCTTGTGCAGCGGCGGGCGCGCCAGTTTCTGCCGCGTGCGCGGCTTGGCAACGGTGTCGGCCATGCGGAGCGGTCCGGTGCGCATGGTCGCAGCCTAGCACGCCGCGGCCGGCTTGCCGACTGGCGTCGCCGGCTCGCGCCAGGCCGCCGGCGACGGAGCGGTTCGAACCGGATTCGGCATCCGATAAAAGTCGAGACGTGCAGTTAACCGGCGGGTCTGATGTGGGGTGTACAGGGCCCGCTCTGAGGCCCCGTCGGGGGCCGGCGACCGGAGCCCGCCATCATGCAGACATCGCAGATCCCGTCGGGCGGCCCTGGCCGGACCGGCACCGGTGCGCAGGGCGAGCCCGTGCGCGCGCCGCTCCAGTACGTCACCTTCACCAGCAATGGCGGGCACTACGGCGTCGACATCATGGCGGTCCGCGAGATTCGCAGCTGGCAGCCGACGACGCCGCTGCCGGGGCGCGGCGCAGGGGCCCGCGGGGTGCTCGACATCCGCGGCCAGGTCGTCGAGGTGTTCGATCTGTCGCAGGTGCTCGGCGGTCCGCCGCTCGAGGCGGCGCGCGGCAACGTCGTCCTGGTGCTGGCACTCGACAGCCGCACCATCGGCATCCTGGTGGATTCGGTTTCAGATATCATCCAGGTCGGTGCCGACACGCTGATGCCGGTGCCGACCGCCGGGGCCGTCAGCAGCGCCGTCGGCCAGATCCGCGGCATGGTGCACCACGAGGATCGGCTCATCGCCATCGTCTCGCTCGAGGACCTGTTCCCGGGCTGAGACGGACGCGGTCCGCAACGCGTTCTGCCATGAGCCGAAGTGCCGTGGGTGCCCCAATCCGCCCACGGCACGCATTTTCTCCCGGGAGGCGGGGCGGGACGGCCCCGGCGCCGGGTTTCAGGCGGCGAGCGCCACGAGGCTTCGCGGGTTTCGTCGAGGCCCGGCGAGGGTCAAGCGGCGCGCCGGAACAGCATGTCCTTGGCCGCAAGGATCGCGCCGGCCGTGATCAGCAGCGCCGCGACCAGCAGCAGGTGGCTGTATTCGGCATAGCCGGTCAGCACGAGGACGAGGGTCGAGAGCAGCGGCGCCGAGTAGGACGCCGCGCCCAGCACCTGGATGTCGCCCTGCTTCACCCCGATGTCCCACACGTAGAAGGCCAGCCCCACCGGGCCGAGTCCCAGCCCGACCACCGCGGCCCATTGCCAGGCGTCGTCCGGCCAGACCGTCGTCTCGAGAGCGAGGTGGCAGCCCGCCGACAGCACCGCCGTGACGAGGCAGAACCCGGTGATGGCCTCGCTCGG
>NZ_JAYRYM010000191.1:0-7127 GCF_041917035.1 Devosia sp. | reverse complement strand
CGAAGCCGTTTCGCGTCTTGTTCATCGGCTCGCTCGGTTACCCGCCCAACGAGGAGGCGGCAGCCCTCTTGGCGAACGAGGTTGCGCCGCTCCTGTCGCACCTCCCGGACCTGCGAGTGACCGTTGCGGGGAAAAGTCCGAGCGCAGCGCTTCGTCGTCAACTCGTGGGCAACCCGCTGATAGACCTCATTGCAGATCCGCCCGACCTCGCTCCGCTCTATGCCGAGGCCTCTGTTGTCGTGGTGCCGCTCCGGGCCGGCGGCGGCACCAAGTTCAAGACCATAGAGGCGTTTGCCTACGGTCGCCCCGTCGTCTCCACTGCCGAGGGGGTGCGGGGGCTGAACGCCGAGGCGGGCCGGCACTACCTTGCGGCCGAGACGGCCCCGGAGTTCGCCGCCGCGATCTCCCGCTTGGCCCATGACACCCACCTGGCGCGAGACATCGGGGCGGCCGGGCATCGACTCTGGCAGGACGAGCTGTCGCTTTGAGCCGGCTTTTCGCCTGTGGCGTCGATCGCCGCATGTGAGGCGCCGAGCCCGCTGCCTGCTCACGGGGCCTGCCGGGCTACACCTTCCTGTCAATTCCGCCCCGGCGAAGCGGTGCTAGACTGAGCCGGACTGGAGACACTCCCGAACGTGACCGCTGAACCCTCGCTCGACAGCCTGCCGCCAGCGGCCAGCTTCTTTCCGCAGCGACCCTACCATCCCGGCGCGGCGCTCTGCTTTGTCCATGTGGCGAAGGCCGCGGGAACCAGCGTGCGGCTGACAATGGAGAATGCCTTTGCAGGGGAGAGGACGTATCCCCTATCCAGCCAACTGGATGGCGACGCCTACACCAAGCCGTGGGAGGCACTGAAGGCCGGCGACGACTTCGGCCGGTTCGAGGCACTCAGTGCTCATGCCGGAGCTGCCATCGGCGAGTTGCTTGCCCCCGATGCCAATCTGTTCACCTGGTTGCGAGAGCCCGAGGATCGCGTGATCTCCGCCTTCTTCTTCTTCGTCGTGCAGGAGCGCAAGCGGCGTCATGCGGAGTATACCGCCCGCCTGGACGCGGGCGAACGGGTAGAGTCGGTCTTTCTGGACTGGCTGATGAGCCCCGACGCCGATTTCCACCAGCAACAGGCGCAACTTGCCTACGGCATGCCCTCAAACCGCAAGTTCTGGTCCGAGACGCATCCGGGAGTCAGCGTCAGGGAGGCTGCGTTGAGTGCCCTTCGGCGCATGTTCTTCATCGGACTGATGGAAGACCATGAGCGCTCGCTCGACGCGCTCTGCGCGATCACCTCGATCGTGCCTCCGGCGTCCGAGCATCGGCGGAACACCGGCAGCAGGCGGCCGAAACGCATCGACTTCACCGCCGATGAACAGGCGAAATTCGACGAGATTCTATTGCCCGATCGCGCCTTCTATGCGCTCGCACGCGAGATCTACGACCGGCAGATGGCGGACCTGGCGGAGCGTCGTCGGACCGAACCGGCGCTGGCGCTGATCGGAGATCGCCAGGGACTGCGCCGGCACATCCTTGAAAAGGCGGCCTCACAGGCACCGGTGTTGACCTCGTGGCACGCATGGGATCCGGTGCTGGGCGAAAACCTCGATGCCCGGGAGCCAGTCGCGTCGCGCGGCAAGTCCGACTGCCGCTGGCGGTGGACGGCCAACAGGCCCGACACCCGGCTCTACTTCCGCCTGCCTCGGCGTACCGCGTTCGAGCTGCGCATTCGCCTCGCTCCGGCAACGCCGTCGGGACACGCGAAACACACCGCGCTTCGCCTTTCGGGTGAGCCCCTTCCGTTGAGCGTAAGCTACGACTCCGACGGACGGACCGTACTCACGGCGATGATCTCGGAGCACCGCGCCAACCGGCTCCCGGCGCTGGCCGAACTCCACATTCACACCGCCCGGATGCTCGATGAGAGTACCCTCGTGCCCTATGCCGGCACCCGGATGCTGGGACTGGCGATAGAGTCCATCGAAGCCGTGCCGATACCCCGGATCCGGTATCTCTGGCGATGGCTTCAGGGCCCGCGCCTTGTAGGTCTGGCGCACCGTGTCCTGAGCCGCCGGCGTCCATCGCGCTAGCAAGGGCAGGGCGCCGGCAGCGCGGGTTCCTGCGCGGCAGGACCTGGTACCGTCAGTAGCTTCGGCCTCAACGCTCCCGAAGCTTCGAACATGGGTTTGCGGTCGCGACCCTGGATCGTGGCGACGCGCTGTGCAGGCAGGACGGCAGGAAGCTGGCTCGCGTCGAGCCGTCGGAGCGCCTTTGGGCAGGTCGACCGAGTGCGTGCCATCGGTCGACCTGCAAGGCATCGATCAGTCGTCGTCGCCATCGCCGGGGCCGGAATTGTCGTCGTCCGAGTCATCGTCGTCGTCCGAGTCATCGTCGGAGTCGTCGTCGCTATCGTCGTCGCTGTCGTCGTCGGAGTCGTCATCGCCGTCGTCATCGAGGCGACCATCGCTGTCGTCGGGCAGGTCGTTGATGTCGTCGCTCCCGATGATCAGGTCCTCCGCTTCGCAGTGGACGCTGCCGGTCAGCACCGTGCCGTCCGGGAGAGTGATCGATGCAACCGTCTCGCTGTTGAGCGGCACGGTGGCGCAATAGGCGGCGAGCGCCTCGTCAGGCACATCGTTCTTGATGCTCTTTGCCGAGGCTGTGTTTGCGGCGAGCGCCAGCAGCAGGACGGCGAGCGAGGTGGCGGTTGCGGTCTTCACGAGTGAAACTCCCTTGTTCATGCGACGATGCGCAATGGACTCACCCTAGCAGGGGCAGACTGACCGTCCCCGTACCGCGACTGTCAGCTCTCTGTAAGCTGGCCGCACAGTATTGCAGGCGTCACAGTCCTGCGGCCCGTTTCATGCGTCGGAACTGCCAGATTGCTGGCGATGCCAGGCGATCTATTGAGGAATTATTTACCGTGGGTCACGAACGCAGCGAAGATCTGCCGGGCGAGGGCGGCAAACGTTCAGCGTCCCGATGTGCAGCGCAGGTCGCGGCCACCCTAAGCCGCCGGCAGCGACTTCTCGTACATCCGGTGCGTCTTGTAGCGCTCGCCGCCCAGCGCCTCGGCAGCGTGGATCATCGGCAGGTTCGTCTCCAGGATCTGGCTCATCTCGCCGCGCTCATAGCCCTTGCGCCCGGCCTCGACGAACTGATGGTAGTTGAGTGCAAGGTCGATGCCGTGGCCGCGCCACGGGGTCAGCACGCCCATCACCATGAACCTGAGGCTGTGGATGGCGCCCGGCCGGCTCGCCCACAGTAGTCTCGCCCATCCGAACGGGGCCAGTCGGCCGTCGCGGATCGAGATCAGCGCTTCGTTGATGTTGGGCACAGCGACGGAGAAACCGACCATCTCCCCGCCTGCGGTCTCTGCGATCCAGGCAAGGTCGAAATCGGCAATCTGCACCAAATTGTCCACCAGATGCGCAAACTCCTCGCGGGTGGCGTGCACCCAGAGCCAGTTTCGCTCCCAGGCCGAATTGTAGATCGCCCAGATCTTGTCGACGTCCCGCTTCAGGCTGGCTTTGGTCAGCCGCCGATATCGCACGCCGCCGCGTGACGCAACCGCCGGTCCCACCCGCTTCAGCCGCTCCGACACCGAGGCCGAGTCGATGCGGAAGCAGTAGAGGTCGACGCTCTTGACGAAACCCTGCGCCTCGACGAGCGGCACGTACCAGGCCGGATTGTAGGGGATCATCACATAGCCTGGCTGATCGAACGCATCGATCTGCAGCCCGATCTCGTCGTTGACCGACGGATTGAACGGGCCGCGCAGCAGCGTGTGCCCCCAGCTGCGTGCGGCGGCCTCCACCGCGCCGAACAGAGCCGACGCCGCCTCGAGGTCGTCGATGCACTCGAAGAAGCCCCACAGCGTGGCACGCTCATGGTGGGTGTCGTTGTGCACCTGATTGCTGATCGCCGCGATGCGCCCCACGGCGCGTCCGGCTCGATAGGCGACGAACAGCCGAATCTCGGCATGCCGGTAGAAGGGGTTCTTCACCCGGTCGAGCAGATCGCGCTGCTGCAATCGCAAGGGCGGCACCCAGTAGCGATTGCCGCCCTGGATGCGGTAGGGCACCTCGATGAACTCCAGGAAATGGCGACCCTCGTCAGCCGCAACAACAAGCACGCCGGAACCTGCGATATTCAATACGCGTGCCCTCCCGAGGCGGAACGCAGGCGGCCGCCGCCACCGCTCGGCCCCAACCGTTGCAGAAGGAGCAATGCGGAGGAAGGCCCGTCGGTGCTCGGACCACCTTGATTTGCGTCAATTGTCGGATGCATCCAGCGAATAAGTTCCGAAAAGAGGCGATTGGCGTGAGCAACATTATCTCCAGCATCGTGCGTGTGGCGCTGGCAGATTTGCGCGGGGACTTCCGGCGCTTCTGGCTTCTGATCGCTTGTGTGGCGCTGGGCGTTGGCACCATGTCGATGGTCGGCTCCGTCGGCTCGGCGCTGCAGTCGGCGCTCGCCCGCGATGCGCGGGTCCTGCTTGGCGGCGATATCGAGGCCCGCCTGACCGATCGGCGGGCAAATGCCGAGGAGCGCGCTGCGATGGAGCGCCTGGGGCGGGTCGCCGAGGTCATCGACGTCATGGCGCGTGTGCACGGGGAAGACGGGCAGGGCGTCCTTGCCGCCGTCCGTGCCGTGGATTCGGCGTACCCGCTGCTCGGAACCATCGAGCCGGCCGATGCAGCTCCGCCCGCCCAGCGGCTATCGAGCGAAGGCAACGGCCCGGGTGCACTGGTTGCCCCCGGCCTGCTGGAACGACTCGGCCTGAGCATCGGTGATCGCCTTGCTCTGGGCGAGACTTGGCTGACCATACGTGGCACCGTTGCGTCTCTTCCCGACCAGGTCAGTCAGGGCATCGCGATCGGTTACCCGGTGCTGGTCTCCGTTGCCGCCATCGATGCGGCCGGCGTTCTCGCGCCGGGTTCCCTCGCACGCTACCGCTACAAGGTCGATACCGGCGGCCGGGTCGACTTCGATCGGGCCGCCCGCGACATCGCTGCGGTCGCACCCGAGGCCGGCTGGCGCTTCAGTGCCCCGGGCGACGCCACCGACGAACTGGCCTCCTACTACGGCATGTTCCGGCGCTTTCTCTCGATCATCGGACTGTCGGTGATGATCGTGGGCGGCGTTGGCGTTGCCAATGCGGTCTCCGCCTATGTGCTGGAGCGCCAACGCTCCATCGCCACCATGCGGGCCCTCGGCGCCACCGGGCTCCGCCTCGTTCTGCACTTCCTGATCCAGATCTTCACGCTCACTGTGCTCGGGACAGCTATCGGCGCGGGTGCTGCAGTCGTGGCGACCTGGTTCGCCCTGCCGCTGATCGGCCCTGCGGTCGGCCTCGCCTTGCAGCCGACCGTGGACATCGCTGCGCTCGGCCTCGCGGCCGTGTTCGGCGTGCTGGTCAGCTTTCTGTTCGCCTACCTGCCGCTCGCGCGGATTCGGCTGCTGCGCCCGGCTCTGCTATTCCGCGCGCTCGGTCCCGCCCCGCGCCGGCGAGGCTGGCGCGACATGCTGAAGCCCGAGGTCGGCCTCCCGGTCCTGGTCAGCCTGGGGTTGATCGCGCTGGTTGCGACGCTCGATGTGGGTCGCGCAGACGTGGTGCTCTGGTACGGCCTCGGGGTCGCCCTGGCTGTCGTTTTGCTCCGCGTCGCATCGCGCCTGATCCGGCGCGGCCTCGAGTCGGTGCCGCCGGTCCGCGCTGCCGCGGTGCGAAATGCCATCCGCGCCGCGTGCCGCCCCGGCTCACCCGCGTCGGCGGTCATCCTGTCGCTGGGACTGGGGGTCTCCCTGCTGCTCGTCATCGCGCTGACGGCGGACAACCTGCAGCATCAGCTCGACCCGTCCGTGCGGGTCGACGCACCCAGTCTCGTCTACCTCGACCTGTTCGACGACGAGGTGGCAGCGCTGGCCGACTTCTCCGCCTCCACGGCAGGGATCGAGAGCTTCGAGTCCCTCCCGGTCCTGCGCGCCACCGGCCTTCTGCTCAACGATCGCCCGCCGCCCCCCTTCAGCGAGCCGCCGAAGGACATGTCGCTCTACTTCGGTGACGAGATCCCCCTGACCTGGTCCGCCGCCGTACCGCGCGGCTCCCGGCTGTCGACCGGCGCCTGGTGGGGCGAGGGCTATTCCGGCCCGCCCCTCGTTGCCCCGTCCGATGACATTGGCCGGCAGCTCGGGCTGAAGATCGGCGACGTCCTGACCTTCACCGTCTATGGAGAGCCGGTCTCGGCAACGGTGGTCGGCTTTCGCCATTTCGAGTGGCAGCGCGGCGGGGTGAACTTCCCCTATGTCCTGTCGCCCGGCGCGCTCGACGGCTTCCCGCAGTCGAGTTTCGGGCTTCTCAAGATCAGGACCGATGGTCGGGCCGAGACCGAGGCGCAACTGGCCGCGGCCTTCCCCGACCTGGTCTTCCTGCCGATCGACGAGGCCGTCGGCGCCGTCCGCGCCCTGATCGCATCGGTGGCAACCGCCGTGGGCCTCGTCGGCGCGGTGGCGCTGGCCGGCGGCGTCCTGGTGCTCGCCGGGGCGCTCGCCAATGGACGCCGTCAGCGCGAGGCCGACTCGATCGTGGCCAGGGTCCTGGGCGCGACCACCGGCGATATCGTCCGCCTGTACCTCATCGAGTATGGCGTCATCGGTCTGATGGCGGCCCTCCTTGCGGCGCTGCTGGGCGTTGCCGGGGCATGGGCCCTGGTGACGATCGTCCTCGAGAGCGCCTTTCGGCCCGACCTGCCGCTGCTCGTCGGCGTTGTCGCCGCGACGCTCGGGTTGACGCTGGTCACCGGCATCGCCGCAACCTGGAGCGCGCTCTCGGCAAGGCCCGCGACGCGGCTCCGCGAGACATAGGGTGCCGGGCGTGCCCGGTCGGCGTCAAAGCGGCGCGGATCGCTCCCCCCGGCGGATCGGGCCTTCGGGACCCCGCCGAAGCCCGCTGCGACGTGCTAGCCCGGCCACCTGAGGTGCTCGACGAGCCGTGCCAGTTCGGTCTGCTTGGATATCGCAAGCTTCGAGTAGATCAGCTTCAGGGTCGAGCGGACGGTGTGCTGGCTCAGCCCCAGGGCGGCTGCCGCCTCGTTGGCGGAGTGCCCGTCACCGATGGCGGCCGCGATGCGGGACTCGGC
>NZ_JAYRYM010000190.1:0-7168 GCF_041917035.1 Devosia sp. | reverse complement strand
GCAAAGCCCTCGAGCACGCAGATCGTGGTGTGCATCGAGGCATGATGCACCGGTCCGCGCTTGATGTCGCAGTTGAAGCCGCCATCGGCCAGCCGGCGCTCCAGGATGTAGTCGATCAGGCGCCGCAACTGGTCCTCGCTGGCGCCGAACCAGGCGCAGAAATTCAGCGCCATGCCATTGATGCAGACGTCGTCGATCAGGCTGCCGCCGGTCGAGTGGTTCTCGGCAAGCGCCTTGTCGACGGCCCGCCGCGCCAGCGGGTTGTCACGGGGAAGGCCGATGATCCTGAGGTCGAGCAGGGTGTAGTGCGTCGAAATCCACTTGGGGCTGTAGTAGGCGCGCCCCCAACTGCCGTCGCGATGCGCGGCCGCAAGGAACCCCGCGCCCCAGCCCTCCGTGGCGATGCGCTTCTGCAGGGCCAGGTCGACCACGCCCTCGAGATCGCGACGGGCCTGGAACGCCACCGACGGGTCGCCGGAAACGAGCCATTCGAGGATTTCCGCATCGGTCATCACTGCCTCGCTTCGGCCTACGGCACACGATGCCGATAGAGGTCCATCCGGCAGCGGAAATCAAGGCGCGGGTGTGCGGCGCCTTGCCCGCTCGCCAGGCAAGGCTCACCCGGCGCCGCCGATGAGCCGATAGCCCACGCCGGGCTCGGTCAGGATGTACCGTGGGTTCCCGGCGTCGTCGCCGAGCTTGTCGCGGATATGGCCGATGGCGATGCGGAGGTAGTGGGCGTCGTCCTCGTGCGCCGGGCCCCAGACGGCGGCGAGGAGTTGCCTGTGGGTCACCAGGCGACCGGCGTAGCGGGCCAGCAGTGCAAGGACATCGAACTCCTTGCGGGTCAGCTTCACCTCGGCCCCGGCCACGCGAACCAGGTGAGCCGCAAGGTCGATGCTGAGGTCGCCGGCAACGATGTTGGTCTTTTCGGTCTCCGGCGCCTTGCGGCTGCGGAGCAGCGCCCGGATGCGGGCCAGCAACTCACCCGTGGCGAAGGGCTTCGTCACGTAGTCGTCCGCTCCGGCGTCGAGCGCGGCGATCTTTTCGGTCTCGGCGTCGCGCACGGAGAGGACGAGGATCGGCACCTGGCTCCACTCGCGGATGGAGGTGATCACCTGCCTGCCGTCCATGTCGGGCAGCCCGAGGTCCAGCAGCACGAGGTCCGGCGCCCCGGTCGCGGCCATCTCGATCCCCTGCCGGCCCCGCCCGGCCTCGCTGAATCCGAACCCCGCGCTCTCCACCGCGATCCTGAGGAACCGGCGGATCGGGGCTTCGTCCTCGATGACCAGGATGCGGGCCTCAGCCATGGGTCGCTCCTTGTGCCATCGGCAGTTCGATCTCGATCGTCGTGCCTCGCCCGTCCGGCCCGGCCACGGCGCGAACGCGCCCGCCGTGGGCCTCGACGAAGCCCCGCACGATGGCGAGGCCAAGTCCGGTGCCGGTCGGCCGCCGGTCGCCCTCCTCAACCCTGTAGAAGAGGTCGAACACCTTTTCCCGTTCGGCCTCGGGAATCCCCGGTCCCTCGTCGCTGACCGCAAGGGTGACGGTTTCCGGGCCGCTGCTGGCCGTGATGGTGACTTTCGAGCCGGCCGGGGAGTACTTGGCGGCATTCTCCAGCACGTTGGCCACGGCCTGGCCGATGAGGACGGGGTCGGCGTCGATGCTCGGCAACTCGCGCGGCAGCTCGAGCTGCACGACGTGACCGTGCAGGACACGGGCCAGGTCCATGCGGACCGCCCCCACCACCTCGCGCAGGTCAACCGTGGTTCGCCGGGGCTTCAGCGCCCCGTACTCGAGCCGGGTCATGTTGAGCAGGTTCTGCACGTAGCGGTCGAGGCGCTTGGCCTCGTCGAGGCCCGTTTCCACCAATGCCCGCCGACCTGCGGGCGAGACGGAGTCGTCGTTGAGGCCCGAAAGGGCGCCGATCACCGACACGAGCGGGGTCCGCAGGTCGTGGCTCAGCGAGTTGAGCAGGGCGGTGCGCAGCCTCTCTCCCTCCGTCTCGATGCGCATGTCCTCGATGGCAGCGGCCATGCGGGTGCGCTCGATCGCGACAGCCACCTGATCCTCCACCGCCTGGATGAGCCGCCGGACCTCGGGGTCGTTGCCGCGGCGGGCATCGGCGAACTGCAGGCCGACGACACCGATCAGTGCCGCGCCGGCGAGCGGCACGAACATCCAGGGCGATGTCGGCAGCGTCGCGGTTCCTGCGCCGGCCGCTTCGTTCTTCTCGAAGGCCCACCGCGCTGCCGCCAGGGCGCGCGGATCGAGTTCCTCCTCGATCGTCGGATAGCCCTGCACCTGTTCGAGTTGCCCGGACTTGCCCGGCATGAGGATCAGCGACTGGCATCCCAGCGTCGCAGCCACATGATAGGCGCCGGCATAGAGCACGTCGTCCAGGTCGGACTTCGTGGCGACCTTCTTGGCAAAGTCGTAGAGCATGGCCGTCCGCTTCTGGTTGGCCCGCATCGTTGCGACCTGGGCCCGCAGGCGCCCGGCGAGGCTGCCGGTGAACAGCGCTCCGATCAGGAACAGTATGATGCCGACCACGTCCTCGGCACTCTGGATGGTGAAGCTGTAGCGGGGCGAGGTATAGAGGAAGTTGTGCGCCAGAAAGCAGATGACGCTCGTCGCGATGGCCGGGACGAGCCCGTAGCGGGTGCCTACGAAGAGCACGGCCACGAGGTAGATCACCACCAGCGAGGGTGGCGACACCAGCCCGAAGATGTCGATCGGCAGCGCGATCGAGCTGGCGATGGCAGCGCCGGCGACGCCGGCCGCGAGGGATTGCCAGGTGACCCCGATGGCCTCGGGACTGACCTTGGGCATGGGGGCGGGATGTCGCACCTCGCCGGCGACGATCGTCACCTCGAAGTCCGTCGCGGCGTCCAGCAGGCGGTCTGCGACGGGTTCGCGGAAGTATCCGAACAGGCCTCTGCGGCGGGGGCGCCCGACCACCAGTCGAGAGGCGTTGCGCGTTCGGGCGAAGCCGAGAAGTTCTGCCGCGGCGTCGCGGTCGGCGTGCAGTGTCACGACCTCCGCGCCAAGCGTCTCGGCCAGTTGCAGCGCTTCGGTCGTCAGTCGGCGCGCGGCGTCGGGCAGGGCCTCGTGCCTGGTCGTCGCGACCGTCGCGGCGATCCACGGGATCCCGGCCCGGTCCGCCATCCGCTTGCCGGCCCGGACCAGCGTCTTGGCGAGGGGGGACTCGTTGATGCAGACGAGGATGCGTTCCTGCGTCGGCCAGGGTCCGGCGAGCGCGTTGGCCCGCATGAGCCGCAGCATCTCATCGTCCACCCGGCTGGCCGCCGTCCGCAGCGCCAGTTCGCGGAGTGCGGTGAGGTTGGGCTTGGTGAAGAAGTTGTCGAGCGCCCGGCCGATGGTCCCCGCCCGGTACACCTTGCCCTGATGCAGCCGGGTGATGAGTTCCTCGGGCGGCAGGTCGATGACCTCGATCTCGTCGGCCTGCCTGAAGACCTCGTCCGGAACGGTCTCCTGCACCCGGACACCGGTGATCCGGGCGATCACGTCGTTGAGGCTCTCGATGTGCTGGATGTTGAGCGCCGTCAGCACGTCTATGCCGGCATCGAGCACTTCGACCACGTCCTGCCAGCGCTTGGGGTGGCGCGAGCCGGGCACGTTGGTGTGGGCCAGCTCGTCGATGAGCGCGAGTTGGGGCCTGCGCGCCAGCAGGGCGTCGAGGTCGAGTTCGTCGAGTTGCTGGCCGCGATAGTCCATGGCCTTTCGGGGCAGGACCTCGAGACCGCCGAGGAGCGCTTCGGTTTCCCCCCGGCCATGCGTCTCGACCAGTCCGACGACGACGTCGACGCCCTCGCGTGCCTTGATCCGCGCCGCCTCCAGCATGGCAAAGGTCTTGCCGACGCCCGGCGATGCGCCGAGGAAGATCTTCAGCGTGCCCCGGCCTTCGCGCTGGGCGGTGGCGAGAAAGGCCTCGGGCGATGGGCGGGCGGCTTCAGCCATCAGGGTTTCAGGGCATCGAGCGCCAGGTTGAGCGCCAGGACGTTGACGCGGGGCTCTCCCAATATACCCAAGTCGCGGCCGAGTGTATGGGCGGCGACCAGCGCCCGGACCTCTGCCTCCGGCAGTGCCCTGGCTGCGGCAACCCGAGCAACCTGGGCCATGGCGCCCGCCGGCGAGAGGTCCGGGTCGAGGCCCGAGCCCGAGGCGGTGAGGAGGTCGGCCGGAACATCCCGGCCGCCATAGGCGGCGGCGCGCTCCGTGACCTGTTCGAGCAGGGCGGTCGAGCCGGGACCGTAGTTCGAGCCGGACGAGGTCGACGCGTCATTGCCCACGGCCGACGGTCGCCCGTGGAAATAGTGCGCACTGGTGAACGCCTGCCCGATCAGGCCGGAGCCGATGATCGTGCCGTCTCGTTCGATCAGCGAGCCGCCCGCCTGAACGGGGAACAGACCCTGCGCGATACCGGTCATGGCGAGCGGATAGGCGACGCCGGTGAGCAGGGTGAAGACGGCGACGAGGACGATCGCCGGGCGAAGCTGGGTCAACATGTCTGCCTCCTCAGGCCAGATGCAGCAGATCGACGAGCAGGTCGATCAGCTTGATGCCGATGAACGGGGTGATGAGGCCGCCCAACCCGTAAATGGTGAGATTGCGGGACAGGAGCGCCGAAGCCGACGATGGTACGTACCTGACGCCCCTCAGGGCCACCGGGATCAGCGCCACGATCACCAGGGCGTTGAAGATCAGGGCCGACAGGATCGCCGAGGTCGGGGTGCCGAGGCGCATCACGTCGAGGACCGCGAGGCCCGGATAGGCCGTGACGAACAGGGCGGGGAGGATGGCGAAGTACTTGGCGACGTCGTTGGCGATCGAGAAGGTCGTCAGGGCCCCGCGAGAGATCAGCAATTGCTTGCCCACCAGGACGATCTCGATGAGCTTGGTGGGGTCGCTGTCGAGGTCCACCAGGTTGCCGGCCTCCTTGGCGGCCGGCGTGCCGGAGTTCATCGCGACCCCGACATCGGCCTGCGCCAGGGCCGGGGCGTCGTTCGAACCGTCGCCGCACATGGCGACCAGCCGTCCGTCGGCCTGCTCGGAACGGATCAGCTCGAGCTTCCGCTCCGGGGTGGCCTCCGCGAGAAAGTCGTCGACCCCGGCCTCGGCGGCGATGGCGGCGGCCGTGAGCGGGTTGTCGCCGGTGATCATCACGGTCCGGATGCCCATCCTGCGCATCTCGGCGAAGCGATCCCGGATGCCCGGTTTCACCACGTCCTTGAGGTGGACGACGCCGAGGATGCGGGTGTCCTCGGCGACCACCAGCGGCGTGCCGCCGGAGGAGGCGATGCGCCGGACGATCTTGTCGAGGCCAGGGTCCTGTGCTGCTCCCAGGTACCTCAGCATGGCATCGGAGGCGCCCTTGCGGATCGCCGTGCCGTCGGCCAGGTCGACGCCCGACATCCGGGTCTGCGCGGTGAAGGGCACGAAGTGTGCGCCCTTGGCGGCGTCCGCGTTCAGCGCAAACTTGCGCGTCGCCAGCTCGACGATCGATTTGCCCTCGGGCGTATCGTCCGACAGCGAGGCGAGGTAGGCGGCCTCGGCCAGTTGCTGCGCCCCGATTCCGGGTACCGGCTCGAAGGCGTCGGCCATGCGGTTGCCAAAGGTGATGGTGCCGGTCTTGTCGAGCAGCAGCACGTCGATATCGCCCGCCGCCTCCACGGCGCGGCCGGATTTGGCGATGACATTGGCCTTGACCAGCCGATCCATGCCCGCAATCCCGATGGCCGACAGCAGCCCCCCGATGGTCGTCGGGATCAGCGTGACGAACAGCGCCGCGAGGTAGATCACCGGGATCTCGGTGCCGCTCCAGTGGGCAAACGCCGGCAGGGTCACGACGACGAACAGGAACACCAGGGTCAGGGCGGCGAGCAGGATATCGAGGGCGATCTCGTTCGGGGTCTTCTGGCGCTTCGCGCCCTCCACGAGGGCGATCATCCTGTCGAGAAAGGTGTTTCCCGGAGCGGCGGTGACCTTGACCACCAGCCAGTCGGAGACCAGCCGCGTGCCCCCGGTCACGGAGGAACGGTCGCCGCCCGATTCGCGGATCACCGGGGCGCTCTCGCCGGTGATGGCGCTCTCGTCGACCGAGGCGACGCCCTCGATGACCTCGCCGTCGGTGGGGACGATCTCGCCGGCCTCGACGAGGATGATGTCGCCCTCGACCAGGGCCGAGGCGTCCCGGGGGACCACGATGTCGCGTCTCGCCGCGTCCATCAGGACCTTGGTGCGCGTCGTGGATCGCGTCGCGCGGAAGGCGTCGGCGCGGGCCTTGCCCCGCCCCTCGGCGATGGCCTCGGCGAAATTGGCGAACAGGACGGTGAACCACAGCCAGGCGGCCACCTGGACACCGACGCCGATGTTCTCCGAGCCCACGACGACATCGCGGATGACGAGGACCGTGACGAGCAGCGAGGTCAGCGCGGTGACGAAGATCACCGGGTTGCGCATCAACCCGCGCGGATTGAGCTTGAGCACCGCCTGTGCCGCCGCGCGGGACAGGATGCCTCCGTCGAGCAGCCGGATTTCCGGTGAAGGATGCTTTGACATTTCGTTTGCCTCAGAAGCTCTGCCCGGCAGCGATCGACACCTGTTCGGCGATCGGCCCCAGAGCAAGGACGGGAAGGAAGGTCAGCGCCCCGACGATCAGGATCGTCGCGACCAATAGGGTGACGAAGACCGGCCCGTGGGTGGGAAAGGTCCCGGACGAGGCCGGAGCCGTCTTCTTCATGCCGAGCGAGCCGGCGATGGCGAGGATCGGGATGATGTAGCCGAAGCGGCCGAACAGCATGGCGATGCCCAGCCAGGCGTTGTGCCAGTCGACGTTGGCGGTGAAGCCGGCGAAGGCCGAGCCGTTGTTGCCGGTGGCAGAACTGTAGGCGTAGAGCAGTTCGGTGAGCCCGTGCGGCCCGGCATCCTGCACGGCGGACTGGGCATTGCCGGTGACGATGGCCAGCGCCGCGAAGGCGAGCACGCCGATCGGCATGATCAGCAGCGTCAGCGCCGCCAGCTTGATCTCGCGGGCTTCGATCTTCTTGCCCAGGTACTCCGGCGTGCGCCCCACCATCAGGCCGGCGAGGAACACCGTGACGATGACCAGCAGCAGCATGCCGGTGAGGCCGACGCCGACGCCGCC
>NZ_JAYRYM010000189.1:0-7194 GCF_041917035.1 Devosia sp. | reverse complement strand
CTCGAGGCCGCGGCCCCGGTGCTCGAGCGACTGGGGCTGGTGGTCGAGCGCTTCGGCCGGCGCGCCGTGGCGGTGCGCGAGACGCCGGCGCTGCTCGGCCAGGCCGATATCGAGGGGCTGGTCCGCGACCTCGCCGACGGCCTCGCCGAGTGGGACTCGACGGCGGCGCTCAGCGACCGGCTCGAGGCGATCATCGGCCGCATGGCCTGCCACGGCTCGGTGCGCTCGGGCCGGCGCCTCAGGGTCGAGGAGATGAACGCCCTGCTGCGCGAGATGGAGGCAACGCCGCATTCCGGCCAATGCATCCACGGCCGCCCGACCTATGTGGAGCTCAGGAAGGCGGATATCGAAAGGTTGTTCGGGCGGACGCGCTAGGCGCCCAGCGTTTCGACCAGCCTGGCGATGCGGCGGGCGCGGACTTCCGGCGTCCTGGCGGATTCGATGTCGCGGATGTGCCTGGTCCTGAGGCCGAAAGCGAGCCCGTCGAAGGCAGCGCGGGCGGCAGGGCTGGCGTTGAGGGCGCCGGCGAGGTCGGCAGGCGCTTCGACTGTGCGAGGGGCGGTGTCGCGTTCCACGGAGACTTCGATGGTGTCGCCCGCGGCGATGCCGGCGGCCGCTCGGTTGGCGGCGTTAATGCCGATGAGGCGCCGGCCGTCCTTGATGGCGATACGGCTGCGCCAGGTGGCGGCATTGATGGCGATGGCGACCGGCGGGCGGGTCTCGGGGCCGAGCGTGGCCATGACTTCGGGGGGAACCTCGACGGCGGTGGCGTTACCGGAGGGGATGATGATGGCGCTGAACTTCATGGGGACCTCGGGGGGTGCAGCTACCTTACCGGGCGCCGGTGCGCAGGCCCACCCCCGGGCGAGGAGGGTCAGACGGCGCGGATGAAGTGCACCGCGGCGGCGCCGTATTCGCGACGGTCATCCAGTTGGAAACCTGCCGGCAGGTCGAGTTCGATGTCGGCGCCCTCCTCGAGAACGATGGTGGCGCCCGGGGCCAGCCAGTTGCCGGCCGCCAGCGAGGCGAGGGCGCGTTCGCCGAGGCCCTTGCCGTAGGGCGGATCGAGGAAGACGAGGTCGAACGGCCCGAGCGTGCCGGCGGGGCCGAGATCGGTGGCGTCCCGGCGCAGCAGCTTGGCCACGCCGCCTGCGCCGAAGGCTTCGATATGGTCGCGGATCAGGCCGCGTGCCTCGGCACCGGTGTCGACGAAGACGATTCCGGCGGCGCCGCGCGACAGGGCCTCGAGGCCGAGCGCACCGGTGCCGGCGAAGAGATCGAGCACCCTGACGCCATCGAGGTGCACGCCGATGCGGCTGGCGAGGATGTTGAACACCGCCTCGCGCGTCCGGTCCGCCGTCGGTCGGATGCTCGCGTCGGAGGGCGGGAGCAGCGCCTTGCCACGGAACCTGCCGGAGATGATGCGCATCGGCTAGGGCCGCGGCTTCCTCGGCCCGCGCGGCTTGTCGCCGCCGGGGCGGCCACCGCCGGACGACGGGCGGCCGCCGGGCCTGCCGGTGAAGGGCTTGCCGGCAAAGGGCTTGCCGGTGAAGGGCTTGCCGCCGCCGGGCCTGTCGCCGAAGCTGCGCGGCTTGTCGCCGGGGGAACGGGCCGGGCGGTCACCGCCGTCACGCGGCGGGCGGGTGCCATAGGGCTTCCGGTCACCGAAGGGCTTCTTGTCACCGAAAGGGCCCGGCTTGCCGCCGAAGCTCCGCGCCGGGCGATCGCCGGCGTCGCGGGGCGCATAGGGTTTCTTGCCATCGTGGGCGCGCGGCGACCGATCACCGGCATCGCGAGGCGGACGGGCAGCGTAGGGCTTCTTGTCGCCATACGGGCGACTCGGGCGCGCGGCGCCATCGCCGGTCGGACGGGGCTTGTCGCCATAGGGGCGCTTCGGCCGCTCGTCGCCCTCGGGACGCGGGCGACGCGGCTTGTCCCCGAACGGCTTGCTCCCGAACGGCTTGCTCCCGAACGGCTTGTCGCCGAACGATCTTCCGCCGGTCCGGGGCTTGCCGCCCTGACGGGGCTTGTCATCGAAACTCCGGCGGGGGCGCTCGCCGTCATCGCCGTCGCGCGGCTTGCGGGCCGGGCGTTCGTGGTGCTCGGGGCGGCCGAAATTGCGGGCCGAGCTGTCGTCGGGATCCCAGCGGGCCTCTTCGCGCGGGGCGCGTGGCGCCTTGACGGTGATCTTCTCCTCGCTGCCATCCTCATGGTGGATGGTGCGGGTGATGGTCTGCGGTTCGGGGCGCGGGGCCTTGGTGGCGCGCGGCGTCACCGGGAAGCGGCCGCCGGGCCGGTCGGTACGCGGCCGCTCGGCGCGCGCCGCCAGCGCCGCGGCCTCGGTCTCGTCGTCCTCGAAGCGGAAGCGGTGGCCGCCATCCTTGCGCGGCGAGGCCTTGGCCGGCGCCTTGCCGGGAGCGGCGGCCCTGAGGTTGGGATTGACGGCACGCTTCTTCTGCGCCGCCACCTCGGGCATCTCGCTGTCGAAGTCGGTATTGGCCTCGGCGGCGAGCCGCTTGCCGAGCTGCTCCTTGAGGACGCGGGCCGGCACCACCTCGACCTCGCCCTCGGCCAGGTCGCCGAGCTGGAACGGCCCGTAGCTGACGCGGATCAGCCGGTTGACTTGCAGGCCGAGGGCGCCGAGCACGTTCTTGACCTCGCGGTTCTTGCCCTCGCGCAGGCCGAGCACCAGCCAGGAGTTCGAGCCCTGGGTACGCTCGAGGATCGCCTCGATGGGGCCGTAGGTGACGCCCTCGATCTCGATGCCGTCCTTGAGCGTGTCGAGCTGCTGCTGGGTCACGGCACCGAAGGCGCGCACGCGGTAGCGGCGCAGCCAGCCGGTGGCGGGCAGCTCCAGCACCCGCTTCAGCCCGCCGTCATTGGTGACCAGCAGCAGGCCCTCGGTATTGATGTCGAGCCGCCCGATCGAGACGACGCGCGGCAGGCCCTTTTCGTCGAGGGCCTCGAAGATGGTCGGGCGCCCCTCGGGGTCCTTCTCGGTCACGACGAGGCCGGCGGGCTTGTTGTAGAGCCAGACGCGGGTGCCCTGGCGCGCCGCCAGCGGCTCGCCGTCGACCTTGATCTTGTCGGCGTCGGTGACGTTGAAGGCGGGGGTCAGCACCTTGCGGCCGTTGACGGTGACCCGGCCATCCTTGATCCAGCCTTCGGCATCGCGCCGCGAGCAGAGGCCCGAGCGGGCAATCACCTTGGCCAAGCGGTCGCCGGCCGCGGAAAGGGCGGAAGAATCGGACATCGATGAACTCCTGCGGGACCCTCTCAGGGGCGGCGCATCTTTCGAGTTGGGATCAGTTGGCCTGCGCCGAAAGCGCCTTGCGGATCTCGGGCGGGCAGGATTTGTCGGTGAGCGGCACCAGTTCGCCATTGGGGGCAAGGCAGACGAGGTCCTGGCCCTTGACGGTGGTGAAGTACTCCTCGGGCGGCAGATAGAGCGGGCGCGGCCCGCCCTGGAGCTTGGCCGCCGTCATGCGGGCGGTGAGCTTGCGCGCCTCCTCGTCGGTGAGCGGACGACCATCGAGGGTGCGCAGGTCGACGACGCGCGCGTTGCGCAGCCGCCTGATATCCTCGTCGGTGAGGCCGGACGTATCGAGCTTCACCTTGGTGGAATCCTCGGGCAGGAGCGCCGCGACCGAATCGGACTTGGCGTCGCCCGGCGCCGGCAGGACGGCACTGTCCTTGGGCAGCACCAGCGGGCCGCGCGGATTGCCGTTCTCGTCCTTCTTCTCGCGCTCGAGCATGCCCATGCCCTTGAGCGTCTCGGACATCACCTCGCGCTCGAAGGTGCCGATATCGGTGAAGGCGTTGGTGCCCTCCGTCGTGGTGCAGGCGGCAAGGCCGAGGCTGGCGACAAGGCTCAGGGACACAAGGCCGGCACGCGCCACGGCACGCAAGCTGGGCCGCCGCCCCAATCCTATGCTCGACATGAGTCTTCCCTTGTTCCCCGGTCCGCGCGCTGCCCGCGTGGCCTTATAGTGCATGATGGGCCGTAAGGCCAGATTGAGGCGCCTTTGCGATCACGCCGGCTTGCGGCGCCCGATCCCGAGCATGTCGAGGACCAGCAGCAACACCCCCGCCGTGATCGCCATGTCGGCGATGTTGAAGATGTAGAACGACCAATCCTGCCAGTGAAAGTGAAAGAAATCGGCAACGGCGCCGTAGAGCGCCCGGTCGAGCGCATTGGAGAGCGCCCCGCCGATCACCAGCATCAGGCCGAAGCGGACGAGCGCCTCGCCGGTGCGCCACCACCAGGCGCCGAGCGCCAGGATCGCCGCCAGCGCGAGCAACCCGAGCACCCAGACCGGCAGGTCGCCGAGCAGGCCGTAGGAGACGCCGGTATTCCACACCAGCACGTAGTCGAAGAAATCGGTGACGCGAACGATCTCGCCGCCGCGCCAGCCGGAGAGTTCGAGCTGGACCAGCTTGTGCCCGCGATCGAGGGCGAAGGCGGCGAGGCCGGCGAGGAGCGAGGGAAGATGGGGGCGGGTCATCGCGGCTCCTCACCCCCCTCCCCAGCCCTCCCCGCAAGGGGGAGGGTGCCGATCGAGTTTGTGGCTCGACCAGCGCAAAGCGCACCAAACGGCACCTCCCCCCTTGCGGGGGAGGTTGGGAGGGGGGAGAAGGCGCGAGCCAAAGCCCCTATCGCCCCGCCGCCTTGCGTTCGCGCAGCGCCTGGGCGTCGCGCCTGGAGACCTCGCCGTCCATGTCGCTTTCGGCAAAGAAGCGGCGCGAGCGGGCGCATTGCCGGCCGCGGGCCTTCTCGAACAGAACGGCGACGCCCGGCACCTCGGGCAGCGTGAAGGCCGTCGCGCCGGCCGGGGCGCCGCCCTCGACAATGTCGATGTCGGAGGTGATGCAGACCTCGGCGAAATCCACGCCGGCGAGTGCCGCCAGCAGGCCGGCATCGGTGACGTAGACGCGCGGCGCGGCCTCCATCGAGGCGCCGATCACCTTGTTGCGGCGCTCGATCTCGAGCGCGCCGGTGACGACCTTGCGGACCTCGCGGACCTTTTCCCACTTCTGGGCGAGCCCGGGGTCGATCCAGGCCTCGGGCAGCACCGGGAACTCGCGCAGGTGCACGGAGGACTCGGCACCCGGATGGCGCTCGAGCCAGGCCTCTTCCATGGTGAAGACCAGGATCGGCGCCAGCCAGGCGGTCAGTGCGTCGAAGACATGGTCGAGCACGGTGAGGCTGGCCTTGCGGCGCAGCGAGGAGATCGGGTCGCAGTAGAGCGCATCCTTGCGGATGTCGAAGTAGAAGGCGCTCAGATCGATGTTCATGAAGTTGGACAGCGCCGCGACGACGCGCTTGTAGTCGTAGCTCTCGTAGGCGTCGCGCACCAGCCGGTCGAGTTCCTTGAGCCGGTTGAGGATCAGCCGCTCGAGTTCGGGCATGTCGCGGTGATCGACGGTCTCGTCGGCCTTGCGGTGGGCGAGGTTGCCGAGCAGCCAGCGGATGGTGTTGCGCAGCTTGCGATAGCTGTCGACCGTCGAGTTGATGATCTCCTTGCCGATGCGCAGATCGTCCGAATAGTCCGACTGCGCCACCCACAGCCTGAGGATATCGGCGCCGAACTGCTTGATGACATCCTGCGGGGCGACGGTGTTGCCCAGCGATTTCGACATCTTCTTGCCCTCGCCGTCGAGGGTGAAGCCGTGCGTCAGGACGCTCGCATAGGGGGCGAAGCCGTTCGTCGCGCAGCTTTCGAGCAGCGAGGAGTGGAACCAGCCGCGGTGCTGGTCGGAGCCCTCGAGATACATGCCGGCGGGGAACTGCAGGTCGGGCCATTTCTGCGGGTTGCGCAGCACCCACGAATGGGTCGTGCCGCTTTCGAACCAGACGTCGAGAATGTCGTCGATCTTCTGCCAGGCGGCCGGATCGACCGGCTGGCCGTCATGCGTCGCGCCGGCGAGGAAGCGCTCTTTGGCGCCGGGCATGAACCAGGCGTCGGCGCCCTCCTCCTCGAAGGCCTGGCCGATGCGCTGATTGACCCTCTCGTCCTTGAGGATGGTGTCGGTCTCTTCGTTGTAGAACACGGCAATGGGGACGCCCCAGGCGCGCTGGCGGCTGAGCACCCAGTCGGGCCGCTCGGCGATCATGGCGCGCAGGCGGTTCTGCCCGGCCGGCGGGTAGAAGGTCGTTGCGTCGATGGCGGCGAGGGCGCGGGTGCGCAGGGTGTCGGGATACTTCCCCTCACCCGCCGAGCTACGCTCGGCACCCTCTCCCTCAAGGGGAGAGGGGACGCCGTGGCGCGATTGTGTCCCCCCTTCCCTCTCCCCTTGAGGGAGAGGGTGGCTCGGCGAAGCCGAGACGGGTGAGGGGCCGGCCGCAATCGGGCGGTCCATGTAGACGAACCATTGCGGGGTGTTGCGGTAGATGATCGGCTTCTTGGAGCGCCAGGAATGGGCATACTGGTGCTTGACCCGGCCACGGGCGACCATCATGCCGCGCTCGGCCAGCGCCGCGATGACGCGGTTGTTGGCATCGCCCTTCTTGCCCTGGTCGTCGAGCACGCGCGCCCCCTCGAAGCCGGGCACGGCGGCGGTGTAGAAGCCCGCGTCGTCGACGGTGAAGGGGATGGCGGTATCGATGCCGCGCTCGGCCAGCATCCGTCCCGAGTTCATCCAGATCTCGAAGTCGTCGAGGCCGTGCCCGGGCGCGGTGTGGACGAAGCCGGTGCCGGTGTCGTCGGTGACGTGCTCGCCATCGAGGAGCGGCACGGAGAAGTCGTAGCCGCCGGCGAGGCCCTTCAGCGGATGCTCGGCAACGGCCCCGGTCAGCATGTCGGCGCTCACCGCGAAGACGCGCTCATAGGCCGTGACCTTGGCCTTCTGCATGACGTCGGCGGCCAGCTTGTCGGCGAGAATGTACTGATCTCCCACGGCCGCCCAGTTGCCGTCCGGTGCCTGGGTGACGCGGTAAAGGCTGTAGCCGATCCTGCCGGAGAAAGAGATGGCGCGATTAGCCGGAATGGTCCAAGGCGTCGTCGTCCAGATCACGACATAGGGTCGGACCACGGCGCTTCCCGGCGAGGCCGGCACGTCGCCGAGCTGGCGCACCGGGAACTTCACCCAGATCGTGTCACTCTCGTAGTCCTGGTACTCGATCTCGGCTTCGGCCAGCGCGGTGCGCTCGACGACGCTCCACATCACCGGCTTGGACCCGCGATAGAGCTGGCC
>NZ_JAYRYM010000188.1:0-7196 GCF_041917035.1 Devosia sp. | reverse complement strand
AGGGGAGAAGCGCATGGCCGCCGCCAGCGAACTGCAGCGCCTCAGGCGCGATATCGCCGATCTCGCGGCCCTCGTCCGTCCCAATGCCCGCGCGCCGCTGTCGGCGCGCGAGCGACAGGCGCTCAAGTCCGAGATCGAGGCCCTGATCCAGAGCCTCGACGAGTTGCGCACCCAGCTTTCGGGCTGACCTCACATGCTCAGCACCACCGCACCGACCTTGCGGCCGGTATCGACCCTCCGATGTGCCTGGGCAATATCGGTGAAGGCGAAGCGGCTGTCGATCACCGGCCGCAGCGCGCCGCTCGCCGCCAGCCGGGCCAGTTCGGCCGCCCCCTCGGCGGTCGGCGTGCCGGTGCCGATCACCATGCGCTTGCCGCGCCGCAGCGCGTCAAACAGCAGCCCGCCGCTGATCAGCGCCTGAAAGAACCGTCCGCCCGGCTTCAGCGCGCCCGCGACATCCGCCCAGCGGAAATTCCCCACCGTGTCGAACACCACGTCGAAGGCCCCCGTCGGCAGGGCGAAGCCGGGGGCGCGATAGTCGAGCACCGCGTCGGCGCCGAGCGCCCGCATCGCTTCGGCATTCCTGCCGCTGCACACCGCCGTGACCGGCGAGCCATACGCCTTGCCGATCTGCACCGCGGCGACGCCCACTGCCCCCGAGGCGCCGTTGACCAGCAGGCTCTCGCCCCTGCGGTAGCCGCCGCGGGCAAAGAAATCGAGCACGGTGAAGCCTCCGAACGGCAGCGCGGCAGCCTCCTCGAAGCTCAGTCCCGCCGGAATGGCGGCGACCGCCGCGGTCTCCGGCACCACCCGGTAGTCGGCATGGCTGCCGAAGAAGCCGTGCTGGCCGAAGACGCGGTCGCCCACCCGGTAGCGGGTGACGCCGCTGCCGATCGCCGTCACCTCGCCGGCGAAGTCGACGCCGGGAGTCTGGTTGCGCGGCCCGAACACGCCGAGCGACAGCCGGCCGGGCAGCCAGAAGATGCCCGGTACGCGGAACGCCCGCATCCGGGCGTCGCCGCTCGTCACGTCGCTGGCGCGGATGCGGATCAGCACCTCGCCGGCCCGGGGCACCGGCACCGGCCGCGCCTCGATCTTCAGGACGTCCGGGCCGCCATAGGCCCGCTGGATCACTGCCCGCATCGTCGTCATGGTTTGCCGTCCTTCATCTCGTCATACTGGAACACCTGTTCGAGTGGCACGCCGAACAGTCGTGAAATCCCGAACGCCATCTCGAGGCTGGGGGAATACTTGCCCTGCTCGATGGCGATCACCGTCTGCCGCGTCACCCCGAGGCGGCTCGCCAGCTCGGCCTGGGTCATCTCGCCCGCTGCGAAGCGCAGGGCCCGGATGCGGTTGCTCACCCGCGTCGGCGTCACCATGGGGCGAAGCCGAAGCGATAGGAGGCGATCCGTGCCATGGCGCTCAGCGCGCCCGAGGCGACGAAGCCGAAGTAGATCGCCTGCGCCACCCAGAAGCCGGGCTGGTCGAGCATGACGAGAATCAGCGCGCCGACCGCCCCGACGATCACCAGGCTCTGCCCGACATAGTCGCCGAAGCGGCCGATCTGCCGGTCGCGCAGGTCCGCCTTGGCGTCGGTGTCGCCGGTCACCATGCCCACGACGATGTTGACGAGGATGGAGATCAGGATGGTCGCGACAATGGCGCCGCCGATCGAATAGAGCATGGCGCCCTTGTAGTCGCGCGCCTCGAGCGGAATGGCGGCATCCCCACCCAGGACCTGCAGCAGGTAGAACCCCGCCGCCCCGACCGTCACCAGTCCATAGACCCAGGCATTGCGCTCTTCGTACCCCATGGCATCCTCGTGTAAAGAAACTTTGACACGCTGCATGTAAGGTCGAACGGACAATGTGTCAAGAATTTTTGACAGAGATAATTCGATCGCTCCGTGCGGGACTGTTCCGTTCAGCATCGTGACCAAAGCAAGGCTGGACGGTCCGCGGGCCTGCGGCTACCAATGGCGCCCGACAGGGAGGACCGTCGAGAATGGCTGCTGCGAGGAAAGTGCGCTGGGGAATTCTCAGCACCGCCAATATCGGGCTGAAGAAGGTCACCCCGGCGATCATGAAGTCGCCGCTCAGCGAGGTGGTCGCCGTCGCCAGCCGCGACATTGCCAGGGCCGAAGCCTACATCGCCGAGCTGGGGCTCGGTGGTCGTGCCCGGGCGCATGGCAGCTACGAGGCCCTGTTCGCCGATCCCGAGATCGATGCCATCTACAATCCGCTGCCCAACCACCTGCACGTGCCGATGACGCTGGCGGCGGCCCGGGCCGGCAAGCACGTGCTGTGCGAAAAGCCCATCGCGCTCAATGCCCGGGAGGCCGAGCAGCTGCGCCAGCTGCCGCCCGGCATCGTCTTCTACGAGGCGTTCATGGTGCGCTTCCACCCGCAATGGCTGCGCGCCCGCGAGATCGCCCGCTCGGGCGAACTGGGCGAATTGCGCGCCGTGCGCGGCGTCTTCACCTACTACCTCACCGACCCCGCCAACGTCCGCAACCAGGCCGATATCGGCGGCGGCGGCATCTACGATATCGGCTGCTACCCGGTCACCGGCTCGCGCTTCCTGTTCGAGTCCGAGCCGCTGAGGGCCGTGTCGCTGGTCGATCGTGACCCGATGATGAAGACCGACCGCCTCGCCTCGGTGCTGCTCGATTTCGGCGGCGGCCGGCAGGCCAGCTTCGTCGCCTCCACCCAGTCGGTCGGCCACCAGTCGCTCGAGCTGATCGGCACGCGCGGCCGGGTCGAGCTGGTGATTCCGTTCAACGCGCCGGCCGACACCGCCACCGCGCTCCTCGTCGATCCGGGCTACTCGCCCGACGGACACCTGTCGCGCCGCGAGATCATCCCGCCTTGCGACCAGTATACCGAGCAGGCCAACGCCTTCTGTCGTGCGGTGCTGGGGGAGGCCCCGCTCCCCTGGGGCGTCGAGGACGCGATCAGCAACATGCGGGTGCTGGATGCGATCTTTGCCAGCGAGAAGAGCGGCGGCTGGGCCGCGGTCTGAGAAAAAAGGGGCTAGTCCGGCGCACGAAGTTTGGCTAATAACCGCGCCATCGAAGCGGGGCTGTAGCTCAGTTGGGAGAGCGCATCGTTCGCAATGATGAGGTCAGGGGTTCGATTCCCCTCAGCTCCACCACTTCGATGCTGCCCTGCATCCCATTGACCGTGAACGGACTTTCGGCATGGGCCGGCTGATCGGCTGGCTGCGGGTGGCGCTGCGCGATCTGCGCGGCGATTTGCGGCGCTTTGCCATCCTGCTCGCCTGCCTGGCGCTCGGGGTGGCCACCATCACCATCGTCGGCTCGGTCGGGGCGGCGCTGCAATCGGCGCTACTGCGCGATGCCCGCACGCTGCTCGGCGGCGATCTCGAGGCGACGCTTTCCTATCGGGCCGCGAATGCGGAGGAGCGCGCCCTGTTCGAGCGACTGGGTCGGCTGGGCGAGGTGATCGAGGTGCTGGGGCGGGCCGATGCCGACGGGCAGTCGAGCTTTCTCTCCATTCGCGCCGTGGATGCGGCCTACCCGCTGGTCGGCACCGCCATGGTCGAGCCGACCACACCGCTGCCGGAGCTTCTGGCCCGGGAGGGCGATGTCCATGGCCTTGTCGCCGATCCGCTTCTGCTCGACCGGCTCGGCCTGTCGCTCGGCGACGAACTGCGCGTCGGCGCCGCCCGCTTCGTGCTGCGCGGCACTATCACCCGGCTGCCCGATCAGGTCACGGCAGGGCTGACGCTGGGCGTGCCGGTGCTGATGTCGGTCGAGGCGCTGGGGGCCACCGGCATCCTCGAGCCGGGCGTCCTCGCGCGCTATCGTTACAAGCTGCGGCTCGAGGGCACTCCTTACGAGGAAGCTGCCGCCGGCATCCGCGCGGCGTTTCCGGATGCCGGATTCCAGCTGAGCGCGCCGCGCGATGCGACGGCCGACCTGTCGCGCTTCTTCGATATCTTCGGGCGCTTCCTCACCATCGTGGGCCTGTCCACCCTGCTGGTGGGCGGTGTCGGGGTCTCCAATGCCGTCGCCGCCTATGTCACCGACCGGCAGCGCTCGATCGCGACGATGAAGGCACTCGGCGCCACCGGCGCCCGCATCACCGCGCATTTCCTCACGCAAGTCATGCTGCTGGCGGTGGCGGGCATCGCCATCGGCCTCGCGCTCGGTTCGGTGCTCACCCTCGCAGCGCTGCCCATCCTGGGCGGCCTGCTCGGCGTCGTGCTGCCGCCGGTTCTCGATGCCGCGACGCTGCTGACCGCCGCCGCATTCGGGCTCCTGACCGGATTTGCCTTCGGCTACCTGCCGCTGCGCCGGGCGCGCAAGCTCCGGCCCGCGCTGCTGTTCCGTTCTGCCGGTACCGCCCCCGAGGGCGGACTCGGCTGGCGCGACGTGCTCGCCCCCGGGCTTGTGCTGCCGATGGCGCTCGCCGGGCTCGGCATCTATGGTCTTGCCGTGCTGATCGCCGGCCGGCCGGTCTTCGTGCTCGTCTACGGGCTGGCGGTGGCCGGCGCCTTTCTCGTGCTGCGTGTCGCCGCGCTCGGGCTGCAAGTGCTGCTGCGATGGCTCCCGCCGGCGCCCAATCCGACCCTGCGCAATGCGCTCAAGGCCATCCACCGGCCGGGGGCTCCGGCGCCCACCGTCATGCTGTCGCTGGGCCTGGGGCTGGCGCTGTTGCTGCTGATCGCGCTGATCGACGGCAACCTGCGCCACCAGCTTTCGGCCGAGTCCATCCCGAACGCTCCGAGCTTTGTGTTCATGGATCTGTTCGAGGACGAGGCGGCGGCGCTTTCCGAGTTCGCCGATGCCGATGCCGCGATCGCCGAGTTCACCGCGGTGCCGATGATCCGCGGGCGCATCGAGCGCATCAACGGGACGCCGGTCACCGCGCTCGGTCGCACGCCGCCGCCCGAGTTCGCCTTCCTGTTCGAGGAGGAGATTCCGCTCTCCTCGGCCGCCACGCTGCCCGAGCGGTCCAGTATCGTCGCCGGCGCCTGGTGGGCGGCCGATCACGCCGGCGAACCGCTCGTCTCGGTGTTCGACCGGCTGCGCGAGCCGCTCGGGCTCAGGCTCGGCGACGAACTGAGCTTCCGCATCTTCGGCGAGGAGGTGACGGCGCGCATCGGGTCGTTCCGCGACTACGCCTGGCGCTCGGGCGGCATCAATTTCGGCTTCGTTTTCTCGCCCAATGCCTTCGATCCGTTTCCGCTCAGCTATCTGGGCCTGATGAAGGCGCAGCCGGGCGAGGATCGCGCGGTGCAGCCGCGGCTGGTCGCGGCCTTCCCCGAACTGATCTTCCTCCCGGTCGGCGACGCGCTCGAGACGTTTGCCCGGCTGCTGTCGAGCGTCACCACGGCGGTCGAGGTGATCGGCGGCTTTGCCGTGATCTCGGGCACGCTGGTGCTGGCCGGGGCGATGATCGCGGGGCGGCGACAGCGCGAGGCCGATGCGATGGTGATGAAGGTGCTGGGCGCGACGCGCGGCAATGTCGTGCGCGCCTACCTCATCGAGTATGGCCTGCTCGGGCTTCTGGCGGCGCTGCTGGCCACCGGCCTCGGCCTCGCCGGGACCTGGGCCTTCGTCGAGTTCGTGCTTGAGATCGATTTCTGGGTGGATCCGTGGCTAATGGTGGCGGTGATTGTCGGCACGATCGCGCTGACGGTCGTGGTGGGCACCGCCAGCACCTGGAGCGCATTGTCGGTCCGCCCGGCCCGCTTCCTCCGTGACGAATGATGGTCTAGCCTCTCGTCAACCCGGAGGTCATCGATTGCGCCGACTATTGCCCCTGGCCACCCTGCTGCTGTCGAGCGTTCCGGCCATGGCGCAGGAACCGGCCATCGAGGAGATCCGTGCCGCCTGGCAGGCCTGCAGCACCCGGCTGGAGCAGAAGCCCGACGACTGGACCGGCTGGCACCGCAATTTCGATGGGGGCTATGCCGACCACTTCGAGTTCCACGATGGCGGCGACGGTGAGCCGTCCGTTCTGGTCCAGACCTGGTTGATCGATGCCATCGCCACCCAGACGGATACGTCGTGCTACCGTGCCGACGGCACGCTCGCCTTCCTCTTCTCGCGGATGGTCTCCCCCAACGTTGCGGCAGACGTGGAGGGGTCGACCCTGGCGCGCGAAGGCCGCCTCTACTTCGATCCATCCGGCACCCTGATCCGGGTACTGACCCGGGTGCTCGAGGGTGACGTGGAAGTCGCCGGCATGGACACAGAGCGATATTCCCTGGCGCGCGGCTGCGGGCTCACCGCCCCGCATCCGACCGTCGCAACCGTGCGCGACCACCTGACCGCGGAACTGGGCGACATCGAGGGCAATCGCGGCGACTACGTCCTGCCGTCGCTCGACTGGTGCGCCATCGCGACCGAATGAGGGGCCTCAGTCCGGCTGCCCGCCGATCCTGGTCACCGCCGCCGAACCGGCTTCGATGCCGCGTCGCAGGCAGACCTCGAGGTCTGCACCGGCCAGTTGGGCGGTGAGGAAGCCGGCGGCGAAGGCATCGCCTGCCCCGGTCGAGTCGACCACCGTCACCTGCGGAGCCGGAAGCTGCGCGAGGATCCCCGTTGCATCGCCGGCCGCGGCGCCGGCCGCGCCGAGCTTGATCACCACCCGCCGGTAGGTCTCGCCCAGACGGCGCATCTGGGTTTCGAGGTCGGCACTGCCCGAGAGGGCGAAGGCCTCGTCTCGGTTGGCGAACAGGGTGGCAAAGCCGCGTGTCCAGTCGAGGAAGTTCTGCGCCCCCACCTCTGTGATGAAACCGACGGAGGCGGCGTCGACGACGACGGGAATGCCGCGCGTCGCGGCCTCGGTCGCCATCCACCGTACCGCGCCGCGCGGCAGCGTGGCGAACAGCGAGTATCCCGACACTACCACCAGGCGGCAATCGTCGAGCAGCCAGACCGGCATGTCGGAGTGGCTGAGATCGAGATTGGCGCCGCGATCGGTGAGGAAGCTCCGCTCCCCATCGGGATCGATGATGGTGACCAGCATGCCCGAGGGCCTGGAGGCATCGGCAATCAGCACCGGATCGACGTGGAAGCCCTTGAAATAGGCCTCGAGGTGCGGCTTGTC
Organism: Devosia sp.; assembly: GCF_041917035.1. Classification (GTDB taxonomy): domain Bacteria; phylum Pseudomonadota; class Alphaproteobacteria; order Rhizobiales; family Devosiaceae; genus Devosia_A. The sequence continues at coordinate 111 of NZ_JAYRYM010000188.1, read as the reverse complement.
GCGGGCTCCGACGCGCGCCACGAAGCTCACCCTGGTGCCCATCGCGCCCAGCCACACCGCCTGGTTTGCGCCCGATCCACCAGGTCTCGTGCTGATCGCGGCGCGCCGGTC
>NZ_JAYRYM010000187.1:0-7216 GCF_041917035.1 Devosia sp. | reverse complement strand
TACTGCAACTCGGGGTGGGCATGAAAATCGCGGCGCCATTCGGCGACCTGGTCGGCGAACTCGGCAATGGCATTGATGACGGGCATAGTGAACCTGGCGTTCGTAAGTCGCCACATTGCCCGCTCCGGGGCAGGGGGGTCAACCCGGCGAAGGGCGGAGGCGGTGGCAAACCGGCGCCCGGCGCGCCGGCGCAGCCTCGTGGGTCCTGCCGCGTCCGCTCAGCGCGTATTGTGCAGCATGCCCTGGAAGGCGCGATAGCTGGCCTTGGGCGTCCGGACCTGCGTCTCGTAGTCGACATGCACGATGCCGAAGCGCGAGGTATAGCCTTCAGCCCACTCGTAATTGTCGAGCAGCGACCAGGCGAAGAAGCCGCGAACGTCGGCGCCTTGTGCCTGCGCGTTGGCAACGGCGCGCAGGTGGTCGTCATAGAACTTCACCCGGCGGGTATCGTCCGTCTCGCTCATGCCGGTCTCGGTCACGTAGAGCGGCACCTTGGTGTACTCGCGGCCGACGCGAACGAGCAGATCCTCGAGGCCCTTGGGGTAGATTTCCCAGCCGAGGTCGGATTTTTCCAGTTCCCCCGAGATGCGACGACCGCCGAACAGGCCGGCCTCGGGATCGCCCGCATAGATGCCGCGGGTGTAGTAGTTGATGCCCAGCCAGTCGAGCGGGCGGGACACCACGTCCATGTCGCGCTGAAAGCCCTCCGGCAGCCAGGGCGCCAGCGCCGTGGTGAGTTCCTCCGGATAGGCGCCCTTGAACACGCCGCCGAGGTACCAGCGGTTGAACAGGGCATCGCCGATGTTCTCGGCCGCGAGGTCTTCGGGCCTGTCGGAGGCCGGCTCGGTCTTTTCGAGGTTGAGCACGATGCCGAGATTCTTGGTGCCCTCGCCGCGCAGGGCATCGATGGCCGTGCCGTGGGCCAGCAGCACGTGATGCATGGCTCGCGCGGCGGCGCGCAGGTCGCGGTAGCCGGGGGCGTGGATGCCGAGGAAGTGGCTGAGGAAGGCGACGCACCAGGGCTCGTTGATCGTCGCCGTGGCATGCAGGCGATCCCCGAACCGGTTGCCCACCAGCGCGGCGTAGTCGGCGAACCAGCCGGCAATGTCGCGATTCATCCACCCGCCGCGATCCATCAGCGCGCTGGGCAGATCCCAGTGGTAGAGGGTCGCGAACGGCTTGAGGCCGCGCTCCAGCATGCCGTCGATCAGCCGGTCGTAGAAATCGAGCCCCGCCTGGTTGATGGCGCCGGTTCCCTCGGGGATCAGCCGCGGCCAGGCGAGCGAGAACCGATAGGCGTCGAAGCCGCCGTCGCGGATGAGATCGAGGTCTGCCGGCCAGCGATTGTAGTGGTCGGTGGCGATCGAGCCGTCGTGACGGTGCTTCACGTTGCCGGGGGTGGCGGCGAAAGTGTCCCAGATGCAGGTGCCGCGGCCATCGGTCTGCCCGCCTTCGATCTGGTAGGCAGCGGTGGCCGTGCCGAAGGTGAAGTTGGGACCGAGGTCGCTGCGGGAAATCGAAAACACCAGGGCTTCTCCTCGGCAGGTGGCGCCATTCAGCGCTCGTGATTGATCGAACCAGACCACCGAATTCGACATCGGGCGGTCAATGTAATCGATTGCATAGCAGTCGATGGGGCGAGTGTCACCCCTTCACCCCTTCCCGCGAGGCCGGAATGCGGCCGAAACCGGCCGCGGTGCCGCTAGGGCCTCAGCGCGGGATGGGCGGCAAGCAGGCGCTTCGCGATGGTCCGGAAGGGCAGGGCCTCGGCGCTGTCGGGGCTGGTCGCCACGACCGGCCGGCCGGCATCGGAGGTCTCGCGGATCGACATGACCAGCGGGATCTCGCCGAGGAACGGGATCCCCAGCCCGTCGGCCGCGGCATGCGCGCCGCCATGGCCGAAGATATCGTAGCGCTTGCCGGTGTCCGGGGCGACGAAGTAGCTCATGTTCTCGACGATGCCGAGGATCGGCACCTCGGTACGCAGCAGCATGTCCATGGCCTTGGTGGCGTCGATCAGCGCCAGGTCCTGGGGCGTGGAAACGATCACCGCGCCGAGCAGCGGCACCTGCTGGACCAGCGAGATCTGGATGTCGCCGGTGCCGGGCGGCAGGTCAACCACGAGCAGGTCGAGCCCGCCCCAGTCGCTTTCGCGCAGCAACTGGCGCAGCGCCGAGGTGGCCATCGGGCCGCGCCAGACCACGGCCTGGCCGGGGGTGAGCATGGAGCCGATCGACATGGCCCTCAGCCCATACGCCTCGTGCGGCGAGAAGATGCCATCCTCGCGCACCGCCGGCTTGCCTTCGAGCCCGAGGAGCTTCGGGATCGAGGGGCCGTAGAGGTCGGCATCGAGGATGCCGGTGCTGAGGCCCTCGGCGGCGAAGGCCAGTGCCAGGTTGACGGCCACTGTCGACTTGCCGACGCCGCCCTTGCCGGAACCGACCGCGACGATGTGGCGAATGCCCGGCACCGCCTCGCGCGGCGCCGGACCGGGGCGGCCCTGCGCCTTGGCCTGTCCGGTGGCGGCCTGGTTGCGGTCCGACGTCAGCGACACCATGACCTTGCGGCCCTCGGCGGCTTTCTCGGCCGCGGCCTGGGCTGCGCTGCGGGTGGGACCGAACGCCGCCTCCATGCCGGGCGCCACCGAGATGGCGAAGGCGACGGCATGCTGGGTGACGATGATCTCGCTCAGGCCGCCATAGCCGGCAAGCGTGCCGCCGCCCGGGATGGTGACGCTCGCCAGCGCATTGCGGACGGCGGCGGAGATGGGTTCATTGGCCATGTGACGATTTCAATGTGACGGTTTCCTGCAACCGGTGACCGGCCACCACGGAGTCATTCCCGCGAAAGCGGGAATCTCTGTTTCCCGCCCGTGTCTGAGTCGCAAACGGCGGTCCCCGCTTTCGCAGGGATGATGCCGAGTGTGTGGCTGGGCGGCCGTGCTGCCGCCCTCAGAGGATCGACTGGCCGGTGGACTTCCAGTCCTTGACGAACTGCTCGAGCCCCGACTTGGTCAGCGGGTGATCGGCAAGCTTGTAGATCACCGCCGGCGGTATGGTGGCGACATCGGCGCCGGCCAGCGCCGCCTCGGTCACATGGTTGGCCGAGCGGATCGAGGCGGCGAGGATCTCGGTCGAGAAATTGTAGTTGTCGTAGATCTGGCGGATGTCGCGGATCAACTGCATGCCCTCGAGATTGATGTCGTCGAGGCGGCCGATGAAGGGCGAGATATAGGTCGCGCCGACCTTGGCGGCGAGCAGCGCCTGATTGGCCGAGAAGCACAGCGTGACGTTGGTCTTGATGCCCTTCTGCGAGAAGTGGCGGCAGGCCCGCAGCCCCTCGAAGGTGAGTGGCAGCTTGATCACCACGTTGTCGGCGATCTTGGCCAGGTGCTCGCCCTCGGCGACCATGCCGGCATGATCGGTGGCGGCGACTTCGGCCGAGACCGGCCCGGGGACGATCTCGCAGATTTCCCTGATCACTTCCTTGAAGTTGCGACCGGACTTGGCGACCAGCGAGGGGTTGGTCGTCACCCCGTCGAGCAGGCCGGTTTCATAGAGATCGCGGATATCCTTGATCTCGGCGGTATCGACGAAGAACTTCATGGCGTTCCCCTCCGGGAGAGTGGTGTGCTGGTGTCTAGGTATGCCGATTGTGGCGCGTCGCAAGGGCGCGCCGCAAGTCGTGTTCAGCCGATCGCGGCGAGCAGCTTGTCGGCCAGTTCGCCGACGCGATCCTCGGGAATGCCGGCGACATTGATGCGGCTGTCATTGATCATGTAGACGCCGTCCTCGGTCTTCAGCCGGGTGACGACGTTCTCGGGCAGGCCGAGCAGCGAGAACATGCCGGAATGCTGGGCGATGAAGTCGAAGTCCTTGGAGTTCGATCGCTGCCGGATGGCATCGGCAAGCTTCACCCGCAGCCGCTGCATGCGCTCGCGCATCTGGGTCAGCTCCGCCTCCCATTCGGCGCGCAACTCCTTGTCCTCGAGAATGACCCGGACGACTTCGGCGCCGTGGTCGGGAGTCTGGCTGATCGTGCCGCGAATGATGTTCTGCATCTGCGACGACACCACGTCCGCCGTCTCGCTGTCGCGCGCGATGGCGATGGCGACGCCGGCGCGCTCGCGATAGAGCCCGAAGTTCTTCGACGCCGAAAACGCGATCATGCACTCGGGAACACTCGTCGCGACCTTGCGCACGCCATAGGCGTCCGCCTCGATGCCGTCGCCGAAGCCGAGATAGGCGAGGTCGACCAGCGGGAAGGCGCCGGTGCGCTTCAGGCTCTCGGCAACGCGATCCCACTGGGCCGGCGTCAGGTTGGCGCCCGTCGGGTTGTGGCAGCAGCCATGCAGCAGCACCACGTCGTTGCTGTCGAGCCCCTCGATGACCGCCATCATCGCGTCGAAATCGACGGCACGGGTCTTTGGATCGAAGTACCGGTAATAGTGCACCGACAGCCCGGCATTCTCGGCGAGCGGAATGTGGTTGGGCCAGGTCGGGTCGGAGATGAAGATGCGCCCGCCCGGCCGGGCCCGGCCCAGCACATGCATCAGGATCATCAGCGCGCCGGTGCCTCCGGCGCCGTTGACGCAGCGGATGCGGGCGGTGTCGATCACCCCGGCCAGCGCCAGGTCGACGATGGCGGCGGAGAATTCCTTGTTGCCGACCACGCCCTTGTAGGTCTTGGTCTTGGCCCCGTCGAGGATGCGCTGCTCGGCCTTCCTGACCGCGGACATGATCGGCGTGTTGTTGCCGGGGTCCTTGTAGACGCCGACGCCGAGGTCGATCTTGTCGGTGCGCGGATCGGCAGCGTACTCGGCCATGAGTACGAAGATCTTGTCGAGCGTGGCCTTCTTGAGCGTCTCAAACATCTTGGTTTTCCGGGAAAAGCAGGCGGGGGAGTTATAGGCAGGCTGGGCGGAATTGCAACCGTGGGCGGCCGCGATCGCGCGGCCGGGCGAGGCGGGCGAACCGGCCCGCGCCCGCCGACCCGATGGCCTGCCGATTGACACCCGACGTGCCGGCGCGCATCACCGGAGCAGTCGCACCGCCTCAGGGGAGCCCGCCAGTGAGCCTCGTTCCGCCCAGTGTTTCCGTTGCCCCGATGACGGAGCAGAAGTCGACGCCGCTGCCTTCCGTCGACAAGGACTGGTGGCGCGGCGCCGTCATCTACCAGATCTATCCGCGCTCGTTTCAGGATCACAACGGCGACGGCATCGGCGACCTTGTCGGCATCACCGAGCGGCTCGACTACGTCGCCGATCTCGGCGTCGATGCGATCTGGCTCAGCCCGTTCTTCACCTCGCCGATGAAGGATTTCGGCTACGACGTCTCCAACTATCGCGACGTCGATCCGATCTTCGGAACACTCGGCGATTTCGACCGGCTGCTCGAAAAGGCGCACTCCCGCGGCCTCAAGGTGATCATCGACCAGGTGATCTCGCACTCCTCCGACAAGCACCCCTGGTTTCAGGAAAGCCGGCAGTCGCGGACCAACCCCAGGCACGACTGGTACGTCTGGGCCGACCCGAACCCTGACGGCACGCCTCCCAACAACTGGCTTTCGATCTTCGGCGGCTCGGCCTGGACCTGGGACAGCCGGCGCATGCAGTACTACATGCACAACTTCCTCGCCTCCCAGCCGGACCTCAACTTCCACAATCCGGACGTGCAGGATGCCGTGCTCGGCGCCATGCGCTTCTGGCTCGATCGCGGCGTCGACGGCTTCCGGCTCGACACGGTGAACTTCTACTTCTGCTCGGAGGGGCTCGAGTCCAATCCGGTGGTGCGCCCCGAGGACTTCAACGCCTCGACTGCCCCGGCGGTGAACCCCTACAATTTCCAGGAGCACGTCTACGACAAGAGCCGGCCGGAAAACCTGGCCTTCCTCCGGCGCGTGCGGTCACTGCTCGACGAGTACCCGGGCACCACCAGCGTCGGCGAAATCGGCGACAGCCAGCACCAGCTGGAGATCATGGCGCAGTACACGTCGGGCGAGGACCGGCTGCACATGGCGTACACCTTCGACTACCTCGGCGGCGCCTTCGACGCCGGCCATTTCCGCAGCTCGATCGATCTCACCGAAAAGGACGCGCCGGACGGCTGGATCTGCCTCGCCTTTTCCAACCACGACGTGGCGCGGCACCTCAGTCGCTGGGGCGCCCACAACCACAAGGAGGCCTTCGCCCGGCTGGCGTCCACCATGCTGCTGACCATGCGCGGCTCCGTCTGCCTCTATCAGGGCGAGGAACTGGGCCTCACCGAGGCCGAGCTCGCCTTCGAGGACCTCGTCGATCCCTACGGCATCGAGTTCTGGCCCGAGTTCAAGGGCCGCGACGGCTGCCGCACGCCGATGGTGTGGCAGGCCGCGGCGCACCTGGGTGGCTTCACCACCGCACAGAGGGCCTGGCTGCCCGTGCCTGCCGATCACCTGCGGCGGGCCGTCGACCAGCAGGAAAAGCAGAACGACTCGCTGCTGCACCACTACCGGGCGACCCTCGATTTCCGCAGGAAGCACCCGGCTCTCGCCAAGGGCAGCATCGAAACCCTCGATGCGCCCGACGGTGTGCTGATGTTCCTCCGCTCCGCATCGGGCGAGACGATGCTCTGTGCCTACAACATGACCGAGGCGCACAGGTCGGTCACCCTGCCGGCCGGCATGGCGGTGCGATCCGCGGATGCGCCCGGCTCAGTTGCCGGTCCGGTCGACGGGACCCTCGTCCTGCCCCCGTTCGCCGCCTTCGTCGGCAGCGTCGTCGGCTGACCCCGCCCCCGGCGCCGTGGCGGACGGCGCCGGCGCCTCCAGCTTGTGCGGCGGCAGGGCGATGAGCAGCGGCGCCGGCGGCAGCAGCCTGCCGGGCGGTGCCATGATCGGGGACTCGGCCGGAACCGGGTCGCCGGGCGGGGCAGGCTCTGTCGCGACTTCCGGCGTCGACAACTCGGGCGCAGGCTCCGGCGTCGGCAACTCGGACGCAACGTCCAATTTCGGTACCGGGCTCGCTTCCCCCGGCGCCTGTGGCGCCGGTGCCGCCGGCTCGGCAATGGCGCGAGGGTCCGGCGTCGATTCGACGGCCGGCGGAGTCCAGGTCTCCGGTATCGACGGGCCGGGATGGAGTTCCGTCGCGTCGGCCGGCTCGGGCAGAGACGCCGGCTCTACCGCCGCCGCGGCGTCGATGTCCTTGATCTCGATGGCTGGCCGCCCGTCCGTCGGCTCG
>NZ_JAYRYM010000186.1:0-7234 GCF_041917035.1 Devosia sp. | reverse complement strand
ATGGCCGATGCCGGCGTGATCGTCCTCGTCTCGTTCATCTCGCCGTTCCGCAACGAGCGCCGGCTGGCCCGCGAGATCGCGGGCGACATTCGCTTCACCGAGGTCTATGTCGATACGCCGCTCGCCGTCTGCGAGGCGCGCGATCCCAAGGGCCTTTACGCCAAGGCCCGTCGCGGCGAGATCAAGAACTTCACCGGCATCTCGAGCCCGTACGAGCCGCCCGAGCATCCCGAGATGGTGCTCCGCGGCGGCCAGCACGACCCCGTGCGCATGGCCGAGGAGCTCTACGCACGCATCTTCGACTGGGACGCCGGCTACTCCATCTGAGGAGTGACCGAGCGGCGATTGTCTGGCGAGGCGGGATTTGCCACTATCGTCGGCAACTCGCACGGTTACCGGTCATGCGTCCCTTTCTCAGGCTTGCGTTCTGTCTGCTGCTGGCAGCGTTCCCCTCTTGGTCCCATGCCTCCTTCGACTCGAGCCGGGCCTGGTTCGAGGCCCTGCCGGCCCTCGAGCGGGCGGAAACCCAGGCCAACCTGATCCTGCTCGGCCACTACGACTTCCTGGTCGACGGCCAGTTCGGCAGGGCGACCTATGACGCGGTTGCAGCGTTCCAGCAGAGCCAGGGGAGAACAGGCACGGGTGTGCTCGATGCCGCGGAACTCGCCGGCCTCCGGCGTCTGGCTGCCGACGTGGATCGTCGCCTGGGCCTGGAGGATGTCACCGACCGGGCGGGGCACGTGGAACTGTCCGTTCCGACCCGGCTGTTGCCGATCCGCACACCCACCGGACTGGGAACCACCTATGCCAGCGAGGACGGCGAACTGTCGCTGGAGACGATGTATGCCTCGCTCGCCGAGCAATCGTTCGCCGAACTCTACGATTCGCTGCTGAATTCGGACGACGAACGCACCATTACCTACCGGACCTTCAGTGATCGCCGCTTCGTCGTGAGCGGCATGCTCGGCGACTATACCTACTACACCATGTTCGTGAACGGCGGGGCCGACGCTGTGGGCTACTCGCTCGCCTGGGCGCGTTCCTATCAAAGGGAAGGGGCCCTGACCTCCGTTTGGCTGGCGTCCCATTTCACCCCGATCAGCCTGCTGCCGCCGGATGAGGAATTGCGCAAGACCACGGGCGCGCCTTCGCCGGCGCTGCGCAGTGCTTTCGAACTCCCCGAGGATCAGCCCGAGGTGATTGCCCTCAACGCCGAGATCGACAGCGTGACGCCTCGCGACCTAGACCGCGCCATTGCCGCGCGACCGGGGGTGCGCATCCTCGTGCTCAACAGTCCCGGCGGCGCCGTTGACAGCGCGCTGGTCGTCGCCCAGGAGGTCAAGCGTCGTGGTCTCAGGACCTACGTGCCAAAGCGCATGGGGTGCTACTCGGCGTGCGCCTACATCTTCTTTGCCGGGGCCGACCGGCAGGTCGACGGTGAGTTGGGGGTGCACCAGATCTCGACCGAGGTGAATGACCTGGTGCTCGCCCAGACGACACTGGGGGATGTCCTCGACGCACTCTACGAGTTCGGCGTGCGCCAGCAGGTGGTTTCCTACATGCTGAGGACTCCGCCCGAGGGCATGTACGTCTTCTCTGCACGCGAACTGCAGGAGCTCGGAATCAACCGCGGCGCACCCATCAGGCTGGATGTGGCGCTCGACGGCCCGCTGGAGGAGGCCCCCCCGGTCGCCGGCGGAGCCTTCGTCGAGTTGGCCCGCCTCGGCAGTCGCGAGGAAGCGCAGCGGTCACTTGCCTATGCGGAAGGGCGCTGGAGTTCGCTTCTGGCCGGGGAACGCCTGACGATTGACCAGGCCGCCGATGGTGCCTTTGTCATCCGCATCGTCGCTGGCTCGCTCGAGAGGGCCAACGCGGTGTGCGCCGCCATCAGAACAGATGGCGGCGGCTGTTACGTCGGGACATCAACCCGGTGACGCTCAGGAGCCCTCGTAGTCCCCTTCATACTCCCACCAGCACTCATGGCGCTTGCGTTCGGATGGCACGTGCCCGCTCGCCATAGACGTCAGGTCGGACATGTTCGGGGTTCCGCCGCACTGCTTCTTGAACGCGGCGAAATCGGTGAGCATCAGGGTCTTGCAGCGGAAGAATTCCGCGATGTTGTCGGAAGCTTCCTGAGAAAAAGCCACCGCAGGCTGGGCCGCACCAATGCTCATGGTGGCGGCAACGGCAAAAGCGCCAAGGAGGCGAAGGGACGAACGCAAATGCATACTCAACTCCATTGTCGGCGTCTCTTCAACGCCGCGAGTTGGCCCGCCGCAAACCAGGCAGCATTAACAAAGCACTAACCAATTACATGCGCAAGCCGAACAGTTCAGAGCCGTGACAATTGGTTAAGCGCCCGGCAGGAGGCCAGCGCAACTCCGAACCCTCCGCAAGCAGTCGGCACTGAACCCAAGCCGGCCGATGACAGGGGTCGTGAAGTGGTTCTGCGCATCGCGTGCGGGATCACCGTCCGGCCGGCCCGTCACGCGCGGACACGGCGTCTGACCGGCGCCAAGGTGCAGAAATGCCGAGAGAAAATGGCTCCGCGAGTAGGACTCGAACCTACGACCCAGCGGTTAACAGCCGCTTGCTCTACCAACTGAGCTATCGCGGAACACGGAGCTGCCTCGTTCAAGGCAGCGCCCGTGTAGCGGGTTTGTTTTTGTTTGCCAAGCCCGTTTTTCCCGACGGCGGGGCGATCGCGAGCAATGCTGAATCGCCGACAGCCGATGCAACCCGGCAGTGGCTCCGGAGCCGTGCCGGACCGACACGACAGACTTGACGATTTCGAGGAAAGTGGAGGCCACGTCCGGAATCGAACCGGAATAGACGGATTTGCAATCCGCTGCGTAACCACTCCGCCACGTGGCCCCACTGGACCGGGTTCATATGGCAGGCTCGCCCTTTACGCAAGGTGAACAGAAGTGGCGGAGCGACCGGGCTCGCCATTCCGGGGCAGGTCGGCCGGCGAGGTGGCATTTGCTTGCGGGGGTCGGGAGACCGGTCTATCAGGGGGGCGATACGACGCTTGCTACCGAGGCAGAAGGCCATGGCCGATTTCGCTACTCTCCGCCGCAAGATGGTGGACAACCAGTTGCGCACCAGCAACGTCACCGATCACCGGGTGCTGGCCGCCATGGGCGAGGTCCCGCGCGAGACATTCGTGCCGGAAGCGCGGCGCGAACTGGCCTATTCGGACCTTTCGCACCAGCTCGGCGGCGGACGCGCACTGGGGGCGCCGGCGCCTTTTGCCAAGCTGCTGCAACTCGCCGAGATCGCGCATGACGACAACGTCCTCGATGTGGGCGGCGGTACCGGCTACGCCGCCGCCGTGCTGGCCCGTCTCGCCCGGCGCGTGACTTTGATCGAGCCCGATCCGCGCCTGGCGGCGCTCGCCCGGGACAACCTCGGCGCTCTTGGCGTCGCCAATGCCGGCGTCATCGAGGCGGCGCTCGATGGCGTGGCGCTGGAGCCCGGCAGTTTCGATGTCGTCGTGGTCGACGGAGCGCTCGACCGCGAGCCGACAGGGCTGCTGAAGCTCCTGTCGGACGGCGGGCGCCTGGTCGCGCTGGTGCGGAACGGACCGGCATCTTCGGCCAGGCTCTACCGGCGCAGCGGCAACGACATCGGCGCGCGCGGCGAGTTCAACACGACCCTGCCGCCGCTGATGCCGGCGGACGCGAATGAGGCCTTCGTGTTCTAGCACCGAGAGCTGGGGACATCACAACTGACCGACGGAACGGCAGTGTTGCCGCCGAATCACGCCCCACTGAAATCGCTTGTTAAATTTCGGTATCGGTTGCCATCGAAGGTTGTGCCCCCCAAGTGGGCGGCATAGTGTCGTTAGGGTGTCGGAGGTCTGTTTATGCGTTTTTCGGGGGCAATGCGGGCGGGCGCCCTTGCCATAGCTTTTTCACTCGTTTCGCTTTCGGCGCATGCGGAGTCGCTCCGGTCGGCGCTGGCGAGTGCCTACAGCAACAATCCCAATATCTTGTCGGCGCTTCTTGATGTGAAGTCGACGGCCGAGGGCATTGCGCTTGCCAAGTCGGGCAAGCTGCCCAGTATCGGCATTTCCGGCAGCGCCGGCTTCGACTGGACGGCGGGTGGCCCCTCGGGTTCGAGCATCAGCGAGAGCTACCGTCTGGGCGCCAGCTACAACCAGACGCTCTTCGACAATTTCAAGACCGAAGCGCAGATCGAGCAGGCCCGGGCGCTGACCGAGCTCAGCAAGTACTCGCTGCGCAATGCCGAGCAGAATGTGCTGCTGTCGGTCGTGCAGGCTTATTTCTCCGTGATCCGCGATACCCAGCTGGTGCAGCTGCGGGCCGACAACATGGCGTTCTTCGAGGCCCAGGTGGGGTCTGCCGAGGACCGGCTGCGGCTGGGCGAGGGGACAAAGATCGACGTCTCGCAGGCACGTGCGCGTCAGGCCCAGGCCGTCGCGTCCTACAAGGCGGCGATCGCTTCGCTGCAGACCAGCCAGGCGAGCTTTGAGCGCTGGGTCGGTCACAAGCCCAAGAGCCTCAGCGGCGACTTCAATTTCGGAAAGCTGCTTCCGGGGTCCATCGATTCGGCCATCCAGTCGGCCGAGAACCGCCACCCGGCGCTGCTCTCGGCACGGGCCGCGATTCGCGTTGCCCAGGCCGGGTCCGACGCTGCCAACGCGGCGTTTGGACCGACGCTCAACCTGATCGGTTCGCTCTGCGCCGTGGGGTGCTTTGGCGATTCGTCGGTGGGCGGGATGTCCGGTTCGGTCAACCTGTCGCTGTCGATCCCGATCTACGCCGGCGGCGCGCTGGGGGCGAGCATCCGCAAGGCCAATATCGAGCAGATCAAGTCAGAGGTCGATGCGCTGGCAGCACGCGACCAGATCCGCGAGTCGGTGATCTCGTCCTGGTCCAGCCTGCAGAACGCCACCACGCAGATCGAATCGGCGCAGTCGGCGGTCGAATCCGGGCAGCTGGTGGTGGACGGCACCATCCAGGAGCGCGATGTCGGGCAGAAGACCACTCTCGACGTGCTCAACGCCCAGGCCGAACTCACCACGGCCCGCGAGGGGCTGATTACCGCCCGCTCCAGCAAGATGATCGCCGCCTTCGCGCTGCTTGCAGCCTCCGGTCGTCTCTCGGCCGAGGACCTGTCGCTCGATGTGACCATTCACTCCGCCGACGGCTACATCGCCAAGGTCGAAGATGTCTGGCAGGAGCTCCGCGCTCTGGACGATTGAGGCGAGCCTCGCTGCCGGACGCGAGTCGCGGTGCTCCAGGACGTTGCACCGAAAATGACTGGGGAAGACCGATGGGTCCGATCGGACCTCGGTTTCACAAACCTGAAGCAGTTGGACTAGATTGATGACAGTCGATTCGGCGCGGCGCAGCCGCGGCGGGTCGAGTACGGTGCGTCTAGTGAGGCAGGGATGAACAAGCCGGCTCCCAAAGAACCATCGATGGACGAGATACTGTCGTCGATACGGCAGATCATCGCCGATGACGATGCCGGTACGGCGCCGCGCAAGCCTGCCGTGCCGCCGGCCGCCCCGCAGCCTCGGAGTTTCGCCCCTCCGCCGCCGCGTCCCGAGCCGGAACCCGAAGTCGAGCCCGAGCCCCTGGCGTTGTCCGCCGAGCAGATTCTGCGCGATACTGCCGCCGAGGACATGGCCGACACCGGCGTCAGCTTCAGCGATGTGCTCGGCGTGACCTCACCCGAGCCGGTCTCTCTGGTCGATCCGGACGACATTGCATTCGAGACCGATCGCGACGAGGAGCCAGTGGCCCCTCCGCCTCCGCCTCCGCCGTCGCCGCCACCGGTGGCCGTGCGTGCAGCCCCGGTGGTCGAGCGCCCCGCGCCGCGCCCCGCCGTGTCGGTGGCCCAGGCAGCGCCGCTGCCCGATCCCAGGCTCACGGCCGATCTCACCGAGCAACTGCTCGAGCCGGCGACGCAGTCCATCGTCAAGAGCAGCTTTGCCCGGCTGAACAACATGTCGATGATCGGAGCCAATGTCACCATCGAGCAGATGATGCGCGAGATGCTCCGTCCAATGCTGAAGGAGTGGCTCGACGAAAACCTGCCGGCAGTGGTCGAGCGGATCGTCGAACAGGAGATCGCGCGCGTCTCCCGCGGCGGCCGCTGAACTTCGTGCTCCCGGCGCGGATTGGCGCATGCGATGGTGTTGACTTCACTCCCCGCCGTTTGCTTTAGACCTAGCCACCGAATTTGAACGGGCCCGCCAGCGCAGAGCGCCTCCGGCGGGCCGCTGCTGCTGGACGTCCCGATGCTTGAGAAGACCTACGAACCGGCCGCCGTCGAGACCCGCATCTACGAGGCATGGCAGAGGGCAGGGGCCTTCCGGGCCGGGGCCGGAGCCAAGCCGGGAGCCAAGCCCTATTCGATCGTCATCCCGCCGCCCAATGTCACTGGCTCGCTGCATATCGGGCACGCACTCAACAACACCATCCAGGACATCCTGATCCGCTTCGAACGGATGCGCGGTCGCGACGTGTTGTGGCAGCCGGGCACCGACCATGCCGGCATCGCCACCCAGATGATCGTGGAACGCCAATTGGCCGAGCGGCAGCAGCCGGGTCGCCGCGCCATGGGCCGGGAGAAGTTCCTCGAGCGCGTCTGGGAGTGGAAGGCAGAGTCCGGCGGCACCATCCTCAACCAGCTGAAGCGGCTCGGGGCCTCGGCCGACTGGTCGCGCGAGCGGTTCACCATGGATGAGGGGCTGTCGCAGGCCGTCCGCAAGGTGTTCGTCTCGCTTTACGAGAAGGGTCTCATCTACCGTGCCAAGCGGCTGGTGAACTGGCACCCTGGGCTGGAGACGGCGATTTCGGATCTCGAGGTTGAGAACATCGAGACGGCCGGCAAGATGTGGCACCTGCGCTACCCCATCGAGGGCAGCGACGAGACCATCACCGTGGCAACGACGCGGCCCGAGACCATGCTGGGTGACGTGGCCGTGGCCGTGCATCCGGACGACGAGCGCTACCGGCACCTGGTCGGCCGGCAGGTGATCCTGCCGATCGTCGGCCGGCGCATCCCGATCATCGCCGACGAATACGCCGATCCTCAACTCGGCTCGGGCGCGGTCAAGATCACGCCTGCGCACGACTTCAACGACTTCGAGGTCGGGGCGCGGCACGGGCTGAAACCGATCAACATCTTCACCACGACGGCCCGGCTGAACAGCAACGCGCCGGCCGCCTATCGCGGCCTCGATCGCTTCGAGGCG
>NZ_JAYRYM010000185.1:0-7269 GCF_041917035.1 Devosia sp. | reverse complement strand
CGGAACCTCAGTGTCACCATCGGCTCGCTCGACCATCCCGAGGATTTCCCGCCGCTCGAGCAGACCTGCCCCGATGGCCGCCTTCCCTATTTCGGCGCCCTGCACGAGGTCCCCGACCTGCCGCCCATCGAGGAGGTCGCTCCCGACCTGGCCGTCCGCATCCGCGCCACCAACCACCAGCACCCCGACCACGATACGGCCGAGTGGCCGCCCCGTAACTGAGTTCAGCCCATGTCCCGTCAACGCCTCTACCTGTTCGACACCACGCTGCGCGACGGCGCGCAGACCGCCGGCATCGAGTTCTCGCTCGAGGACAAGATTTCGGTGACGGCGCTGCTCGAACGGCTGGGCGTCGACTACATCGAGGGCGGCTATCCGGGGGCCAATGTCATCGACGACCAGTTCTTCGCCGAAAGCCGCACCCGCGACGCCATCTTCACCGCCTTCGGCATGACCAAGCGGGCCGGGCGCTCGGTGGCGAACGATCCGGGCGTGCAGGCCATCCTCAACTCCGCCGCGGAGGCCGCCTGCTTTGTCGGCAAGGCCTGGGACCACCAGGTGCGGGTTGCCCTCGAGATCACCCCCGAGCAGAACCTGCACAACCTGAGCGAAACCATCGAGGCCGGCGTCGCGGCGGGCAAGGAAGTGCTGGTCGATTGCGAGCACTTCTTCGATGGCTACAAGGCCAACCGCGCCTATGCGCTGAAATTCGTCGAGACCGCGCTCGCCGCCGGGGCCCGCTGGGTGGTGCTGTGCGACACCAATGGCGGCACCATGCCCGCCGAAATCGCCGCGATCGTCGCCGATGTGCTGAACGTCGCCCCCGGCGATCGGCTCGGCATCCATGCCCATGACGATACCGGCCAGGCCGTCGCCAATACGCTGGCCGCTGTCGATGCCGGCGTACGCCAGATCCAGGGCACGCTCAACGGCATCGGCGAGCGCTGCGGCAATGCCAACCTCGTGACGCTGATTCCGACGCTGATGCTGAAGCCGGGCTTTGTCGAGCGCTTCGAGCTCGGCATCAGCGCCGAGCAGCTCGGTCACCTCACCTCGATCTCGCGCGCCTTCGACGAGCTGCTCAATCGCGCCCCGGCCCGGCAGTCGCCCTATGTCGGCACCGCCGCATTCGCCACCAAGGCCGGCATCCATGCCTCGGCGCTCGCCAAGGATTTCTCCTCCTATGAGCACGTGCCGCCCGAGAGCGTCGGCAACGAGCGCAACATCATGGTCAGCCAGCAGGCAGGGAAGTCCAACCTGCTCGCGGCGCTCCGGCGCCACGGCATCGCGTTGGAAAAGGACGATCCGCGCCTCGAGCGGCTGCTGCGCACCGTCAAGGAGCGGGAGGCGCGCGGCTATTCCTATGATGGCGCGGACGCCTCCTTCGTTGTCCTCGCCCGCCGCGTCCTCGGCACGCTGCCGGAGTTCTTCGAGGTCGAGAGCTACCGCGCCAGCGTCGAGCGTCGGCACAATGCCCGCGGCGAGCAGATCACCGTCACCGAGGCGGTGGTGAAGATCCGCATCGGCGAGGAACGGCTGATGTCCGTGGCCGAGGGCAACGGTCCGGTCAACGCGCTCGATCTGGCCATGCGCAAGGACCTTGGCCAGTTCTCGGCGCGCATCGCCGATCTGGAACTCGTCGACTTCAAGGTGCGTATCCTCGACGGCGGCACGGGCGCGGTCACCCGTGTGCTGGTCGAAAGCCGCGACGGCACCGGCGAGCGCTGGTACACCATCGGGGTCAGCCCCAACATCATCGATGCCTCATTTGAGGCGCTTTACGAGTCGATTACCTATAAATTGATGAAAACCGAGGCAGCCTGACCCCGCGAACCGGCGGGCCGGGGCGCCTCGCAGCGGAGGCGTGACTGGGCCGCACGGAGCAGGGCCGGATGCTTGTCTTCACCCTGGCGGCGGCCGGGGTGACGGTGTTCGTCATGCTGGGCCTCTTCGCCGTTCCGGCGATCGATGCCTGTCGCGCCGATCAGCGCGGGTTGGTCGAGTGCATCCGCAACCTGATCGGCAGCCGCTTCGACCTGCCCATGGCGGGGGTGTCGCCGCCTCCGGCGCTCGCCGAAAGTGCCGATGACGGTCCGGCGCCAGCAGTCGGGGAGACGCCGGACGAGTCACCTGCGGAAGAACACGCAGCCGAGGACGAGGACGCGGAGCCCCGGCTGGCGGAGTTGCCCGCCGATGTTCGCCCGCCCGAGCTGGCCCGCTCGCTGGGGCCGGCGCCCAAGAGCACCGTCGGGGCATTCCCCGACGCCGACGTTCCCAATGCCGCGCCGAGGCCGATGGGAGCCGTGGAGATCCCGGCTGCCGACACCGCGGATACGATGGCGCGCGACCCCGGCCTCTCGCCTCCCGCGCTGCCGCCCGTTCTGGCAGCGGCCCTCGATGCCTTCGATCCGGCCCTGCTCGAGCTGCCGCTCGCCGACAGTCCCGATCTGCCGCCGGATGCCCCGCATGGCGACGTTCCGCCCTCGCTTGCGCCGGCCTCGAGCGACGCGGTGGTCGAGACGGACTATGTGTCCGCAGGCGCAGAGCCGCCGGCACTGCCCTGCCTGTCCCCGCCCGTTGCGCCGCCCGCCCTGGCCGCGGCCCTCGATGCCTTCGACCCTGGACTGCTCCTGCCGGCGGCGCCGGCGGTCCCTCGTCAGCCGGAGGGAGCGGCGGTGATCGATACGCCGTTGCTGGCCGAGGCACCTGCGGCATGGTCGGTCGAGCTTAGCGAGCCTGGGCCGGATGCATCGGCGATCGCCGATGCGCCGCTTCTGCCGGACCTGCCGCCCGCCCTGCCTTCTTCCGACTGGGCGGCTCTCGCGGCCCTCGATGCCGAGGCCCTTGCAGCCCCGCTCGAGCCGGCGGACCTCGCGCCCGATGTCTCGGCGGTCGTCGCCACGCCGCGCCTGCCCGACTTGTCCCCGCCGGTGACGCCGCCGGCTCTGGCGGCCGCCCTCGATGCCGTCGATCCCGCCCTGCTCGCTCCGCTGGCCGAGTCACCCGTGCCGGACCCGGTTGCGCCCCCGGCTGCGGCGATCGAGGACGTCACCGAGGTGGCCGCAACCCCTGACGAGCCCCCCTCCGCCACACTTTCGGACATGCTTCCCGTGCCCATGCTGCCGCCGACGATCGATGCCGTGGAACGCGACGGGTCGGCGGCCTTCGTCGCCGGCGACGGACCGGCCGGGGCGCTGATGCGCCTCTATGTCGATGGCCTGCTGGTCGGCGAGAGCCCGGTCGAGGCCGGTCGGTGGCTGGTCGAGGGGGAGGATATGCTCGCCCTGCCGCAGCATCTGCTGCGGGTCGAGGCGGTCGACCCGGCAAGTGGCGAGGTTCTTTCCAGTGCGGCGATCAGCCTCGAGCTCGAGCAGCCGGCGGTGATCGAGGCGCCCCGGGAGGACTTGTCGCCTCTCGCGCCCGAGAGTCCGCCGGATGCTGCCGTGGCGGCACTCGCCGCGCCGCTGGCCGATCTGCCCGGCGAGGAAGATGGCGCGCCCGCTCTCCATCCGGCTTCGCCCGACGGGGACCTGCCGGTCGTGGACCCTCCCGCGCTGCCGCCCATCCGCCCGGTTGTTCCGGCCGCCGAAAGCGCCTCGGTGACCATTCTGGGCGCGCCGCAGGCCGGCACGGTCCTCGAACTGGCTCCGCTGACGCCGACCGTCCCGGCGGTCGTCGCCAGCTTCGCGCTGTCGTCTCCCGGCACGTCCGTACCGAGGCTGCGCGCTGTGTCGTTCGGCGATCCGGGTGCCGGTCGCTTCGTCTCGGGCAAGGCGATCATCCGTCGCGGCGATACGCTGTGGGACATCGCCCATCGCTACTACGGACGCGGTGTGCGCTTCAGTGTCATCTACCGGGCCAATCGCGACCTGATCGCCCGGCCGGGCCGCATCTATCCCGGCCAGGTCTTCGACCTGCCGCTCGTCTACGACGACTGAATCGGGGCGTTGTCCTCGGCGCCGCCGTTCAGTACGCATGTGCGGGGCAAGTGGGGTGGATCGGGGTGGATCGGTGCGCATCGTCAAGACGCTGAGGCCGGCGGTGGCGCGCCTGACGCGGCGCTACTACACGTTTCGGCTGGCGCAGATCTCGCGCCGGCAGCTCGCGGCGCTGCCGCCGCATGCGGGGGCGAGTCTCGATGAGGCGACCCGCGCCGAGGCGCTGGCATTCCTCGGCGGCCTGGTGCAGGGCTATCGCGACCTGCGCTGGCACGCACACTATGCCCGCGCCAATGGTCGCCCGTCCGCCGTCTACATGCCGGAGGACATCTTCTACGCCCTCGCCATGCCGGCCCTGAACCCGAAGGACCGGGCCGCCATCCTGTCCGACAAGAACCATTTCGACCTGATCGAGGGGTGGCCGTCCCTGCCGCCGACGGTCGGCCGGCTGATGAACGGCCGCCTGCTCGACCCGCAGTTCGGCCCGGCGACGGCGGCAGAGCTGGTCCGTCGGCTCCCCCCCGGCGCCCAGGTGGTGGTGAAGCCGAGCCGCGTCACCGGCTCGGGCAAGTCCATCGCCTTCGTCGCGGCGCCAGATCTTGCCGGGGCCCTCGTCGGCCGCACCGATGCGGTGATCCAGCTTCCGGTGCAGCAGCATGGCGATATCGCCGCGATCAACGGCACCTCGCTCAACACCCTGCGCGTCAACACCTACCGCAGGCGCGACGGCGAGATCGTCCACCTCGGCACCTTCCTGCGCATGGGCCGCCAGGGCAGCCGCGTCGACAACACCGGTGCGGGCGGCCTCTATTGCGGTGTCGACGCCGAGCGCGGCGTGCTGCATGCCGACGGTTACAACAAGGATGGCTCGCGGGTCTACCAGGCCCATCCCGACAGCGGCCTGCCCTTTGCCGGCCGCTCGGTGCCCGGCTTCGCCGCCGCGCGCGACGCCTATCTGGAGGCGCATCGCCGGTTGCCGTGGATCGACCTCGCCTCGTGGGACGTGGCCATCGATGCGGCCGGTCGCCCGGTCACCATCGAGGTGAATGTCGGCACCACCATCAGCGTCCCGCAGATCTCGCTGGGCCCGATATTCGCGCCGGTGATGGATGATCTGCGCCAGCGCATCGGGCGCCGCCGCTACTCCCGCCTCGCCGGCTTCCTCTAGCCTGTCGGCGGACGACTGCCTCGTTGGGCAGGTCGTTTTGCCTTGCGTTCGTTCCCCCCTTCTTCTATCGCTACTTGCCGATGAATACGATGCAGGACGATGATCTCGCCAACGTGATGCGTGCTCTGGGGCACCCGGTGCGCCTGAGCATCCTGCGCATCCTCGCCACCCAGCGCCCGGGCGACTGTTGCTGCACCGACGTCACCCAGTGCCTGCCGCTGGCGCAGTCGACGGTCAGCCAGCACATCAAGGTGCTGCTCGATGCCGGCCTCGTCGAGCGCCACGCCAAGGGCACGCGGAACTGCTACTCGCTCCGATCCGACCGGCTTGCCGCCTTCAACGAGGCGTGCTCCGGCCTGTTCAGCGGCCTGGCCCCCATTCAGCTGCACGAGCCGGCCTGATGTCCGTTTCCAACGACTCGCCGAAGCGTCCCACCGTGGACGCCGATGAATCCAATCTCGGCCGTACGGTCGCCAACCTCTGGCAGTACATGTGGCCGGTGGGTCGAGCCGACCTCAAGCTGCGCGTCATCCTGGCCATCGGGGCGCTGCTCGTTTCCAAGGTGGCGACCACGCTGGTGCCGTTTGCCTACAAGGGCATCATCGACGCGCTCGACGGCGCCACGCCGGAGAACGCCCTGGTCCTCGGCATTGCCGTGCCGCTGGTGCTGATCGTCGCCTATGGCCTCGGCAGCCTGATCGATGCCGGCTTCCAGCAACTGCGCGACGTGCTGTTCGCCTCGGTCGGGCAGAACGCCGTGCGCAAGCTTGCCTACCGCACCTTCGAGCACCTGCACCGCCTGAGTCTCAGGTTCCACCTGCAGCGCCGCACCGGCGGGCTGAGCCGGGTGATCGAGCGCGGCACCAAGGGTATCGAGACCGTCGTCCGCTTCACCATGCTCAACACCGCCCCGACGGTGGTCGAGTTCGCCATCGCCGCGGTGATCTTCGTGGTGATGTTCGGGGTGAGCTATCTCGGCGTCCTCGTCGCCACCATCTGGCTCTACCTCTACTTCACCATCAAGGCGTCGAACTGGCGGATATCCATCCGCCGCGACATGAACGACAGCGACACCGACGCCAACGGCAAGGCCATCGACAGCCTGCTCAACTATGAGACGGTAAAGTACTTCGCCAACGAGAAGATGGAGGCCGATCGCTTCGACCGCTCGATGCAGAAGTACGAGCGCTCCGCCATCCGCATCTGGAGCTCGCTCGGCGTCCTCAACTTCGGCCAGGCCGCCATCTTCTACACCGGCACGGTGATAATCATGGTCATGGCTGGCCTCGGCGTGATGAACAAGACGCTGACGCTAGGCGATTTCGTGCTGCTCAACACCTTCCTGATGCAGATCTACCGGCCGCTCAACTTCATCGGCTTCGTCTATCGCGAAATCCGCCAGGGCCTGACCGACATCGAGGAGATGTTCAAGCTCCTCGACAAGGAGCCGGAGGTGCAGGACAAGCCCGGGGCGAAGCCGCTCGCCGTGACCGGCCCGGTGATCCGCTTCGAGGACGTGAGGTTCCATTACGATCCGGAACGGCCGATCCTCAAGGGTATCAGCTTCGAGGTGCCGGCCGGCAAGACCATCGCCGTGGTCGGTCCGTCGGGGGCCGGCAAGTCCACCATCTCGCGCCTGCTCTACCGCTTCTACGACGTGATCGAAGGTCGCATCACCATCGACGGGCAGGATCTGCGCGACGTCACCCAGGCGAGCCTGCGCGCGCAGATCGGCATGGTGCCGCAGGACACGGTGCTGTTCAACGACAGCATCGAGTACAACATCCTCTACGGCCGCCCCGATGCCAGCCCAGAGGACGTGCGCAAGGCCGCCGAGCTCGCCCAGATCGGCCCGTTCATCGAGAGCCTGCCCAAGGGCTACGCCACCCAGGTCGGCGAGCGCGGCCTCAAGCTCTCGGGCGGCGAGAAGCAGCGCGTCGCCATTGCCCGCACCATCCTCAAGGGCCCGCCGATCCTGATCCTCGACGAGGCGACCTCCGCCCTCGATTCCAAGACCGAGGAAGACATCAAGTCGGCCCTCGACCTGGTCTCGGCCGATCGCACCACCCTGGTCATCGCCCACCGGCTCTCCACCGTCGTCAACGCCGACGAGATCATCGTCCTGCGTGACGGCGAGATCGCCGAGCGCGGCACGCATTTCCG
>NZ_JAYRYM010000184.1:0-7343 GCF_041917035.1 Devosia sp. | reverse complement strand
AAAATACCGCGATATGCCGTGGCGCTCGGATGACGCCGCGTTTGCCGCCTGGACGCGGGGGCGGACGGGATTGCCGATCGTCGATGCGGGCATGCGCGAGTTGTGGACGACCGGCACGATGCACAACCGCGTTCGAATGCTCGTGGCTTCGCTGCTCACCAAGAACCTGCTCATCGACTGGCGGCACGGCGAGCGCTGGTTCTGGGATACGCTGGTCGACGCCGATGCGGCCAGCAATCCCGGGAACTGGCAGTGGGTGGCCGGGTCGGGGCTCGATGCGTCGCCGTATTTCCGCATCTTCAATCCGGTGACGCAGGGCGAGCGGTTCGATCCCGAAGGACGCTATGTGCGCCGGTGGGTTCCAGAACTCGCCGCATTGCCGAACGAGTGGATCCACCGGCCGTTCGACGCCCCGTCCTCCATCCTCGGCGCGGCGGGTGTGCGCATCGGGAGCACCTACCCCGCACCGATCGTCGATCTCAAGGCCTCCCGTCAACGCGCGCTCGACACCCTATCGCAACTGTAGCGCGCGGCGACAGATCGTGCCCCCAACAGCGCCCGGCACCGGGGCTTTCTTGCGAGGTCCGGGCGATCGCCGAAACGCATTACCCATTCGCGGGCTTGTCCCTTGGCAGCGGCGCGGGTGGGCTCTAGGTTCCGGACACGTACACAGCTCCCGCACGGTCCATGCCCAACTACCACGACGTCGTCTCCGCCATCGGCAACACCCCGCTGATACGCCTCAACCGGGTTTCCGATGCCACTGGCTGCGAAATCTGGGGCAAGGCGGAGTTCCTCAACCCTGGCCAGTCGGTCAAGGACCGCGCAGCTCTCTACATCGTTCGGGACGCCGAGCGGCGGGGTTTGCTGAAACCGGGCGGCACCATTGTCGAAGGAACGGCCGGCAATACCGGGATCGGTCTCACCATGGTGGCCAACGCGCTCGGCTACCGCTCGGTGATCGTCATCCCGGAAACGCAGAGCCAGGAGAAGAAGGACGCGCTGACGCTGCTCGGCGCCGAACTCATCCAGGTGCCGGCCAAGCCGTACAAGAACCCCAACAACTACGTGAAGCTCAGCGGTCGGCTGGCGAAGAAGCTCGCCGAGGAGTTGCCCGGCGGCGCCATCTGGGCGAACCAGTTCGACAATATCGCAAACCGGCAGGCGCATGTAGAGACCACCGGGCCGGAAATATGGGAGCAGACCGGCGGCAAACTGGATGGCTTCATCTGCGCCGTCGGCTCCGGCGGCACGCTGGGCGGGGTGTCGATGGCCCTCAAGGCGCGAAACCCTGACATCCAGATCGGCCTCGCCGATCCGGAGGGCGCGGCGCTCTTCAGCTACTACGTGGCCGGTGAACTGAAATCGTCGGGTGGTTCGATCACCGAGGGCATCGGCCAGGGCCGGATCACCGCCAATCTGGAGGGCGTCGTGGTCGACCGCGCCTACCAGATCCCGGACGCAGAGGCCCTGCCCTACATCTTCGACCTGATCGAGCACGAGGGATTGTGCCTCGGCGGCTCGTCGGCGATCAACATTGCCGGCGCAGTGCGCATGGCGCGCGATCTCGGACCCGGCAAGACGATCGTCACCGTGCTGTGCGACTACGGCAACCGCTACCAGAGCAAGCTGTTCAATCCGGAGTTCCTGCGCGCCAAAGGGCTGCCCGTGCCGCACTGGCTGGCGGAGCCGGCCTCGACCCAGTGGCGCGAGGTCCTCGAGGCGGAGCCGACGCCGTGACCGAGTTCCTGTTTCGCGAAAACAGCTATCTCCGCTCGACTGCGGCGACAGTGGTTTCGTTGACCGCAGAGGGCGGCATCGTCCTCGACCGGACGGTGTTCTATGCGACCTCCGGGGGGCAGCCCGGCGACAGCGGCCGGCTCGAGCGGGCCGACGGGACCGTGGTGGCGATAGCGGCGGCGGTTCACCCGGATGGCGACAAGACGGCTATCGTGCATGTGCCGGCGGATGGCGAGGTGCGCCCCGAAGTCGGCGAGACGCTTGTCGCAGTCATCGACTGGGACCGGAGGCTGAAGCTCATGCGGATGCACACGGCGCTGCACCTGGTGACAGTGGTGCTGCCGTTCCCCATCACCGGTGCCTCGGTCAGCGAGGACAAGGGCCGGGTCGACTTCAACATGCCCGAGACGCCCGGCGATCCTCAGGCCATCGAGGATCGGCTGAACGCGCTGGTGGACGCGGACCTTCCGGTCTCCGCCGAGTGGATCTCGGATGCCGAGCTGGAGGCCAATCCGGGGCTGATCAAATCGATGAACGTCAGGCCGCCGATGGGTCAGGGGCGCGTCCGGCTGGTCCGCATCGGTGACGTCGACCTGCAGCCCTGCGGCGGCACGCATGTGGCGCGCACCCGTGAGATCGGGCCGCTGCGGCTGGGCAAGATCGAAAAGAAGGGCGCCATCAACCGCCGAATCAACCTGCTGTTCGGCTGATCACTCGATCGGGGGGGCGTAGAGCAGCCCGCCATTGCTCCAGAGCGCATTCTGTCCCCGCAGAACCGCCGCCCCGGTGGCCGGACCGAAATTGCGCTCGAAGATCTCGCCGTAGTTGCCGACCGACTTGATCACGTTGGCGATGAACTGCTGATCGAGGCCGATGGCAGGTCCGAACGATCCCTCGAGTCCGAGCAGACGGCGGATGCGATGCGTCTTGGCGGCCCTCAGGGATTCGATATTGAGCGAGGTGACGCCCGCTTCCTCGGCATCGATCAGCGCAAACAGGGTCCACTGGACGATGTCGAACCACTGGTCGTCACCCTCCCGCACGACCGGCCCGAAGGCGCCCTTGGAGATGCGTTCGGGCAGGATGCGGTGGGTCGCCGGATCGGGGAGCGTGCGGCGCATGGCGTTGAGCCAGCTGGCCGGAGCCGACACGGCATTGCAGAGCCCGGCCTGGTAGGCCACCGCCAAATCCTCGCGATCCTCATAGAGCAACTCGGTGTAGGCGGCCTGGGTGGTGAAGAAGAACTCCTGCAGGTTGGCGAGCTGCTCGGGCTCGTCGACGATACAGATGCTGACGTTCTCCAGTTCGTAGGCCGAAACCACGCCGAGCGTCTGCGGCACCAGGACACCCTGCCCGTCGTAGAACGAGGTGGCGACATAGCTGGCGCCGAACCCGGTATCCCGACGCATGCTCCAGGGCGCGTTGCGCGCGACCAGGTCGATGCCGCCGGTCTGCAACAGCGCGAAGCGGCTCTCGCCCGAAAGCGGCAGGAACTCCATCCGGCTCGGATCGTTGAACACGGCAACCGCAACGGCACGGCAAAAATCGACGTCGAAGCCAGTCCAGCGGCCGTCGGACCCCGGCTGGGCAAAGCCCGGCAGCGGATCGGACGAGGCGCAGATCAGGTGACCGCGCTCGCGTATAGCCTTGAGCGTCGGACCCTCCGGCGCGGTTTCCGGGGCCTGAGCCAGAGACGGCAGCGCCGCCAGAGCAATTGCCCAGGCAAGCGCGATCGAGATGGCCGGCTTCAGTGACGCCAAAGGACTCTCCGCAGTACGGCCGGCACTATCGTGACGGCGAGTGGCGGGGTCAAGGCGGCAGGGCGACGACGTCCGACCGGCAGCCGATGCCTGCGGGCGCTCAGTGCAGGATCTGGCTGAGGAACAGCTTGGTCCGCTCGTGCTGGGGGTTGGAGAAGAACGCCTCAGGCTCGTTCTGCTCGATGATCTGGCCCTGATCCATGAAGATCACCCGGTTGGCGACCTGCCGGGCAAAACCCATTTCGTGGGTGACGCACAGCATGGTCATGCCTTCCTCGGCGAGGCTGATCATCACCTCCAGCACTTCCTTCACCATCTCCGGGTCGAGAGCGGAGGTCGGCTCGTCGAACAGCATGATCTTGGGGTTCATGCACAGCGAGCGGGCGATGGCAACGCGCTGCTGCTGACCGCCGGAGAGCTGCCCGGGGAACTTGTGTGCCTGCTCAGGAATACGGACCCGCTCGAGGTATTTCATGGCCGTCTGCTCGGCCTCGGCCTTCGGGATGCCACGCACCCAGATGGGTGCGAGCGTGAGATTCTGCATGATGGTGAGGTGCGGGAACAGGTTGAAGTGCTGGAAGACCATGCCGACCTCGCGACGGACCTCGTCGACGCGCTTGAGGTCGGAGGTCAGTTCCGTGCCGTTGACGATGATCTGCCCCTTCTGGTGCTCCTCGAGCCGGTTGATGCAGCGAATCAGGGTCGACTTGCCGGAACCGGACGGACCGGCGATGACGATGCGCTCGCCCGTCATCACCTTGAGGTTGATGTCGCGCAGCACGTGGAAATCGCCGAACCACTTGTTCATGCCGACGATCTCGACCGCGACTTCCGTCTGGCTGACGGACATGTGGGAACGGTCGATACTGCGGTCGACGACCAGCGAAGAAACGTCTGACATGACTACCTCTTGTGACCGGTATTGAGCCGGGTCTCCCAGTATCGGGAGTAGCGGGAAATGGAGAAACAGAACACCCAGAACACGGCGGCGGCGAAAATATAGCCGGTGACGGCCTGGGTCGGCGAGGCCCATTCGAGGGCATCGTTCTTGGTCTTCACCGCCTCGAGCAGGTCCTTCATGCCGACGATGTAGACGAGCGAGGTGTCCTTGAAGAGCGAGATGAAGTTGCCGACGATCCCGGGTATCACGTGCTTGAGGGCCTGCGGCAGCACGATGAAGCCCATGCGGCGCCAGTAGCCGAGGCCGAGCGCCTGGGCCGCCTCGTACTGGCCGCGCCCGATGGCCTGCATGCCGCCGCGGACCACTTCTGCCATGTAGGCCGACGAGAAGAGCGTCACACCGACCAGGGCGCGAAGCAGTTTGTCGACTGTCGTCCCCTGCGGCATGAACAGGGGCAGCATGATCGACGCCATGAACAGCACGGTGATCAGCGGCACTGCGCGGATCAGTTCGATGAAGGCGATGCAGAGCGTCTTGATGATGGGCAGCTTGGACTGACGGCCGAGCGCCAGCAGGATGCCCAGCGGCAGCGATAGGCAGATCCCCACCACGGAGATGATCAGCGTCACCAGAAGGCCGCCCCACTGCTCGGTCGGCACCTCGGGCAGGCCAAGCACGCCGCCGGCCAGCAGGATCACCGAGACGATCGGGAATGGAACAAAGAAGAGCAGTGCGTTGGCGAGCTTGTACGGTACGCGCGGCCACAGCAGCGGCACGATGAGCAGAGCGAACAGCGCGAACACCAGGTTCGGGCGCCAGTACTCCGCCATCGGGTAGAAGCCGTAGATGAAGAACTCGATCTCGCTGGCGACATAGGCCCAGCAGGCCCCGACGTTTTCCACCCGGCACTGCTCAACGGTGCCGCCCGGAGGCACTGCGCGGCCGATCAGGAAGCCGAACAGCGGCGGGATCACCCAGAGCAGGAACAGCGCCGCAAGCAGGGTGAGGACGGTGTCGGAAATCGACGAAAACAGGTTCTTTCGCATCCACGCCACGGCGCCGCTTTCGCGGCGCGGCGGAGACTGCTGCTGGACGATCTCGGAGCGAACGAAGGCAATATCGGCCATCGGCAGCTCCTAGCGCTCAACCAATGCCACGCGGGCATTGTACCAGTTCATCAGCGCCGAGGTGCTGAGCGACAGGATCAGATAGACCAGCATGGTGAGTGCGATCACCTCGATGGCGCGTCCGGTCTGGTTGAGCGTGGTGCCAGTGAACACGTTGACCAGTTCCGGGTAGCCGATGGCGGCGCCGAGCGAGGAGTTCTTGGTCAGATTGAGGTACTGGCTGGTCAGCGGAGGAATGATGACGCGCAGTGCCTGCGGCACGATGACGAGCCGCAACCGATCTCCCTCCTTGATGCCGAGCGCCTGCGCGGCCTCTGTTTGTCCGTGGCTCACAGACTGGATGCCCGCCCGCACGGTCTCAGCGATGAAGGCCGCCGTGTAGATGCTCAGCCCGAAGACCAGGGCGACCAGTTCGGGTGGCAGCTCGATGCCGCCCTTGAAGTTGAAGCGATTGAGCACCGGGATCTCGAAGGTCACCGCGGCACCGCTGAGCAGCCACATCGCCGCGACGAGCACGACGGTGATGGCGAGGCCGGTGAGGAATACCGGAAAGCGCCTGCCGCTGGCCTCCAGCCGTCGCCGCGCCCAGATCGAGATGGCAATCCAGGCGACGATCGAGACCGCCAGGGCGGCGAGCACCCAGCCGAACTGCTCGTCGAACAGCGGCCGGGGGACGAAGAGTCCACGCTGGTTGATGAACGTGTCGAACGGAAGAGCAATCGAGTCCCGCACGGCCGGCATCGCCTTGAGCACGGCGAAATACCAGAAGAACAGCTGCAGCAGCAGCGGGACGTTGCGGATGGTCTCGACATAGACGGTCGCAAGTCGCGAGACCAGGTAGTTCGACGACAGCCGCGCGATACCGATGGTGAAGCCGAGGATCGTGGCGAAAACGATGCCGACCAGTGCCACCAGGATGGTGTTGGTCAAGCCGACGAGGAAGGCCTCCCAGTAGAAGGAGGCCCGGTCGAAATGGAACAGCGAGAAGCTGATGTCGAAGCCGGACGTCTTCCACAGGAAGTCGAAGCCCGAAGTCTTGTTCTGCGCCCTGAGGTTGACCGCCGTGTTGTTGACGATCCAGACGAGGAACAGCACGACGAGGACGGCGACGACGATCTGGTAGAAGACACCCCGCACCACCGGATCGTTGAGGAAGAACGTGCGCGGCGGCGCCCGTCGCGCCGTGTCCATGCTTGCCATACGCGATTTGCCTCTGCCCAGGAGAACCATCGGGTGGCGGACGCGCAGCGGCGTCCACCACCAGCTTGGAATCCGGCGCCGCGAGGCGGCGCCGGACGCGCTGGATCAGCGGATCGGCGGCGAGTACTGGATGCCACCGTCCTTCCACAGGGCATTGAGACCGCGAGCGAGGCCGATCGGCGTCGACGGGCCGACGTGGCGCTCGTAGCTCTCGGAGTAGTTACCGATGTGCTTGATGATCTGGTAGGCCCAGTCCTTGGTCAGCCCCATCGGGGTGCCGAAGTCACCCTCGACGCCGAGCAGGCGCTTGATGGCCGGGTTGTCGGAGGCCAGCATGTCGTCGACATTGGCCTGGGTCACGCCGAGTTCCTCAGCTTCGAGCAGAGCGAAGTAGGTCCAGCGGGCGATGTTGAACCAGCCATCGTCACCCTGACGCACCACCGGGCCAAGCGGCTCCTTGGAGATGATCTCGGGCAGGATCACGTGATCGGCCGGATTGGCGAACTTCGAACGCTCGGCCGCGAGAGCCGAAGAGTCCGTGGTGTACACGTCGCAGCGGCCGTCCTCGTAGGCCTTCACCACTTCGTCCTGGTCGACGAACACGACGGTGTTGAA
>NZ_JAYRYM010000183.1:0-7353 GCF_041917035.1 Devosia sp. | reverse complement strand
GTCTCGAGGCCGGTGCCGGGCAGCAGCTCGACTTCGTAGGTTCCGGCCGGCCCGCCGACATTGTCGATCTCGACGAGGAGGCGCGAGCTGTCGTCGAGCCGCAGGAAGCGCGGCGGGCTCAGGTTGACGACCACGGGGTCGCGGACGATGACGTCCTTGCTGGCGTGCCCGACGGCCTTGCCGGTCCAGGCCATGGCCATCAGCCGCACCGTGCCGTTGAAATCCGGCATGTCGAAGCTCACCGTGGCGGTGCCGTCGGCGCCGACCTCGACGATCCCCGAGTGCATGGCAAGCAGCACGGAGATCGAGGGTGGCGTCCCGAGGCGCGAACCGCCGCCGTCGCCGCCCGAATGGAGAGCACCCGGATCGCCCTGGGTGGGATCGATCAGCTGGCCGTAGAGATCGCGGATGGCCATGCCGAGCTGGCGCTGGCCGAAGTACCAGCCATCCGGATCGGGCACCGGGAAGCTGGTGAGATTGAGGATTCCGAGATCGACGGCAGCGACCGCGACATAGGCGGTCTCGCCGGCCGCGACGTTGCCCAGAGACACCTTGGCGGTGAAGGCGCGGCGCGGCAGAGAAATCTCCTCTGCCTCGATGCCGACATCGAGCTGCAGGTCGCCCGGTTCGACATCGGCGAAGGCCAGACCGAGCGCCCGCGCGGGCATGCGCTTTTCGGTGTCGCTCGAGGGCCGGTACAGCACCGCGGTGACGTAGGCGCCCGGCCCCCAGGCCTCGGTTACCGGCAGATCAACGGTGGTGCCCTCGGCGGGGACCTCGACAGCCTTCATGTCGATGATGCGGTCGTCCACGACCATCACCAGCGCGGTGCCGGCAAACTGCGGGTCTAGTCGCAGGCTGGCCGTCTCGCCGGGGTGATAGGCGGCCTTGTCGAGCGCCACCGACAGGGTGTCGGGCGTGTCCGAGCCCGCCTCGGCATAGTAGTAGCCGGCGTAGAACTGGTAGGTCGAGGATGTCGGGGCTTCGCCGCCGCCATTGACCTCGAGCCGGTAGCTGCCCCACTGCACCGGGGCGGCTATCGTTGCCGGGCCAGAGGCGAGCGTGTCGATCGTGCCGTCGGCGACCTGGCGGGTGGTGGTGATCGCTTCCCACTTCCAGGTGTTGTTCTGCCGGTACCACTGGTAGTTGGTCTCGATGCGCGAGAGGGTCCAGGTCAGCCCGGTGCGGGCCACCAGCCCCCCCTCAGGGGCGACCGTGATGATGTCGAAGCCGGCCGACGTGCCCTCGGCAAGCCCGGTCGCGTCCTCGAACTGGGGGCGGATGCCGATGCGGTCAGTCTGGGCGAGCACCGGACGGCGCAGGCTGCGCTCGACGGTACGGCCATTGCTGTCGACGAGGCGCATGAGGATCTGCGCCTCGAGCGGACGGGTGGTCGACTCGGTTGCGGGGAGGAGGACTTCGGCGACGACCGTTCCGTCCTCGCCGGTGACACCGACTTCTCCCAATGGCTCGCGCGTCGTCTCGAAGCTGTCGTCCCAGCGGCCGAAGCTGTAGCCGGCAAAGCCGGCGAGCCCATCCACCGGGCGAATGATGGCATCGGCCTCGACGGAGAGATTGGGGGCGATGGCACCGTAGAGATACCTGGCGGCGACGCTGACCGGGGTCACGCTGTCAAGCGCCACCGGCTGATCCGAGGCGCTCACCTCGAAGGCGAGGCGCTCGGGTTCGAAATCCTCGACCAGGAAACCGGCGCTGGCCAGCGGCTCACCGTCCGGATCGGCATAGGCGCGTACCTGCCAGGAGCCGCGCATGGCATCATCGACCAGCGGCACGGCGGCGAAATAGCCACCGGCACCGCCATCGGCGAGGACCTCGCGGCTCGCCACTACCCCGTCGGGGCGCTCGAACTGGACGGTGAGCGGCAGCCCCTCGACGGCCCGCACCTGGCTGTCGCGCAGCAGGCCGGTGAGGAACACCGTCTCACCCGGGCGATAGACCCCGCGCTCGGTAGTGAGGAAAAGGTCGAGCGGCCCCGGGGTCGGGCGGCCCTCGACACCGCGATCGGTGAGGTCGAACGCCGGCTTGGTAACATCGAGGAAGGCGTAGTCGCCCTCGGCCGTCTCGGCGACCAGCAGTTGCGGCGCGCGTCCGCCCTCGCCCCGCGCGAGCCCTGGAGCGAAATCGGCGCGTCCGTCGGCGTCGGTTGTCGCCTCACCGAGGACCTCGTTATTGACGGCGATCAGGCGCACCTTGGCTCCGGCGACGGCCCGGGCCGAGGCCAGCGAGCGCACGAAGGCGTGGACCCCGTCGTCGCCTTCGAGGGTGGTCAGCCCCAGGTCGGTGACGATGAACCACTGGGTGGCCATTTCCTGCCAGTACTCGGACTTGTCGTCGACCGGCTTGGCGGTGATCACATAGGCGCCGGGCGGAATATCCCCGAGCACGTCGGCGACCGGCACGGCGGTCACCGCCATCTCGTTGCGCTTGGTCTGCGACAGGTCGAGCTGCCCTTCCCAGGTCAGCTCGCCATAGTTGTTGGCCACGTCCTCGGCGGAATAGCCATCGAGAGTCCTCTGGAAGACGCCGTTGCGGACCGCTGCCGCGATCGAGCGATCGCCGATGCGATAGATCACGACGTCGGCCTTCTCGGTGTTGACCGAGGTGATCGGCAGTCCACCGCCGAGACCGGCGGGCAGGACATAGGCGTTGTTGGCAAAGCCGACGAACGGGGTGCGGTCGGGGACGTAGACGTCGAGCGCCACGTCGGAACGCAGCTGCTCGCCATAGGCCGAGGGCAGACCGGCACGGAACTTCAGGTGGTAGCGACGACCATGGTCGACGCCGGTCACGCAGATCTGGCTCTGCTCGGTCTCGACGGCGACCTGCGGCGCGCCCTCGACCGTCACGTAGCTGGCAAGATCGGTGCTGCCGGCCGGCAGCGCCTCGGAGAAGACCACGCAGATGCGGGGCGTCGCGGACTCGGAATCGACCTGGTTGGAGGCGATCCGGAAACCGTGCTCGGCCACGGCGCGATCGAGTTCGGCCTGCAGCGTTGCGTCATCGACCAGAGCGACGCTCGCCCGGTAACTGGCAATCGATTCCCGCCACATCTCGCGCAGGGCGAGTCCGCGGGCCAGTGCCGCAAGCGCAGCGGCACGGTCGGCCGTGCCGTCCGAGAGCAGATAGGCCGAGATGGCGGCGTAGGTGGTGGTCGAGGCGAACTCGTAGCTCGAGTTGCCGGCCGCGCGCTCGGCGAGACCGCGTGCGGTGGCGACATCGGCGAGCTTCAGCCACAGCGCCGGGTCGTTGCGGTTGACGGCGAGCGCCTGGCGGTAGGAGACCCAGGCGGCGGCCGGATTGGACTGCGCCACCGCCTCGTCGCCGGAGGCCACGAGATCGGCATAGGCCACTTCCGGCGGCGGCGGATCCGATAGCGGCAGCTGCTGGGCGAAATAGCGGGCGGACCCGACGAGATCGTCAGCGGGGAACGGCAATTCGCCGGCACGCGTCTTGGCGAGTTCCTCCTCGGAGGGGGACAACGCGATGATGCCCGAGGTCGCGCCCTTGAAGGCGGCCTGTTCGCCGGCGCCGCCCTTGAGGAAACACCACTTGGCCTTGGCATTGTAGGTGAAAGCCCGGCAGATGCGGTCGTCCACGCAGGCCGCCTCGCACTGATCGAGGCTCACGCCCTTTTCCACGGCGTAGTCGAAGCCCGGCAGGTCGATATCGGTGAGGCGACTGGCGGTCCGGTCGGCGGCGCTGGCCGCGTCGGAGCCGAGCCCCAGCACCAGCGCAGCACAAAGCCACAGGGCAATCCGAGCGAGCCGCTGCATCTTCCACACCCTCATCAATACTTGGTTGCCAGCATCGTATAGTTGTGACCCGGTACGGTAAAGCACCGCAATCGCAGCATCGCGACGCCGCCGGCCGATTCATTCAGTCTGCGTTCAGGAACCGCGCGTCCGTCCGGCGTCACACAGTCGCCCCGGGGATCACGTCATTGTGATCGAGGGTCCTCCCGGCCGACAGTCCTCGTCAAGCAATGACAATCGTCATCAAGTCGAGCAGCAAGTAATGCTTAACCGTGAGGCGCGTGACGGACGGACGACGCGGGACCGGACGGAGCCCGCTATCCAGCTGTTTTCGATGCCATTTTCTGTCCCGGGCAGGCAGTTCCTAACGCGTCGTTAACGGCGCGAGAGATTCTTCCCGGCTGGCAGTTCCTTGTCGGTGCGACGCTCCTGTTGAAGGAGGGGATCGTGACGACACATCCAGAACTGGGGGGCCCGTGCCCCGGGCTCCCGATACTCGGCGATTCACTGCCCCGCCCCTCCGGCGACCGCCTCCCCCAACGCCGGGGGGCCGATCAGTGAATCGCCGATTCTTTCTCGACAGCGACGAGACCTTTCGGGCGATCCTCGAGTGCGCTCCGGACGCGATGATCATCGCCGATGCCGACGGCGTCATGCTGATCGTCAATGCCGAAGCCGAGCGGCTCTTCGACTACCCGCGGCTGGACCTCATCGGCCAGCCCATCGAACTTCTGATGCCCGAGCGCTTCCGGGGTGCCCATCCCGAGCACCGCGCGCACTATACCGCGCAGCCGCACCGCCGGCCGATGGGCGCCGGGCTCGAACTGTTCGGCCGGCGTCGGGACGGGTCCGAGATTCCGGTCGAGATCAGCCTCGCTCCGCTGCCGATCGAGGGTACGGGCCTGACCTGCTGCACCATCCGCGACGTGAGCGCACGGCGCAGCGCAGAGGAGGCCCATCGGCGGACGATGGAGGCCTACCGCATGGCGGTCGAAGTGGCCGAGATCGGCACCTGGTTCTGGGACGTGGTGAAGGACCAGATCACCTGGTCGGGACAGTTCCGCAAGCTGTTCGGACTGCAATCGGACGCAACCCTCAACTACGACGAGATCACCCGGCTGATCCACCCGGAGGACAAGCCCCGCATCGACGCGGCGATAGAAGCGGCGCTGCGCCGAGACGTCCCCTATGACATCGAGTACCGCATCGTGTGGCCCGATGGCAGCGTCCGCTGGCTCATCGCCAAGGGTCGCGTGCGCCGGAACGCGGAAGGCACCCCGCTCGACATGCAGGGAACCATCACCGACGTGACGGAGCGCAAGCGCGCCCAGGAGGTGCTGCGCCAGCGCGAGGCGCAGGCGCGTCGGACCGCCGAGCTGATGCGCTCCAACCATGATCTCGAACAGTTCGCCTACGTCGCGGCGCACGACCTGCAGGAGCCGCTGCGCATGGTGGCGAGCTTCACCCAGCTGCTCGGGCAGCGCTACAAGGGCCGGCTCGATGCCGATGCGGACGAGTTCATCGACTTCGCGGTGGACGGCGCGCAGCGCATGCAGCAGCTGATCAAGGACCTGCTCGCCTACTGCCGGCTCGGCACGGGTGGACAGGCCCCGCGCCGGACCTCCTGCCTCGATGCGCTGGACGAGGCGTTGCGGAACCTGCAGGTGGCCATCAGCGAGAGCGGCGCGACGATCACCAACGACGCCCTGCCCGAGGTGCTGGCGGACCGCGCCCAGCTCGCGCAGCTGTTCCAGAACCTGATCGGCAACGCCATCAAGTACCGCTCCGAGCAGCCTCCGCGCATCCATGTCGGGGTCCGCGCGTCCGAGTCGGAGGAGTGGATCTTCTCGGTCCGGGACAACGGCATCGGCATCGACGCCAAGTACCACGACCGCATCTTCGCGATGTTCCAGCGACTGCACGGGCGCACCCGCTATCCGGGCACCGGAATCGGGCTGACCCTGTGCCGCAAGATCGTCGAGCGTCACGGTGGCCGCATCTGGGTCGCACCCGGTTCGGGCACGGGCACCACCTTCATGTTCTCGTTGCCCTCGGGAGGGATGGACTGATGTTCATGAGCCAGGGCCTGGCGCCGATCGAAATCCTGCTGGTCGAGGACAGCGCCGGCGATGTCCGCCTGACGCGCGAGGCGCTCAGCGATGCGCGCGTGCGCAACAACCTGCATGTCGCCTCGGACGGCCACGAGGCGATGGACTTTCTCGGCCGGATCGGGGCGTTCAGCACTGCGCCGCGACCGGACCTCATTCTCCTCGACCTCAACCTGCCCAGAATGAGCGGGAGAGAAGTGCTGGAACAGGTCAAGCGGAGCGAACAATGGCGAACCATCCCAGTGGTGATCCTCACCACGTCGGCGGCCGAGGAGGATATCGACCGCAGCTATCGGCTGCACGCCAACTGCTACATCACCAAGCCAGTGGACCTCGATCAGTTTCTCAGGGTGGTCAAGACGATCGACAACTTCTGGCTGGCCGTGGTCAAGCTGCCGAGGACCGGATGAGCGAGACCGCGCTGCGCGTGCTGCTGATCGAGGACAACGCCGCCGACGCGCGGCTGCTGCGCGAGATGCTGAAGCGCCCCGCAAAGCCGCCCCCGCAGGTCACCTGCTGCGAAACCATGCAGGAGGCCGAAGCCCGGCTCGGCGGCGAGGCCGTGGACGTCGTCCTGCTCGACCTGGGCCTGCCGGATGCCGGCGGCCTCGAAGCGGTACATCGGGCGCAGGCGGCCGCGCCGCGCGTGCCGCTGGTGGTGCTGACCGGGCTCGACGACGAAACGGTCGCGGCGCAGGCCCTCAAGCAGGGCGCACAGGACTATCTCATCAAGGGCGAGATCGAGGCGCGCGGCCTGATGCGCGCCATCCGCTATGCGATCGAGCGGCAGGCCATGGACGACACGCTGTTCGGGGAGCGTGAGCGGGCCCAGGTGACGCTCAACAGCATCGCCGATGCGGTGATCAGCACGGACCTGACGGGCAATATCACCTTCATCAACTCCGTGGCTGCCGGACTGACCGGCTGGACGGCAGCCGATGCGATCGGCCGCCCCTGCGGTGAGGTTCTGCGGCTGCGACCCGGCGACGCCCCCGAGGCACGCGACAGCGGGGTGCAGCTCAGCCCGGACAGCACGCTGATCCGCCGGAACGGCACCGAGGTGCCGATCGAAGGATCGATTGCGGCGATGCACGACCGGAACGGCCAGCCCACCGGCGAGGTGATGGTGTTCCGCGACGTCAGCGAGATGCGGGCCATGACACAGCGGATCGCCCACTCGGCGCAGCACGACTTTCTCACCGGCCTGCCCAACCGCATGCTGTTCGACGACCGGCTGGCCAACGCCATCACCATTGCACCGCGCCACTCGAAACGCGTGGCGGTGCTGTTTCTCGACCTGGACGGGTTCAAGCACGTCAACGACTCGCTCGGCCACGCCATGGGCGACAAGCTGCTGCAGTCGGTCGGGCGGCGGCTGGTCGACTGCGTGCGCGCCTCCGATACGGTGAGCCGGCTGGGTGGCGACGAGTTCGCGGTGCTGCTCTCCGAGGTCGAGCTCAGCGAGGACGCCG
>NZ_JAYRYM010000182.1:0-7462 GCF_041917035.1 Devosia sp. | reverse complement strand
TGGCCGGCCAGGACGACCTTGCCCGCTTCCATCGGGCCGCCCGAGACGAACACCACCGGGATGTTGATCCTCAGCGCCGCCATCAGCATGCCGGGGGTGATCTTGTCGCAATTGGAGATGCAGACCATGGCGTCGGCGCAATGCGCGTTGACCATGTACTCGACGCTGTCGGCGATCAGTTCGCGGCTGGGCAGCGAGTAGAGCATGCCGTCATGGCCCATGGCGATGCCGTCATCGACCGCGATGGTGTTGAATTCCTTGGCGACGCCGCCGGCCGCCTCGATCTCGCGCGCCACCAATTGGCCGAGATCCTTGAGGTGCACGTGCCCCGGCACGAACTGGGTGAAGGAGTTGACGACGGCGATGATCGGCTTGCCGAAATCGCCGTCCTTCATGCCGGTGGCGCGCCACAGGCCGCGCGCGCCGGCCATGTTGCGCCCATGGGTGGTGGTGCGGGAACGGTACTGCGGCATGGCGGACATCCTGCTCGGGACTTCACTGGGCGCCTGTCTTGTGCCCAACGCGCCCAATTTTCAAGCCCGCCGCAGGCCGGATCGGTTCGGCGGGCCGGATCGGGGCAGGTGCCGCGAGCGGCGATCACGCAGGTTTGCGCGCCACCAGATCGATCAGCGCCGACATCCCGACATGGCCGGTGCCTTCGACGATCTCGGCATCATAGGCCCTCAGCTGCTCGATCTCGAGATCGGCAAAGGCGGCCTCGAGCATTTCCCTCGTGTAGAGCTTGTCGAGCTGGCGCGGCCCACCGGTGCCGAAGGCGAGCTGCTCGGGGCGGTAGCCCTCGAGGAGGATCCGGCCGCCCGGCACCAGCGCCCGCTGCATGCCGGCGAAGATCTCGTCGCGCAGCACCGGATCTGCGAACTGGATGAAGATCGCCACGACCAGGTCGTAGGCGGCCTCGGGCCAGGCGTAGCCGGCCAGATCGACCAGTCGCGCATCGAGCGCCACACCCCGCCGCGCGGCCAGCGCCCGCGCCTTGCCGATCCCCACCGCGGAGGCATCGAGCGTGGTGACGGCAAGCCCCTGCTCGGCCAGCCAGACCCCGTTCCGTCCCTCGCCGTCCGCCACCGCGAGCGCCGTCCGGCATCGCCCGACAATCCCCTGCTGCGACACGAGAAACGCGTTCGGCACCTCGCCGAAGACATAGGCCTCGGTAGCGTAGCGTTCGTCCCAGAAATCCGACATGACGGGGGTTCCGAAGTTCAGACAATGGTGCGGGCGGTCGGACTCGAACCGACATATCCTTTCGGACGGCGGATTTTGAGTCCGCTGCGTCTACCATTCCGCCACGCCCGCGAGGCTCCGGCGCGCCGCAGATAAGGCGAATTGGCCGGTGCCGTCAATCGCGGGCCGGCGATCAGCGGGGCGTCAGCACCTCGGTGCCGTTGCCGCGCTGACCCGCCACCGTCCACAGCCCGTCGAGCGTTCCGTCCGGCAGGATCTCGTAGATCACCAGCCCGATGGCGTTCCCCATCACGTAGGCGGCCGTGAAGGCGGGCCCGTTGCGCATGCAGATGCCCTCTGCCGTGGAGCCGCCGCCCGTATCCCAGAAGATCTCGCAGGTGGTGTTGCTGGTGATGACGATGCGCGCCGTGCCGCCATAGCGCGAACCGTCGAAATTGGTGCCGTCGATCCGGTAGTTGCCGCCGATCGACTGGGCCGAGGCCGGTGCGGCCAGTGCCATCAGCGTCGCGACGACCATCGAGTAGCGCAGCATGTCGGAGTTCCCCCTGTCACCCGTCGGGGGAGCTTAGGCAAAGCCTGCCGATCCGGCAATCGTCGCCGACAGCCTTGCCGGCGCCCGATCCGCCATGCCACCACTTGGCCCAGGCGGAGGCGAGACGATGACGACGGCGATCAGACTGGGAACGGCCGGCTGGGTGTTCGAGCCCTGGCGGAAGAGCTTCTACCCTGACGGACTGCCGCACAAGCAGGAGCTCGCCCATGCCGCGGCGCGGCTGGGCAATATCGAGATCAACGCCACGTTCTATTCGCACCAGAAGCCGGCGAGCTTTGCCGGCTGGGCGGCACAGACGCCGCCCGGCTTCGTCTTCACCGTCAAGGGCCACCAGCTGGTGACCCACCTCAAGCGCCTCAAGGATGTCGAGATTCCGCTCGCCAACTTCTTTGCCTCGGGTGTCCTCGCGCTCGGCGACCGGCTCGGGCCGTTCTGCTGGCAGCTGCCGGGCAACCTGAGCTACGACGCGGCGCGGCTCGAGACGTTTCTGGCGCTGCTGCCGAAGACGCCGGCGGAGCTCGTGACCCTCGCCGGCCGGGCGGACGAGCGGCTGAAGACGCCGCCGCATCTCGACGCCACCGGCGTCGACCGCGTCCGCCACGCCATCGAGGTGCGGCACGCGAGTTTCGCAACGCCCGAGTTCCTCGCCCAGCTGCGGGCCCACAACGTCGCCCTGGTTGCCGCCGATACCGCCGAGTGGCCCTATTTCGACCAGACCGCCGATTTCGCCTACCTGCGGCTGCAGGGCGCGCCGGGGGCAGAGAGCTACGGCGAAGCCGAGCGCAGCCAGCGGGCCGGCTGGCTCCGCGACCTGGCCGAGGGGCGGCGGCCGGCGGGAGCCCCCCTCCTCGGTCCGCCGGAGACGGCGCCGCCGGGCCGCGACGTCCATGCCTTCTTCGTTTCGACCGACAAGGAACACGCGCCGCACAACGCCCGGGCGGTGATGGCGACGCTGGGCCTCAGCGGGCCTAGCGAGTGACGAGGTCGTGAGGCGGGCGCGATTGACTCGGGGCCCTCGCGGACGAATATGGCGCCCGTGTTGGCGACAAGGACGATCGACGTGAATTCCCCGGCTTCTCCCCGCTTCGGCGCCCTTTTCTCCGACCGGGCGCGGCTGCTCGCGGCCATCAGCTTTCTGCTCGGGCTGGCCACCATCGCCGGGGCCTGGGGCTCGCAGCTCATCGGCGGCCTGGTGCCGTGCGAGCTCTGCTGGGGCCAGCGGAACCCGTACTATGTCGGCCTGCCGCTGCTGCTGCTGATCGTGCTGGCCTGGAACCGGCTGCCGCGCGGCGTGCTGCTCGTCGCGCTCGCCGCCGCCGCCCTGGTCTTCGCCTGGTCGACCTACCTCGGGGGGCATCACGCCGGGGTGGAATACGGCTTCTGGCCCGGCCCGACGGCGTGCAGCGGCACCGGCGTCGACGTCAAGTTCGAGGACCTGCAGAACCTCAATGCCGCGCGCGTCGTGCCCTGCGACGCCATCCAGTTCGAGCTGTTCGGCATCACCCTCGCCGGCTTCAACGCGCTGATCTCGGCGGCCATCGTCACCATGCTCGGCGCCGCGATGTGGTTCAGGCGGCAGCAATAGTCGAAAAGCCGGCGAACACCCGCGCCGGGCCTCTCCCGGCGGCGTTCAGGGCTCGAGCTCGATGTCCCAGTAGAGGTAGTCGAGCCAGCTCTGGTGCAGGTGGTTGGGCGGGAAGGCGCGGCCATTATTGTGCAGATCGTGCACGGTCGGCTGGAACGGCTGCTGACGCGGGAACATGCGGATGTCCTGCGGCAGCCGGTTGGCCTTCCTCAGATTGCAGGGCGAGCAGGCGGCGACGACGTTCTCCCAGGTGGTCCGCCCACCCCTCGAGCGCGGGATGACGTGATCGAAGGTCAGGTCCTCGCGGGCGCCGCAGTACTGGCACTGGAATTTGTCGCGCAGGAAGACGTTGAAGCGGGTGAAGGCGGGATGGCGGGCCGGCCGCACATAGTCCTTCAGCGACACGACGCTGGGCAGCAGCATCTCGAAGCTGGGGGACTTGATCACCCGCTCGTAAGTCGAGACGACATTGACCCGGTCGAGACAGATCGCCTTGATGGCGTCCTGCCACGACCACAAAGACAGCGGATAATAGCTGAGCGGCCGGTAGTCGGCATTCAGCACCAACGCGGGACAGCTCTCAAGCGACACATGGACTGTCACTTGTCGCCCCCCGTACAGGAATCGCGGCCAGTCATGATCGTCGATAGTCTATGCCGAGTGTGACACGGCTGTGAAGCGGCAATCGCGGCTCAGCCGAGCCGGGCCATGAGGAACGCCGTGGCGAAGGCGAGCCCGTCCGGCGCGATGCCGTGGCCGACACCCGGGCTGATGTGCAGCGTCACCTCGAAGCCGTTAGCCGC
This sequence comes from Devosia sp., assembly GCF_041917035.1. Classification (GTDB taxonomy): domain Bacteria; phylum Pseudomonadota; class Alphaproteobacteria; order Rhizobiales; family Devosiaceae; genus Devosia_A. Next base: position 3,318 of record NZ_JAYRYM010000182.1, on the reverse strand, counting down.
GAGCAGGTCGGCGGCCTGCCGGCTGAGGGCCGGATCGACCACCGGATCGGCATCGCCATGGATCAGGGTCACCGGCGGGCGAGGCGCGGCGGGCGCGGCAAAGCCGTCGGCGGGCACGAAGGCCCCGGAAAAGGCGACGATTCCCGCCAGTTCCCCAGGCAGTGCCGTTCCCACATGCAGCGCCATCATGGCGCCCTGCGAGAAACCGACGAGCACCGTGTCCGCCGCCCCAAGGCCCGATTGCGCCCAGAGATCGGAGAGGAACTCGGCCAGTACCGGGGCGGCCTGCCGCGCCCCTTCGATGCGGCCGGCGATGCGGTCGACCTCGAGCGGGAACCACTCGTAGCCGAACGGGCTGCCGCCGCAGCGCCGGGGCGCGTTCGGCGCGACGAACAGCGCGTCGGGCAAGAGCGTGCGCCAGTGGCGGCCGAGATCGATCAGGTCGCTGCCATCGGCACCGTAACCGTGCAGCAGCACCACCAGCTGCCGCGCGGTGCCGCTCCGTGGCGGCAGCATCGGGCCCGAGAGCTTGGTCACAGCAGCAATCCCTCCCTGTTGCGCACGGCCCGGTAGTAGCGCCAGAACAGCAGGGCAGCCGTCGAGCGATACGGCGACCAGGCGCCGGCCATCTCCCTCAGGTCCTTGATCGCCGGTCGCGCGTCAAGCCCGAACGCCCACTGTACACCGACCTGCAGCGCCAGATCCCCGGCGGGGAAGATGTCGGGATGCGCCGCCGAGACCATCAGGTAGATCTCGGCGGTCCAGGGCCCGACGCCCTTGAGCCGGCACAGTTCGGCGATCGCCGCCTCGGCGGGCCGATCGGCGAGGGTGGCGAAGTCGAGCCGGCCCTCGGCCACCGCCTCGGCGACGCCGCGCAGCGTCAGGTACTTGCCGCGCGAGAAGCCGGTGGCGCGCACGGCCTCCTCGGAAAGGCCGAGATAGCGCGCGGGGTCGAGGGCGCCCTCGAGGACGGCAAAGCGCGCCCAGATCGCTCCGGCGCTCGCGGTCGACAATTGCTGGCCGCAGATGATCTGCGCCAGCCCGGCAAAGCCGGGGTCGGCGGTCCGCACCGCGAACGGCCCGGCCCGCCCGACGACAGCCTCGAGCCGCGGGTCGATGCCGACAAGGGCGGCCAGCTGCGCCGCCAGCGCCTCGGCCGAATCGAGCCGCCCGGTGCGGCCGGGCCCCGCCTGTGCTAGGTCGTCGACCGTGATGACCAAACCCGTTCTCCGCTTTGCGCCGAGCCCCAATGGCCGGCTGCACCTGGGACACGCCTATTCGGCGCTGTTCACCGCTACCTGGGCCGAACGGCTGGGTGGACGGTTCCTCGTGCGCATCGAGGACACCGACCCGACCCGAAGCAAGCCGGAATTCACCGAGGCCATTCTCGCCGATCTCGCCTGGCTGGGGCTGGCCTGGGAGGAACCGGTCTGGCACCAGTCGACGCGCTTTCCTGTCTACGCCGCGCACGCCGACCGGCTCAAGGCGATGGACCTGCTCTATCCGTGCTTCTGCTCGCGCACCGACGTGGCGGCCAGCTCCGGCGCGACCGATCCGGACGGCGCCCCGGTCTATGGCGGGACCTGCCGGCATCTCGATCCGGGTCGGGTAGCCGAGCGCCTCGCCGCCGGCGATCCGGTGCAATGGCGACTGCGCATGGACGAAGCGGTGGCGCGGACGGGGCTGCTCACCTACGCGGTGGCGCAGCCGACGCCGCTCGACCGGCCGCAGATCCGCTACGCGCAGCCGCTGCGCTGGGGCGACGCGGTGATCCAGCGCAAGGGGACGCCGACCAGCTACCACCTGAGCGTGGTGGTCGACGACGAGGCGCAGGGCGTGACGCACGTGACGCGCGGCCGCGACATGGAAGCCTCGACCGACATCCACGTCCTGCTGCAGATGCTGCTCGGGCTGACGCAGCCGCTCTACACCTTTCATCGGCTGCTGCTCGACGAGACCGGCCGCAAGCTGTCGAAGTCCCGCCAGTCGCGATCGCTCGCCGACCTGCGCGACGCAGGCTGGACGGCCGATGCCGTCCGCGCCCACCTCGGCTTTGGAAGTTAGATCGCGCCGCCCTACGCCGCCTGCCGCGCGGCGCCGAAGAACGGCCCGACCGTTGCCGCGACGGCGCTGTCGAGCGAGGTGCCGAAGCCCGGCCCGAGGATCGCATCGAGGCGCGGATCGACCAGCTGCATCGGGTGGTCCCACAGGTACCCCATCTTCGCCACCTCCCGCATCATCGGGCTCACCAGCCCCATCGCCGACATCAGCACGCGCGGGAAGTAGCCGATCCTGAGGCGGACGGGCGCCGCTTCGGCAATCGCCCGGCCGAGGACTTCGGGCGTCACGTAGTGGCCGGCGAAGTGGAAGGTCTCGAGGCCGCCGAACTCGGCGCGATGCCAGGCCAGCTTCTCGAAGGCGCGGGCGAGGTCGGGCAGGTAGGCCCAGGCATGGCCGATGCCGGGCGTACCCATCAGGGCTAGCCGGCCCTTGCCCGCGTCGCGCAGCATGACCAGATCGAACCAGTCGCCCTGGCTGGCCGGCCCGAAGAAATCCCCGGCCCTGAGGATGATCGCCCGGATGTCGCCGCGCGCGGCCGCGGCGGCGATCGCAACCTCGACGCGCTTGCGGATCTCGCCGCGCGGCGTCTGCGGGTGCTGGGACAGCGCCGGCGTGATGATCCGGTCGCCCGCCGCGTAGTTGTAGATGTTGCCGGGAAACAGCAGCGTCTTGCCGGTCGTGCCGAGCGCGGCGAGGACCCGCGCCGTCTGTGCTTCCAGACGTCCCTTGTCCCACTGGTGATAGGGCAGGTTGAGCCCGTTGAACACCACATCCGCATCGCCGATCGCGGCGCGCATCGCCTCGACGTCCTCGGCGTCGCCGGGGACGAAGGTGACCCCGGGGATGGGGTGGCGATTGCTGCGGCCGAAACCGGTCACCTGCCAGCCGGCCTCGCGGAAGGCGCGCGCCACGTGATGGCCGATATGGCCGTTGATCCCCAGAACTACCAGACGCTGCGTGTTCATCGTGTGTCTCCTGTCGATGAGCCAACGCTAGTCCCGTCACAGATTTATGGACATTCGACAAATCGGAAGAACTGCCATACATTTTCGAATAGGGAGACAGCCATGGCGGAACCGGACTGGTCACTCTGGCGCAGCTTCGCGGCGGTGGTGGAACACGGCTCGCTGTCGGCTGCCGCGCGCGCCCTCGGCCTCAGCCAGCCGACACTGGGCCGGCATATCGATGCCCTCGAGTCGGCGCTCGGAACGCGGGTGTTCGAGCGCACGCTGGGCGGCTTCAAGCCGACCGATATCG
>NZ_JAYRYM010000181.1:0-7491 GCF_041917035.1 Devosia sp. | reverse complement strand
TGACGCCGACCTGGTGCGAGCCGGTCCTTCCCGGCGATCGTTATGCCGACTACTGCCAGTGGCCCTACGATCCGCCGGCACCGGTCGGCGGCAAGTGGCGGCAGTCGAGCCTGCTCTGGCTGGCGCTCGATGCCGCCGGCGCCGATCCGCGCCTCGCGGCCGCCTGCGGCGAATTGCGCCGCGGGCTCGGCGCATTCCGCACGGTTTACGGGGTCAAGCTGGCCGACGGCAGGCTGAGCTTCGAGTTCTATTTCTACGACTATGACCGGCTGGATCGTTCGCTCTCGATACCGCGCGTGCTGTCGGTGCTGTCGCCCTTCGTGCGCTGCGAGTTGCCGCCGGTGGAGCGGCGGCCCTATTTCATGTTCTCGCTGGACCTCGATGATGCCATCGTCACCGGCCGCGCGCCCCTGGCCGAGATCGACGTCTATGTCGGCAATCCGGGCAGCACCGTATCCTCGGGCATCTGCTACGCGCATCGTGCCGACGGGCTCGAACTCAAGAACTTCTATTTTTTCTTTGACGCCATGGCCGAGCGCGCCCAGATCGTCGACAAGGTCGCGACCTCGGCCTACCTCGATGCCGGCCGGGACTTGACGGAGATCCTCTGGCCCGAACTGCGCGACTGCGGCGTCGTGGTCGTCGCCAACAAGCGCAACCGCGATGGGGTCTACTTCTCGCGCATCCGTGCCGGCCAGTTGCAGCACTTCCTGCATCGCGCCGGCTGGCCCGCCGCGATTGCCGCTCCCTTCGCTGCCGAGCTGCCGCGCCTGGACCATCTGCTCTATGATGTCGGCATCGACTATGCCGTCGAGGACGGTCGCATCGTGATCACCAAGTCGGCCTTCTATGGCCTCCTCTGATCTCGTCGAGCGGTCCCGCGCTCCGCAGCTGCGCCTCTACCCCGAGCGCCCCGACCCCAGGCCGGGCAAGCTCGATGGCGTGCTGCACGCCGTCGAGGCGGCCATCATCGCGCCGCTGGCGCGCCGTCGTGGCCGCGACCTCTTCCGCATCGTCCCCAAGGTCAGGGCTCGGGCGGCGGAACTGGCCGAGACCCCGCTCGCGGCGCTGCAGCAGCTGGTGCGGGCCGCCGCGATTGACGTCAGGCGCTCCGACTTCGAGGACGAGGCCGCGATCGCCGAGACCTTCGCGCTGTTGCGCGAACTCTCCGGTCGTACCCTGGGCAAGCTCCACCACGACGTGCAACTGGTCGGCGCCTTCGCCATCCTCTCCGGAACCATCGCCGAAATGGCCACCGGCGAGGGCAAGACTCTGACCGCCGGCCTCGCCGCCGCCGCCGTCGCCCTCGCCGGCACGCCGGTGCACGTCGTCACGGTCAACGACTATCTCGCGCGCCGGGATGCGGAGCTGATCATGCCGCTCTACCGCGCCGTCGGGCTCACCGTCGGCATCGTCGTCGAGGGCATGGAACTGGCGGACCGGCAGCAGGCCTATGCCGCCGACATCACCTACTGCACCAACAAGGAACTGGCCTTCGACTACCTGCGCGACCGCATGATCCTCGGCCAGCAGTCCGGCGATCTCCGGCTTCGTCTTTCGGCTCTTGGCGGCAGGTCGACGCGCCTGGGAGAGCTGCGTCTGCGCGGGCTGCACTTCGCACTGGTGGACGAGGCCGACAGCGTGCTGGTCGACGAGGCGCGCACGCCGCTGGTGATTTCGGGCTCGGCCAGGGCGGAAAACGATCCGTCGGTGATCGCGGCCGCCCTCGGCATTGCCCGTCGGCTTGACGGCGAACGGCACTACCGCGTGCAGGCCGACGAGCGCCGCATCCAGCTCACGCCCGCGGGACGCTCCGAGCTCGAGGCGCTGACGCACGCACTCGGGGCCCCTTGGAAGTCCCGGGTCATGCGCGAGGAACTGGTCCGCCAGGCGCTCTCGGCGCTGCTCTTGTTTCATCGCGACGAGCACTATGTCGTCCGGGAGGGCAAGGTGATGATCGTCGATCCCTCGACCGGCCGCCGCAGCAAGGATCGCTCCTGGAGCGATGGCCTGCACCAGATGATCGAGACCAAGGAAGGGCTGGAGCTCTCCGATCAGCGCGTCACCATCGCCCGGATGACCTATCAGCGCTTCTTCCGCCGCTATGGCAGGCTGGCCGGCATGACGGGCACGGCCTCGCATGTCGCCGGCGAATTGTGGCGCGTCTATCGGCTGCCGGTCGCCACCATTCCCACCCACAGGCCGTCCCGCCGCAGCTATCGGCCGGATCGCGTGCTGCCGGACGAAGAGCGCAAGTGGCAGGCGATCATCGCGCGCACCGTCGAGCTCCACCGGCTCGGCGCCCCCGTCCTGATCGGCACTGGCAGCGTGGCCGCCTCCGAGCAGGCGAGCCGCCGCCTCTCCGCGGCGGGGTTGGGGCACGAGGTGCTGAACGCCCAGCAGGATATGCACGAGGCGGCGATCGTCGCCCGCGCCGGGGAGGTCGGCCGGATCACCGTGGTGACCTCGATGGCGGGACGCGGCACCGACATCCCGCTCGGGCCCGGAGCCGCCGAGGTCGGCGGCCTGCACGTCATCATGTCCGAGCGTCACGAGGCGCGCCGGATCGACGATCAGCTCGCCGGCCGCGCCGGGCGGCAGGGGGAGCCGGGCCATGTCGAGGCCATTCTCTCGCTCGAGGACGCCATACTCGCCACCGATGCGCCGCGCTGGTTGCGCCGGGCCGCGGCATCGCTCTCCGCCGGCTTCGGCGAAGCGGGCCGTCGCCTCGCGATCCGGCTGGCCCAGAAGCACGCCGAGCGCCTGCATGGGCGCATGCGCATGGCGCTGCTCAAGTCCGACCGCCATGCGCAGAAGACCCTGGCTTTCGCCGGGCGTGCGGAGTAGCGCCGCTCGCGCACCCGGACTCTGCCGCGGGTTCTCCTCGTTTCCCCGCGGCCATTCCGGCGATACGCTCCGATACTGACCGGGAGATTCGCTTCAATGTCCATTTCATACGACGCCGTGCTCGATGACATGCTCGCCGTCGCCCGCGAGGCTGGCTCGCTGACGCAGGCCCATTTCAAGCGCTTCCGCGACCTCGAGATCGGCATCAAGGGGCCGGCCGATTTCGTCTCCGATGCCGATCGGGAGTCGGAGTTGCTGATCCGCAGGTACCTGTTCGAGCGCTACCCCGGCTGGAGCTTCACCGGCGAGGAGTTCCCCCCGGTCGATCATGAGGATCAGGAGTATCGCTGGCTGGTCGATCCCATCGACGGCACCACCAACTTCATCAACGGCCAGCACTACACCATCTCGATCGCGCTGCGCCGCGGCAACACGACCGTGGCGGGTGTGCTCTACAATCCGCCGGCCGACGAGATGTTCAGCGGTATTGCCGGGCAGGGCGCCTTCATGAACGGCGAGCGCCTCAGCGTCTCCGGACAGGCCGATATCGGCCTGATGATGGTCGGCACCGGCCTGCCCATTCCCGGCCTCTCGCTCTATCCCGGCGCCTATGAGCGGCTCGACGCCATCCGCGCCCCGATCGGCGGCGTCCGCATCGTCGGCAGCGCCGCCAATTCCTGCGCCTATGTCGCGTTGGGCCGGCTCACCGGCTACTTCGAGGAAACCGGTTTCGTCGACACCGCCGCGGGCATCCTCTTCGTCGAGGAAGCCGGCGGCATCGTCACCGACTGGTGGGGCAGGGGGCCGGAATACTACGAGCAGACCGGCGCCATGATCGTCGCCAACAGGGCGACGCACGCCTATCTCATCGACAAGCTCAAGGACGTCCCGAGGAAGGAGCTGAAGCACGCCAAGGGGCTGTAGCGTTGGGGATGGCGCGTCTGCGCAACCCGGCCACCCACGCGGCGTGACCGGGCGGACCGTTTGTCCCAGTCGGCCGCCACCCACGCGGTGTCATTCCCGCGAACGCGGGAATCTCGGTTTGCGATGCTGCCGTAGAACGGAGTTTCCCGCTTTCGCGGCGTTGACGGTGTGGGGGGACGGGCCGGCCCGGTGATCGGGCGGCCTGAAGGCACGCCTCCCCCTCGGCATTGACTAGCCCAGCGCCGCCGCCACTCCCTCCGGATCATCCGTGGTGATCTGGTCTACCCTCAGCTCAAGCAGCCGCCCGATCGCCGCCAGGCCCTGCCTGTCGGCCCGGTTCACCGTATAGGCATCGATGCGCTTTCCCGCGGCGTGGAAGGCCTCGATGATGTCGAAGCCGTCATCCGCCGCGGCCAGCACCAGCCGGTAGTCGAGATAGTCGAGTTCCGAGCCGGGTGATGCCGCCACTGCCTCGGCGACGAAGCCCGCGTAGTCGCGGCTCCGCATCAGCCGTTCGATCGCCCCCTGGTGGCAGGGATCGTAGCCGATCCTGAGGCCGGGGGTCGCACGGGTGAGGATGCCGACCGACTCTGCGTCCCCCGACGAGACGATGAAGTGCCGCGCCACCGGCGCGAGCGCCTTGGCGAAGTTCGCCACCGCTTCGGCCGAGAGCGCCGCCGCGTCCTCCTTGTAGTCGAGCTGCAGCAATGCCTCGGGGTGCGCCCCGTCGCGCGCGATCAGCGCCGCGAGGTCTTCGAGCAGCATCACCCTGTCGGCGATGGGGCGCCCGTCATTGTCTCTCAGGTTGAGGCCGCGCAGCACCTCCGGCGAGGTCTGACGTACCATCCCGCTGCCGGTCGTTTCCTGCTCCAGCGACAGGTTGTGCAGCACGGCGAAGCCGTTGCCGGCATGCACGACGAGATCGACCTCGACGCTGGCTCCCAGCCGCATCCCCTCGAGGATGCGCCGCCCGGTGAACACGGGATCGCTGCCGTTGCGGCGCGCCCGGTGCCACTTGAGGAACGTGCGGTGCCCGTTGCGGGTCACCGATACGGGGTCGGCCATGGTGTCAGGCGCTCCGGTGGATGGCCGCGTCGTCGCGATACACCGCAAAGGCGCGCGGCCTCAGGTCGACCGCCTGTCCGGCCGCCCAGTCGCGCGCCTCGGTGACCAGCGACTTGAGCCGGACCCTGTCGGGCAGGTCGATGTCGACGATGGCGTGCGTGCCGTAGTCGGTGACGCGGTGGATCCGGCCCGTGCCGTCCCCGCTCGCGCCGACGATCTCCAGCGCCTCGGGCCGTATCGACAGGATGGCCGGGCCATCGGACACCGGCACCGGCACCCGGAAGGCCGAATGCGAGAAGGTCCCCCCGGCAACCCGCCCCTCGACCAGGTTCATCGAGCCGATGAAGCCGGCAACGAACGGCGTCGCGGGCTCGCGATAGACCACGTCGGGCGCGGCGGCCTGTTCGGTATGTCCGTCACGCATCACCACGATGCGGTCGGCCAGCGCCAGCGCCTCGTCCTGCCCGTGCGTCACGAACAGCGTGGTGATCTTCAGCCGCTGCTGGATGTCGCGAACCTCTTCGCGAAGACGTTCGCGCAAGTGCTGGTCGAGACTCGCAAAAGGCTCGTCGAGCAGCAGGATCTTGGGTTCGAGCACCAGCGAGCGCGCCAGCGCCACGCGCTGCTGCTGCCCGCCCGACAGTTGCGTCACGTGCCGGCCGCCGTAACCGGAAAGGCCCACGAGCTCGAGCACCGCCTCGACCTTGTCCTTGATCTCGCCCGTCGGCAGGCGCCTCAGCTTCAGCCCGAACGCCAGGTTCTTGAACACGTTCATGTGCGTCCACAGCGCATGGCTCTGGAACACCATGCCGGTCGGCCGCTTCTCGGGGGGGACCCGCGTCACGTCCTCGCCGTCGATGGTGATGACGCCGGAGGTCGGCGTCTCGAACCCGCCGATCATCCTGAGCAGCGTCGACTTGCCCGATCCGGATGGGCCGAGCAGGCAGACCAGTTCGCCGTCGCCCACCGTCAGCGTGAAGCGGTCCACCGCCACCGTGGTCGAGAACGCCTTGGTCACGTCCCTGATGTCGAGTACCGCCATGGGTGCGAATGCCTTTCTCTGGCCTCAGCCGCCGAAGCCGCGCGCGAAACTGCCGGAGCTGATGACGCGACGCGCGAACAGCAGTGCGACGAAGGAGGGGACCCACAGCAGCACCGACAGCACCGCGCCGTACTGGATCACCGGCTGGTTGTTGATGAACGAGATCATCAGCACCGGCATGGTGCGGATCGCCGGCGCGCCGATCAGCCAGGCGCCCTCGGTCTCGTAGAACGTGCCGACGAAGCTGAGCAGGATCGCCGCGGCGATGGTCGGTCCGGCCTGCGGCAGGGTGATCGACCAGAACACCCGCATCGGCGAGGCGCCGACATCGCGCGCCGCCTCCTCCATCCGCCGGTCCACCGACTGGAACGCGGCGACCGGGATCCAGATCATGAACAGCAGCGTCCCGACGAGCTGGATCAGCACCACGCCCCAGAACGTGCCGATCAGGTTGAGCTGCAGGAAGATTGCCGCGATGGCGACGAGCAGCCCGAACTTGGGAAAGGCATGCCCGGCGAGAAACGAGAAGAACAGGATATCGCGCCCGGGGAAATCCAGCCGCGCGAAGGCATAGGCGGCCGGCAGGCAGATCATGGCCGAGAGCAGCGTGACGATGCTCGCCAGGCTCAAGCTCATCGTGATCGAGTTCCACACGTCCGCCCGGGCCAGCGTCATGCCCCAGTACTTGAGCCCGAATTCCTGCGGGATGACCGATGGAAAGCGCCAGACATTGGTGAAGGCCCAGGTGCCGACCACGAGGAGCGGGAACACGATGACGACCGTCAGGACCGCCGCAAAGGCGATTCCGGTCCAGTCGATCCGCTTGTCGACGAGCGCCCTGGCCATCTCAGGGACTCCGGTTCCGCGCCACGGAGCGCACGTAGAACAGGCCGAATACGATGCAGAAGCAGAAGGTGATCACCGCCTGGGTGATCGCCATGGTCGGATCGTTCAGGTCGCGGAAGGTGCGCTGCATGTAGGGGCCCATCATTTCGGGCGAGGCCGGGCCGAGCACGTAGGGCAGGGTGAAGGCCGAGAAGATGCCGAGCACGGTGAAGCTGACCGCGACCAGGATGGAGTTCGATATGCGGGGCAGGATGATATACCAGAGCACCTGCAGGCGCCGGGCACCGACATCGCGGGCTGCCTCGATCGACTGGTTCGAGACGTTCCCCATGCCGGAGAGCAGGATCAGCACCGTCAACGGGATGTTGTCCCAGACGAGGCCGATCACCGGCCCCCACGGCGTGAGATATGGCGAGCGGATCTTCGGCAGCCCGACCGAATTGAGCAGCAGGTCGACCGTGCCGTTCGGCCCCAGCACCCGGATGAACGCGTAGCTCAGGATGATCGAGGGCACGAACATCGGGAAGATCGCGAGGCCCTGCACATAGGCGGCGAGGCGACCGCTGGAGAAGCGCAGGTAGAGCGCGATCGGCACGCACACGACAACCAGCAGCACCGCGCAGACGGCCGTCGTCCACAGCGTCACGTAGAGGTTGTTGAGGCTGTACTGGTCGGTGAAGAAGAACTTGTAGGTGTCGAGCGCGAACGAGTGGCCGCTCCCCTCGTTGGGCAGCCACACGGTGCGCCCGATGGCCGACACGATCGGC
>NZ_JAYRYM010000180.1:0-7548 GCF_041917035.1 Devosia sp. | reverse complement strand
CCGGCGACGGCACAGGGGCTCGGTCCCGATGCCGGCCTGTCGCAGTACGATCGCAACGTGTTCTTCTTCGGCGGGCGCTTCCACAGCACCAGCTTCTACGATTCGGCCTTCGTCTGGGCGCTGCCCTATGACGACGCCTACTTCCTGGGCGCGGGCTACCAGGAGTACTTCTTCCACAACGACTGGAACGTCAACATCGGCTCGGAAGTGGGCCTCGGCCTGCGCTACGACATGCATGGTCCGGCGTCCGTCGAAGCCTGGGGCGGCCTGGTCTTCCGCCACGACGGCGTGGTGATGTTCGACACCTTCCGCGTCTCGCCGGCGCTCACGGTGGGGTTCTCCGCCGCGACGGGCACGGTGGCGTCGGAAACCGACCGGGCCAAGTCGATCGACTTCACCGGGCACCTCCTCGTCTATCTCGGGCCCGAAATCGCTATCACGCCGGTGGACAACCCCAATGTCGAGGGCTTCTTCCGCGTGCAGCACCGCTCGGGCGGGTTCGGCCTGATCGTCAATGGCCTCAACGGCTCCAACGCCGTCAACCTCGGCGTCCGCTTCAAATTCTAGCCGGCTGTCGCCGGCCTCTTGAACTCGCCCATCTCCTGCCTAAATCAATGCTGTCCGCCGGGGCCACCCCGGGGACCGGGACACCCGGGAATGCAGGCTTGCCCGCTTGGGGAGCCGGCGTGGGACACCCGTTCAGCACGTTGCTCAAAGGAGAATGTGAGATGGCTGCATACGACTTTTCCCCGTTCTATCGCTCGACCGTCGGCTTCGACCGCGTCTTCAACCGGCTCGATTCGCTGATCGGCCAGGAGGCCAAGAGCTACCCGCCCTACAATATCGAGAAGGTCGGCCAGGACGCCTATCGCATCTCGATCGCCGTCGCCGGCTTCGCCGAGGGTGACATCGCGATCGAGAGCAAGGAGAACAACCTCGTCGTACGCGGTGCCAAGGCACCCGAGACGGAGGACAAGAGCCGCGAGTTCCTGCACCGCGGCATTGCCGAGCGCGCCTTCGAACTGCGCTTCCAGCTGGCCGACTATGTCGAGGTGGCGGGCGCCAATCTCGAGAACGGCCTGCTGCATATCGAGCTGAAGCGGGAGCTGCCCGAATCGAAGAAGGCCCGGCAGATCCCGATCAATGGCGCCGCGCCCAAGACGATCGAGGACAAGACGGTGAACTGATCTGCCTTCCGTCACGAACGACCTGGTGCGCCAGGCGATCTGTCGGATCAGGTGAACGGAACGGGTGCGGTCCCCCAAGGGGCCGCGCCCTTTTTGTCGTTGCCGGCCGGTCGGCGGCGAGCGGGGTGGACCCCGGCCGTCGCCGGGGTGACGGAGGATGGGGAGAGGGGGCTCTGGAGCCGGTCAGCCGGCGAACGGGGCCAGCCAGGCCTTGAGCGAACGGGCATCCATGGCTCCGGCGCGCTGCGCCAGCACCTTGCCGTGCTTGAAGACGATCAGGTTGGGGATGCCGCGGATATTGTAGCGGGCCGCCACCTGGGGCTCGGCCTCGGTGTCGAGCTTGAGGAAGCGCAGTTTCGGCTCGAGCTCGCGGGCGGCGGCGGCGAAGGACGGCGCCATGGCGTGGCAGGGGCCGCACCAGTCGGCCCAGAAGTCGACGACCACCGGCACGTCGGACCGCGTGACCTGCCGGTCGAAGATGGCGGCGTCAACCGAGGCCGGCTGCCCGGCGAAGAGCTCGGCGTGGCACTTGCCACACCGGGCCGCGGCCAGCGGTTTGCCGGCCGCGACGCGATTGGTGCCGCCGCATTCGGGGCAGACGATGTGCTTGTCGGTGTCGCTCATGATGGCTCCTTTGCCCACAGATGGGGAGGGCGCCGGGGGACATCCAGATCAGAGGACCTTCGTGACCTGGAGAAAATTGTCGCGCTCGTCATTGGCCGCCTTGATGGCGGTCTCCGAGCCCAGCACCACCACCTGGCCGTGCCGCGCGACCTGCTGCAGGGCGGCCGCGAGTGCCTTGAAGTCGTGGCTGGTGGCCGAGAGGATCTCCTCCCGACGCCGCTGCCGATCCGCGTCGGTATCGCCGGTCAGTTCCCAGAGCAGCGCGGTGAAGCCCTTGGCGTCGGGCAGCCGGTAGGTATCGACCGCGCCGATGACGCCGATCACCGAGCGCACCAGGTCCTGCTCGCCGACGCCGTCCTCGAGGAACCGCGCGGCGCCGTCATAGACGTCCAGCGTGTCGATCAGGTTGGGATCGCGATAGGAGGTGAAGGCGAAGGTGCCGGCAAACGGATCGAGGCCGGACGAGCCGCCATAGGCGCCGCCCTGCACCCGCACCTTGTCCCACAGGTAGGTGGTGTTGAGGTGCTTGATGGCCACCGCGGTGGCCCCGGTGGGCTCGAAGCCCAGCGCCTTGAGGCTGGCGCCCTTGGCCACGTAGTTGACCTGGCCGGGGAAGGTGAGGCCCTCCGACACGGGACCGGGGACGAAGCCCCAGCTTCCGGTGGCGCCCGCGCCGGCCGGCAGGTCGGCGAGGAAGGCAGCCAGTTGCGGCCGCAGGGCATCGGTCGCGGCGGCATCGGCGGTGACGTTGGCGACCAGCGCGGCGCGGCCGAGCAGCAGGTCCCGGATCTCCACGAGCGCCGCCTCGACCGCCGGCCAGTCGTTCTCGATCTCGGCCACGAGCTGCTTGAGGAAGAAGTAGTGGCTGACCCCGCCGAGCTTCTCGTTGAGCCAGTCGGCCTCGCTGAAGCCGGCCTTGACCCGCATCGAGACGATGCCGTTGCCCATGCCGGCGAGCGAGCTTTCGAAGCCGGCCTTGCTCTCGAGCACCATCTGGCGGATGCGCTCGCGGTTGTCGAGCCGGGCATCGGTCAGGACGTCGTGCATGATCGAAAGCATGTCGCCGGCATGCTCGAGGGTCGACTTGCCGCGCAGGAACAACCGCGCCGCCGTGCCGTTGCCGTCGCGCCGGCTGGTCACCCAGCGGCTGGCGCCGACGCCGCCGGTGGTGCGCCCGATGCGCTGGGTCAGGGCGACGAAATCCTCGGTGCTGGTGCCGGTCTGGGTCAGCGCGCGGGTGAACAGCGGCAGGTAGGGCAGCAGCCGACCGGGGAGCGCCTTGAGGTCGAAACCGAGATCGAGATAGACGACGCCGTTGGTGGCAAGATCGTGGGTGTAGAGCGGCACGCCGCCGAGCTCCTCCCGCGCGATCGGGATCGGCTTGTTGCGGCGCGGCAGGTCGGCCAGCGTCAAGGCCGGGATCGCGGCGAGGGCCTCGGGCGGATCGCCTGCCTCCTGCAGCGCCTTGAGGCGCCGGGTCTGCTCGGCCACTTCGGCAATGCCGCCGGCATCGAGCCCGGCGCGTGCCGCGTCGAGCCGGTCCCGCTCCTCGGCCGCCTCCGCGGCGGCCTTGCCGGGATCGGCGGTGAGCAAGACGGTCGAGCGGTGCGGATTGTCGAGGATGTGGGCCTTGATCAGCCCCTCGAACACCTTCTCGCCTGCCGCCAGCCGGACCTTCAGCGCAGTGAGCGGCGCCTCGAAGGTGAGCGGCGCCAGGGGGTCGCCGTCGTAGAGCCAGCTGCCGAGCGAGCGGAACATCAGCGCGATGCCGCGCGGGAAGGAGCCGGTGTTGTTCTCCCGCAGCGCGAACTCGGCCGAGTTCATCGCCGCCTCGACGGTCCTGGGGTCGATCCCCTCCCGGCTCAGTCGGTCGAGCGTATCGACGATCAGCGCCTCCACCGCATCGCCCGCATCGTCGGCAATGCCCTTGAGCCCGAAAGTGAAGTAGGGCTGGCGGATACCGTCGGCGAAGCCGGAGCCGGTCAGGCCCTCGCCGAGGCCGGAATCGATCAGCGCCTTCCTGAGCGGCGCCGCCGGGGTGCCGACGAGGATCGACTCGAGCACGTTGAGCGCCAGCATGGTTTCGGGGTCGGTGACCTCGTCGAGCATCCAGTTGACCGAGACCATGGCGGTCTTCCTGCCGGCCTCGGCCTCGCTGGCGGCGTAGGTCTCGTGCCGCTTGCGGGGGGCGCTCCAGCGCGCCTGCAGGGTGATTTCGGCCCTGGGATCGATGCGCTCGAACTGGCTGAAATAGCCCTCGAGGATGTCGAGCCGCTGCGCCGGGTCGTCGTCGCCGTAGAAGACGACGCGGGCGTTCGAGGGGTGGTAGAACCTCTCGTGGAAGCCCTTGAAATAGTCGTAGGTGAGGTCGGGGATGGCCCTGGGGTCGCCGCCGGAGTTCACCCCGTAGGTGGTGTCGGGATAGAGCGAGAGCTGGCTCACCTTGCCCAGCACCGCCGCGGCCGAGGAATAGGCGCCCTTCATCTCGTTGAAGACGACGCCCTTGTAGACCATCGGGCCCTGGGTCGAGTCGAGCTCGTAGTGCCAGCCCTCCTGGCGGAAGGTGTCCTCGGTGATCAGCGGGAACAGCACGGCGTCGAGGTAGACGTCGACGAGGTTGTAGAAATCCTTGAGGTTCTGGCTGGCCACCGGATAGGCGGTCTTGTCGGAAAACGTCATGGCATTGAGGAAGGTATGGAGCGAGCCCTTGAGCAGCTCCACGAACGGCTTCTTGACCGGGTACTTGCGCGAACCGCACAGCACCGAGTGCTCGAGAATGTGCGCGACGCCCGTCGAGTCCTCAGGCGGGGTCTTGAAGGTGATGCCGAACACCTTGTTCTCGTCGTCGTTGACGAGGCTCAGCACCTCGGCGCCCGTCTTCCTGTGCCGGTAGAGCCGCGCCAGCGAACTGATCTCCCCGATCTGCTGTTCGCGGACGAGTTCGAAGGCGGGATGCTCGGACATGGAGATACTCGGCAGTGGAAGGGTGGGGGTAATCTAGGGAGCGGCGGGCGCGGATGGAAGGGGGCTGGCCGGATGGGGAGGGGCAACCCCTCACCCGTCTCGGCCTTCGGCCGATCCACCCTCTCCCTCAAGGGGAGAGGGAAGAGAAGGGGTGGCACGATCTCGCCCCAATTCCCTTCTCCCGCAAGGGGAGAAGGAAGGTCGGTGGGGGTGGCGGCCTAGATCCGCCCCCGGATGTTCGGCTTCACCTTGTCCTCGTACCAGCCCTTCAGCTCCTCGATCAGCGCCGGCCCGATCGGATCGCGTTTGGTCGCCTCGACATTGTCCCTGAGCTGGGCCGGTCTGGTCACCCCGGCGATGACGGTCGAGACCGCCGGGTGGTCGAGCAGCCAGCGCAGGGCGAACTGGGCGAGCGGATAGTTGGCCGGGATCATCTGCTTCAACTGGTCGGCGAGTTCGATGCCCTTTTCGAACGGCAGGCCCGAGAAGGTCTCGCCGACATTGAACTTCTCGCCATTGGCGTTGAAGTTGCGGTGATCGGTGGCGGCGAAGGTCGTGTCCTTGTTCCACTTGCCGGTGAGCAGGCCCGAGGCGAGCGGCAGGCGGACGATGATGCCGACATTCTGCGCGTGCGCCTTGGGCAGCACCGCCTCGGCATAGTCCTGGCGGAACAGGTTGAAGATGATCTGCAGCGTGGCGCAGCCCTCGGCCCGCAGGGCCAGCAGGGCTTCCTCGACATTCTCGACGCTGGCGCCCCAGTGCCGCATCAGGCCCTCGTCGCGCAGGTCGTCCATGATCGAGAACACCTCGCCGTCGCGCAGCACCTCGGTGGGGATGGTGTGCAGTTGCGCCAGATCCAGCGTCTCGCCGCCCAGCCGCTTCAGCGAGCCGGTGAGGCTGAGCTTGATGTTCCGGCGGTTGTAGCCGGTCTTGTCGGGGAAAATGTCGCCGTCGCGGCCCAGCTTGGTGGCGACGATGACGCCCTTGCTGTCGGCGAAGCCGCCGATGCGGCGCTCCGACTGGCCGCCGCCATAGACATCGGCGGTATCCCAGAAATTGACGTCGAGCGAACGGGCGGTGCGCAGGATGTCCCGCGCCGCCTCGTCGCTGACCGGCCCGAAGCTCTCGCCGAGCTGCCAGGTGCCGAGACCGATTTCCGACACCTCATAGCCCGTCTTGCCCAGTCTGCGCCTGTCCATGAAGTCCCTCCAAAGCGTCGCCGCCGGCGACCAACTAAATCTGTCGAATCCGCAAGACCAAGTATTGCGGGACGGTAACGTTTTTTCCGAACGTTAACTTGCGCGGTCGGTGCCCTCTGCCCTACGCATTTGCCCGGGGGGTATTTGTAGGGAGAACTCCAATGGACCGCCGCACGCTACTGCTTGGTTTCGGCGCCGCGACGCTGGGCAGCCTGACGGCTGCACCTGCCGAAGCAGCCACCTGGGTATTTCTCGGCAAACGCCGTGTAAACGGCCTTGTCGATTTCGATCAGATCGATGTCGGTGCCTCGGCCGGCACGTTCGACAAGATCCGCCTGCACGTCACCGGCAACGACCTGATGATCTACGACCTCGACGTGCGCTACGGCAATGGCGCCAACGACGATATCGCGGTTCGTGCGCTGATCCCGCAGGGCGGCTACACCCGTGCCATCGACCTGCGCCTCAACAACCGCTTCATCCGCCGGGTACGGTTCACCTACGGCAAGTTCGCCAACGGTCGTGGCGAAACCTGGGTGGAGCTCCACGGCCAGCGCTGAGGGTCCGGCTGCCCGCGGCGGCGATGCCAGAAAGTTGAACCGCCGCGGTGGTCCTGACGTTACAGTGACGTCATGGCGACGGAGTTCCTGGAGCGCGACCTGCGGGTCGCGCCGATCAACGTGTTCATCGACCCGCCCGGTCCGCGCGACCGGGCGATCATCACGCATGGTCATGCCGACCACGCGCGCGCCGGCCACGGCGCGGTGCTCGCCACCCCCGATACCATCGCCATCATGAAGGCGCGCTACGGCGAGGACTGCGCCGGGCGCTTCCAGGCCCTGCCGTTCGGCCAGCCGCTCGAGGTGGACGGCGTGACGATCACGTTGCTTCCCGCCGGCCATATCCTGGGGTCGGCGCAGGTGCTGCTCGAGTACCAGGGCCGCCGCGTGACGGTCACCGGCGACTACAAGCGCTTGCCCGATCGCACGGCGCAGCCGTTCGAACTGGCCCGGTGCGACCTGCTGGTCACCGAGGCGACGTTCGGCCTGCCGGTGTTCCAGCACCCCGACCCGGCGGACGAGATCGCGCGCCTGCTGCGCTCGGTGGCGGGCTATCCGCAGCGGGCGCACGTGGTCGGCAGCTATGCGCTGGGCAAGGCGCAGCGGGTGATCGCGCTGATCCGCGACGCCGGATACGACGCGCCGATCTACCTGCACGGAGCGATGATCCGGCTGTGCGAGCTCTATGAGGCGAGGGGCATCCGGCTCGGTCCGCTCAGGCCCTCCCTCGAGGCCGGCAAGGCGGAACTCGAGGGCCAGATCGTCATCGCGCCACCCTCGGCGCTCAAGGACCGCTGGAGCCGGCGGCTGCCGGAGCCGGTGCTGGCGGTGGCGTCGGGCTGGATGAGCGTCAAGCAGCGGGCCCGCCAGGGCGGAGTGGAACTGCCGCTGGTGATCTCGGACCATGCCGACTGGAACGAGCTCAACCGTACCATCGCCGATAGCGGGGCCGAGAAGGTCTGGGTGACGCATGGGCGCGAGGACGCGCTGGTCTACCAGTGCCGCCAGCTAGGC
>NZ_JAYRYM010000179.1:0-7616 GCF_041917035.1 Devosia sp. | reverse complement strand
GCGAACCTGCTCGAACGCCATCTTGGCCTCCCAGATCGGGAAGTAGTGCCAGACGACGAAGAACAGGATGCCGGGGGCCATCATCAGGTAGTAGGGCCACCAGCGGCGGGCGGCGGGGAGCAGGCGGCGCGGCCCCGACGCAGCGGGAACGTTCCCACGTCGGGGCGAAGGGGATGCCAGCGGGCCGTCTGTCCTCGTCATGATCAGGTCCTGCCGCCTCCAGCGATGCGCAACGGCGTGACGACCCGCAGGTCGGCGAGCGAGCCGCGCTCGATCAGCCGGCACGGCAGATAGGTGCGCCCATCGAGGGCACGGCCGGCGAGATGATCGAACAGCGCCTCGGCGGCCCGGCGCCCCAGTTCGCGCGCCGGCTTCTCGATGGTGGTGAGCCCCGGCCAGGAGAAGGCGCCGGCCGGAACGCCGTCGAAGCCGAGCACGGAGACGTCGCGCGGGCACTCGCGACCGGCGACGCGCGCCGCCATCATGGCGCCGAGCGCCATCAGGTCGTTGGCGCAGAACACGGTCAGGTGCGCATCGCGCTGCTGCTCGAGCAGGCGCTGCATGGCCGAGAAGCCTCCCTCGACGGTATAGTCACCGCTCTCGACCGGCAGGCTCGCCGGATCGATGTCGCGCTCGAGGCAATGCTCGTGCACGCTCCTCAGGAAGCGGGCGCGCGCCAAGCGGGATTTCGGACCGAGGATCAGGGCCGGGCTGCGGTGCCCCATCTGCTCGAGATGATCGAGCCCGAGGCGCACCGCCTGACGGATGTCGGAACCGATGGACGGAGTGTCGGGGAAGCGTTCCGCGCTTGAGCCGATGAGCACGAAGGGCAGGCCGAAGCGGCCGAACTCGTCAACGCTGTCGGAGACGGGATTGACGATCGCCCCCTCGACGCGGGCCTGGCGCAGCGCCCTGAGATGGCTGGCCTCGCGCTCGTGATCCCAGTCGGAGGAAAACACCAGCAGCGAGGCATCATGCGCCGCAACGAGGTCCTGCGCGCCGCGCGCCACCTCGGCCCAGAACGGATTGGCGATATCGGGGATGACGAGGCCGAACAGCCCGGAGCGGCCGGAGCGCATGCCGACGGCGAGGTGGTTGCGCTCGTAGCCGACGGCGAGCGCCGCCTTGCGCACCTTGTCGCGGGTGGCGTCGTTGACCTCCGCCGAATCGCTCATCGCCCGCGCGGCCGTGCTCTTCGACACCCCGGCGAGGCGCGCGACATCGACGATGGTGGGGCGACGGGCCAAGCAACTCCTCCGCCGCGGTTGACCCGCAGACTACTGGGAACGTTACCGGAAGTGCCGGACGCTGTCCAGCCAGGAAAACGCCATGCCGCGGTCACGTTGATGAACCGGGTTGTCCTGCCGGCCGGCGGGCCGGAAGAAGGCCCTCGCCCTGGCGGTCAGGAGGGCGGCGGGACGGCAGCAGCCTCGAGAAGGCGGGTCACCTCAGCATCCTCGAGTTGCGGGAAGGCGTCATACCAGGCTCCGATGGAGCCCAGGTCCGGACGCGGCAGGAGGCAGACGATCTCGTCGGCCTCCGGCCGGAGCAGGTCCAGCGCCCGCGTCGAGGCGACCGGCACGGCGAGGACGACGCGGCGCGGACGCGCCTGCCGCAACGCCTGCAGGGCGGCCTGCATGCTGGCACCGGTGGCGATGCCGTCGTCGACGAGGATCGCGGTGCGATCGGCAAGCGGCTGATGCGGACGCCCCCCGAGATAGCGCTCGCGGCGGCGGCGGGCCTCCGCGGTCTCGGCGGCCAGCACCGCGTCGAAGGCCGGTTTCGGGATCGCCAGCGCACGGATGGTATCGTCATGGCGAACGACAACGGGCGGCTCGGCATCGGCGACGGCGCCCATGGCGTATTCGGCATGGCCGGGCACGCCGAGCTTGCGCACAATCAGCAGATCGAGCGGAGCGGCGAGGCGGCGCGCGATCTCGGCGGCGACCGGAACACCGCCGCGCGGGAGCGCAAGGACGACCGGGTGCTCGCGGGCGAGGGGGAGCAGGGCCTCGGCCAGTTGCCGGCCGGCATCGGTGCGATCCCGAAACGCCATGGTTGCCTCCGCCGTGCGGGGTTGCGCGCCCCAATGGACGCCGCGCCTTGTCTTTCCCCGAAGGCGGAAGGCGCAGCCGCTCGAGGCAGGTGACGATCTCCTGGCCGGGCGGCCGTGGCCACCCGGCTTGTGACGATTTCCTGGCCGGGCGGCCGTGGCCACCCGGCCTGCGGGCCGGTCTCAGGCGGCCTTGACTTCGACCTTCTGCTCGGGGGCCTGCGCCGCCTCGGACTTGGGCAGGGTGACGGTCAGAACGCCGTTCCTGAAGGCGGCATCGACCTTGGCCGTGTCGACGGTCTCGGGTACGGCAAAGGACCGCTCGAAGGCACCGTACTGCCGTTCCTTGAGGTAGTAGTCCTTGGCCTTGTCCTGCTTTTCCTCGGACTTTTCGCCCTTGATCACGACATTGCTGTTCCTGAGGGTCACCGACACGTCCTTGCTGTCATAGCCGGGCAGGTCGACAGTGATCTCGAAGGCCGTGTCGTGCTCGACAATATCGACCGCCGGAACCTTCATGCCGACGCGGGCAAAGCCCGGGAACTCGCCGCGGAAGGGCTTCAGCCAATTGCCGTCGTCGAACAGCCGGTCGATCTCGCGCCGCAGTTCCTCGAAGGGATGCCATGCAGGAGCCGGGGCGACCGCCTTATCCTTGTCGGTCTTGACTGAAAGCTTGTTTGAAGTCTCGTTCATGGACAAATCTCCTCTTGCTTCGATCAACGTTCAAAAGCTAGCGCGACGCCGCCGCCGGTGTTTTGAGCAACGTCAAACCGAGGCAGCGTCCGGCGCGGGGAGCGCGGCCCGCCGCTGCAGGGGGAGAAAGTCGGCGGGGGTGATGGTCTCGTGCTCGAGCAGCAGCGCGGTGCCGCGGTCGAGATCGGCGCGATTGGCGTCGAGCAGGGCCCGGGCGCGCGCGAACGCGGCCTCGATCAACTGCCGGATGGCGAGATCCACTTCGCGCGAGGTCGCCTCGGAATAGTCGCGGCGGCCTGCCTGCCCATAGGGGCCGTTGAGGAAGGGCTGCGCCAGTTGCTCGAGCACCGCCTGCCCCGTCCCCTCGCCCATGCCGAAGCGCGCGACATATTGCCGGGCAATGTCCGTCGCCTTGGCGAGATCGTCGGCGGCGCCGGTCGAGATCTCGCCCAAGACCAGGGCCTCGGCGGCGCGACCGCCCATCAGCACGGCGATGCGATCGCGCAGTTCGGAAGCGGTGATGACGTAGCGATCGTCGGTGGGGCGCTGCAGCGTGTAGCCAAGGGCACCGATGGCGCGTGGAATGATCGAGACCTTGTGCACCGGATCGGCGCCGGGGATGGCGGCGGCAACCAGGGCATGACCGAGTTCGTGGCAGGCGACGCGGCGGCGCTCGTTCTCGGTGAGGACGCGGCTGCGGCGCTCGGGGCCGGCGACGATGCGCTCGACGGCGGCGGTGAAATCGGCCATGGCGACGGCATCGGCGCCCCGCCGGGTGGCGAAGATCGCCGCCTCGTTGACCAGATTGGCAAGATCGGCGCCGGTGAAGCCGGGGGTGAGGGCGGCGATCTGGTCGGTATCGAGGCCGGGAGCGAGCGCGATCTTTTTCAGGTGCACCTCGAGGATGGCCCTGCGGTCCTTGCGCTCGGGCCGGTCGAGCGTCACCTGGCGGTCGAAGCGGCCGGCGCGCAGCAGCGCCGGATCGAGGATTTCCGGGCGGTTGGTGGCGGCGAGCAGGACGATGCCGACGCGCGGATCGAAGCCGTCGAGCTCGCTGAGCAGCTGGTTGAGCGTCTGCTCCTTCTCGTCGCCGCCACCCAGCTCGGCAAACGGCGAGCGGGCGCGACCAAGCGCATCGAGCTCGTCGATGAAGATGATCGATGGCGCCGCGGCGCGGGCCTGCTCGAACAGGTCGCGCACGCGCGCCGCGCCGACGCCGACGAAGAGCTCGACGAACTCGGAGCCGGAAATGGAGAAGAACGGCACCCCGGCCTCGCCGGCGACGGCGCGGGCGAGCAGCGTCTTGCCGGTGCCGGGCGGACCGACCAGCAGCACCCCCTTAGGGATGCGGGCGCCGAGCCGGCCGTATTTCTCCTTGTTCCTGAGGAAGGCGACGATCTCCTCGAGCTCGGCCTTGGCCTCGTCGACGCCGGCGACGTCGGCGAAGCTGACGCCGGTCTTGGTCTCGACATAGATCTTGGCCTTGGACTTGCCGATCGAGGTCAGCCCGCCGATGCCGCCCTTTTCGGCGAAGCGGCGGAAGACGAAGTACCAGATGCCCGCCATCAGCAGGACCGGCACGACCCAGGAGGCGAGCGTGGCGAGAAGGTTGGACTCGGTGGTGCCGCGGACGGTGACACCCTTGTCGACGAAGGTGGCGACGAGAACGGGATCGACCCTCTCCGTCATGAAGTAGTCATAGCCGTCCTGCGCGGAGCTGAAGCGGCCCTGGATCAGCGACTCGCTGATCGTCACCTCGGCGATGTGGCCCGCCTCGAGGTGGGTCAGCAGGTCCGAGTAGCTGATCTGCGCCACGGCGCGGTAGCCCAGCCAGAACTGGAAGGCGAAGATCAGCAGCAGCGCCGCCGCGAAGTACCACAGGTTGTACTGGTGCTTGCGGTTGAGCGGGGTGGCCATCAGAGGCCGGCCTCCGGCATGCCGGCCCGCTCGGCCGGCGGCTCGGCAAGCTCGGTCATCGTCGCCTCGGTGAGCAGCAGCGTGCTGGCGACACTGACGGCGTTCTCGAGCGCCAGCCGCACCACCTTGGTGGGATCGATGATGCCGGCCTCGATCAGATCGACATAGGCCTTCCTTGCCGCGTCGTAGCCCTGGGCGCCCTTGCTGGCGAGCATCTGGGCCACCACCACGCCGCCGTCGACGGCGGAATTCTCGGCGATCTGGCGGGCCGGGACCTCGAGGGCGCGGCGCAGGATCAACAGGCCGGTGCGCTCGTCGCCCTCGGCCTGCCCCGCCTCGGCCTCGACCGCCCCGGCGCAGCGCAGCAGCGCCAGCCCGCCGCCCGGCACGATGCCTTCGGCAACCGCGGCCTTGGTGGCGTTGATGGCGTCGTCGAGCGCGTCCTTGCGCGCCTTCATCTCGGCCTCGGTAGGCGCTCCGACGCGAATGACGGCGACGCCGCCCGAGAGCTTGGCGAGGCGCTCCTCGAGCTTTTCGCGGTCGTAGTCGGAGGTGGTCTTCTTGATCTCGCGGCGCAATTGCTCGACGCGTCCCTCGATGGCCTTGGGCGCGCCGGCGCCGCCGATGATGGTGCAGGTCTCCTTGTCGAGGACGACGCGCTTGGCGCGGCCGAGCATCTCGATGGTGACGTTTTCGAGCTTCAGCCCGAGCTCGTGCGAGATCACCTGGCCGCCGGTCAGGGTGGCGATGTCCTCGAGCATGGCCTTGCGCCGATCGCCGAAGCCGGGGGCCTTGACGGCACAGTTGCGGAAGGTGCCGCGCAGGTTGTTGACGATCAGGGTGGCGAGCGCCTCGCCGTCGACATCCTCGGCGATGACGAGCAGCGGCGCGCCGGACTTGGCGACGGATTCGAGCAGCCCGATGAGGTCGTTGAGAACGCTGACCTTGCCATCGACGATGAGCAGCAGCGGGTCCTCGAGGGCGGCCTCCATGCGCTCGGCATTGGTGACGAAATAGGGCGAGATGAAGCCGCGGTCGAACTGCATGCCCTCGACGACGTCGAGCATGGTCTCGGTGGTCTTGGCCTCCTCGACGGTGATCACCCCCTCGTCGCCGACCTTGTCCATGCCGTCGGCGACGAGCTTGCCGATGCTGGGATCGTTGTGGGCGGAGATGGTGGCCACCTGCTCCTTCTCGAGCCGGCTCGCCACCGGGCGGGACAGCGCCTTCAGCGCCTCGACCACCCGGCGGGTGCCGCGATCGAGGCCGCGCTTGAGATCGATGGCACTGGCGCCGGCGACGACGTTGCGGACGCCGTCGGCGAAGATGGCATGGGCGAGGACCGTCGCGGTGGAGGTGCCGTCGCCGACCATCTCGCCGGTCTTTTCGGCGGCCTGGCGCAGCATGCGGGCCCCGAGATTCTCCTCGGGGTCCTTGAGGTCGAACTCCTTGGCGATGGTGACGCCGTCATTGCACACCAGCGGGGCGCCCCACTTGCGCTCGATCAGCACTGACTTGGAGCGGGGCCCGAGGGTGACGCGCACCGCGTCGGCGAGCTGGGTGGCGCCGGCGAGAACCTTTTCGCGGGCGGCGGAGCGGAACAGAACCTGCTTATGAGCCATGATGAAAATGCCTTGATGTGGGAGTGTCAGTCGGCGGGGAACCGGGCCGCGTCGGCGGCCGAAACCTCGGTGTAGATCTCGGTGAGGAGCTGATCCTCGGGGGTGGTGTCGGGGCCGTTGAGATAGACTTCCCACATGCGGGCGCCCTGCGGGATGCCGGCATCGGTGATCCGGGCCCCGATTTCGGCATAGGTCCGGCCGAACCCGGCATAGGAGCCCTTGTGCACGGTCTTGAGGGCGGGACCGTGAGGGGTCGTGCCGGCCTTGACCTCGCCGGCCGCCTTGGCGGCATCGGCGGCCGAGACCGGGAAGCCCAGGTCGATGGCCGTCGTGGTTTCGGTCCAGTCGTGATAGAGCGCGATGGGCGGGCCGAGCGGCTGCACCCCGGAGGCGGCGATGAAGGCGCCGAGGGTGGCAAAGCCCCGCCCCATGACGGCGGGGATTTCGGGCATGGTGCCGCTCAGCGCCACGTAGAGCATGGGCCGGGGGGTGAGGGTGACGCTGGTCAGCTTCATCGTGTGCTCCTTTCGAGGCGGGGCGGCAGCACCTGCGCGGCTCGAGCAGTGACGAGGGCAAACTAGCGTTACGGAGAAGGCGCGGTTTGATCGGGGTCAAAGTCCGCGCGGGCGGCGCGGCCGATCAGCCGAGCGCGAGAAGGCCGGCGCCGACGAGGCAGGCCTGGGCGCCGAACCGGGCCGGAACGACCGGGACGGCGCGAGTGGCGCCGAGCGCCTCGGCGGCGGCGGCGCGGCGCAGCGGGGCGAGGTAGGCCTCGCCCAGGCCGGCGACGCCGCCGCCGATGACGACGACCTCGGTGTCGACGAGATTGTTGGCGCCGCCGATGACGGCTCCGAGCGCCGCGGCCCCCTCGGCGATGACGGCGGTTGCCTCGGGGTCGGCGGAGGCGGCGATGGCGCGCAGGCCGAGCGCGCGCCCGGTGCGGCGGCGATACTCGGCCTCGAGCGACGGACCGCTGGCATAGGCCTCGACGTGATCGCGGGCGCCGCACGAGCAGATCCGGCCCTGCCGCAGCGGCGCCGGCAGATGGCCGATGGACCCGGCAATGCCATGCGCCCCCTGCTCCACGCTGCCGTGCCGGACGATAGCGCCGCCGATGCCGGTGCCGACGGCGACGACGAGAGCCGAGGCGCGGCCGCGCGCCGCCCCGAGCAAGGCCTCGCAGAGGCCGGTGGCATGCACGTCGTTGAGCACGCGGACCTCGAGCGCGAGGGCGGCGGCCAGTCGGGCGCCGAGCGGCGTGCCGGCCCAGCCGCGCAGCAGGTCGGTGGCGCTGGCGATGCTGCCGTCGCGGGCGACGACACCGGCCGTCC
>NZ_JAYRYM010000178.1:6275-7639 GCF_041917035.1 Devosia sp. | reverse complement strand
CCAGCGCCGTCGCCGCGAGAACCCTGCCGAAGTCGCGCTGCGCTACGCCGTCGAGATATGCGGCGACGGCGTTCTCCGGCGTGCTGAAGATCGGGCCCTCTTGGGGAATCGCGGGCGATACGAAGAGGAGTGCCAAGACGGGCATGAAGACCACGAGTACTCTGCGCAACACAGCCTCCAGAGAAACCTGGCGACAAGGAACGCCCAGAAGCGAGGGCGCGTCTTGACGAGGCGCAATTTCCATCTGGCGACGCCGACCTCGCTTGTCCTTGGCCGAACGGAATGGGCTGTTCATGCGGGACATGGTCACGGGCAGCCTCCTCAGGCGGATGTCGAGGGCAGGGCGGGCGCGAAGCAGACACGCAGCCTCGCCGCGGTGCGGCCGAGGAACAGCCCGGACAGGGCGGCGGTCGCGAACAGCGTGCCCAGCTGCCAGGCCGGGTTGGCGTGGAGCACGGGATCGATGGCGGCAACGACGTTGGTGAGGTAGCGGAGGACGAGCACCAGCGCGAGCTGGACGAGCGTCCACCATTCGCCGCGCAGCCGGAGCCTGCCGCCGGGCAGGCGGCGGATGGCACCGGCCGGCTCGAGCCGCCAGCCCGCCGCGCCGCCGGCGGCAAGGCCGACGAGTATCACGGGCATCGTGCCGAGGCCGGCGCCGATGACGCTCGAGACCGCGAGCACCGTCACGACCGCCGGCAGGATCAGCACCCGCCAGAGCGGCAGGGTAACGTCACGCGTGCGCCGAAGGCCGAGGACCAGCAGCAGCGCATAGAGCCCCCAGACCCAGACCGGCGTGTGGGCGATCACGGTGGCGACGGAGTGCAGCGAGGCGCTCATCAGCGCCTCGCCGCTGCGCCATGGGTGGCGCCCGAAGTGCGGGAAACCCCGGCCATGGCGCCGGCGACCTGCAGCACGACGCTGCCCCGCTTGCGGCCGGTGTCGACATAGCGGTGACCCTCGACGATCTGGTCGAGCGGGTAGGTGCGGTCGACGACCGGCGCGAGCCCACCCTCGCGGTAGAGGCGGACGGCGAACTCCACATCCGCCGGGCCGGGCGTGAAGGCGATCGGGAGGACGCGCTTGCCCGAGCGGCGGCTGTGGCCTTTGGCCCCGAGCAGGGCCTTGAGGTCGACGATCACCTGAAGCAGCGTGCCGCCGGGCTTGAGGACCCGGTCGACACGCTCGAACGGGGCGTTGCCGACGCAGTCGAAGATGACGTCGTAGGTCTCGTCTCGCGCCGCGAAGTCCTCCGCGCGGTAGTCGATGACCCGGTCGGCGCCGAGCCGACGCACGAGTTCGGCATTGCCGGCGCTGGTCACCGCGGTGACGCGCGCACCGAAGTGCCTCGCCACCTGCACGGA
>NZ_JAYRYM010000178.1:0-6265 GCF_041917035.1 Devosia sp. | reverse complement strand
GGACGCGCTGCCGACGGCGCCGGCGGCGCCGTTGACGAGCACCTCGTCGCCGGGGCGGATGGCGCATTGCCGGATGCACTCGCTGATGGTGTGCCCGCCGAAGACCAGCGCCACCGCCTCCTCGTGCCCGAGACCGTCCGGCTTCATGGCGATCGCCGCCGTCTCCGGGAGCACGACATACTCGGCGTGACCGCCGAAGGCGCTGCCGGTCATGCCGACGACCTCGTCGCCCGGCTCGAAGCGCGTCACTGCCGCGCCGACCGCTTCGACGGTGCCGGCGAAATCCATGCCGAGGACGCGGCGGCGCGGACGGAGCAGCCCGACCACCGGCAGGGCGAGGAGGCCGAGGCCCCTGGGCAGGTCGCGGGCCCGCATGCGGTGGTCTGCGGCGCTGACCGTCGAGGCGGCGACGCGGATACGGATGTCGCGGGGGCCGGGTTGCGGCACGGCGATTTCGGCGAGGCGCACGACCTCGGGGCCGCCGAACCGGTCGAACACAGCGGCCCGCATTATGCGCGGCGTCGTCTGCAGGGGCATGGACATGGAGAGGGTCATTTCGGGTTCTCCTGCTGGAGTGGTTGGGGGGGCGGGGAGGCCGGGACGCGGGGACGCGTCGTCCCGGCCCCGGAGGGTGCTACCGGGCGGTGGAGGCCGAGCCGCTGCGCTCGAGCTCCGTCACGGCGGAGGGCGTGAAGCCGCGGACCAGCAGCCACAGGCCGAGGCCGAGCTCCCAGAAGAACTCGGGGATCGTCGCGATCGCCTGCCACGTCGCACCGGCCTCGATGACCCCGAGGACCACTGCGCCGCCGGCAACGAGCAGCGCGGGGCCGCCGATGAGGCCGAGGATGGAGAGGGCACGCGGGAGCAGCCGCGTCTTCCACATCATCCAGCCCAGGATCAGGCCGTTGCCGACGCCGACCACGACGCCAGGCCCGAGGCGGAAGGTCCAGTCATGCACGGCGACCAGCGCCTGGCCGGCGGCCATCAGGCCGGCCTCGTCGGCACCGGTCGGGACGCCGTGGAGACGCAGCGTGTTGAGCGCCAGGACCGCGACGATGCCGATGGCGATAAACGCGCTCTCGGTGAGGCGTGCCGTCACGAAGCCGAGCGACAGCACCGGGAAACGCCGCTTCAGCACGGGATAGAGGGTGAGGGCGGAGGCGATGTTGGCGAGGATCAGCACCAGCTCGAGGATCGCTCCCCAGGAGACGACCTGGTCGAAGCCGCCGCCGAGGACGAAGGCCGGGTTGCTGAGCGCCGGCACATACATGGACACGTAGGGCGGAATGGAGGTGGCATAGGTGATGAGGAAGAACAGCCCGGTAAGCCGCGCCAGCAGCTGGGTGTCCTTGTGCGCCGCGAGGGAGGCGGCCGCAGGTCTGGCGGCAGCGCCGGCAGCGGGAGAGTAGGTCGAGGCGATCGTGCTCATTGTGGGTTCCTTTGTGGGTTGAGGTCTGGATTATCGACGGAGACGGGTGACCGAGGGCGGGCGTCCGTCGGGCCGCTCGCGAAGGATGCTGCCTAGCGGGTAGCGGCCGGACGAAGCGCGCCGGGCACAGCGGCCGTGGTCTTGCGCGGCAGCCACAGCGCAAAGCCGAGCCAGATGAAGGCGAGACCGACCGGGATCGCCGCGTAGCGCTGCAGCTCGTGCGGCAGCAGGACCGCGGCCGGCGTCAGCAGGGCGGCGACGGCGAGCATGATCGAGGGGGCCTTGGGCAGGACGCCGGCCCGCACCGTCGAGACGCCGAGCAGGATGCCGCCGGCGAGATAGAAGAGGCCAAGCACGCCGTAGACCGATCCCAACGCGCCGATGTCGAGCGGACCGGGGTGCTGGTTGACGATGCCGAGGAAGCTGTCGACGAATTCGGGGGATACCGGCGCTAGCGGCGGCAGCACGAACAGCTCGGCGAAGACGTAGCCGGTCTGCAGCCACCAGCAGGCCGTGAACAGGACGAAGCCCGCGAGGCCGAGCCAGCCGGCACGGCCCATCTGCCGGACATAGAGCCCGGCGGTCCCGACCATGAAGAACAGACACATGACCAGCTTGAGCGAGATGACGACCGCCCAGGGGGTCGTCGTCACCGAGGCCACGAAGTCGGGCGGGTGGATCGGCTGGATGCCGGCATAGATCAGGCCTGCGACAATGGCGAAGGGTCCGGTCGCGCGGATCAGGCTGTCGGCGGTGACGGGGGGCTTTGCGGTCGTGGTCATGTTGGTCTCCTCGAGTGTTGCTTGTCAGTCGATCGCCCTGGCCGGGACCGCAGTCACCGAGATCAGGGACACGCCCAGGTCGCGGATGCGCTGGAGCAGGCCGTGGAGAGCCGCTTGGTCCACCCCGATTGCGCTCAGCGTGGTCGTGCCGTCGCTTTGGTGGGTGAGGCCCGGGACGCCCAGGCGGGCGGCCCAGCGCGCGTCGAGATGGCCGCGCAGGCGGATTTCATAGGTCTCGCCTTCGGGCCGTCCCGGCTGTCCTGGGGGTAGTGTGCTCATGTCGTCTCTCGGTTCGTGTCGCCGGCGGGGCGTTGTCTCGCCGACGGGTCACTTGTGAGAGCGGACTTGGTGAGCGCGCCTCACCAAGCTTGGTGAGGCGGTGCAGTTTTCTTTTGGTGAGGCGGCTGGCGGGCCGGAGCCCGCGGGGTTGGCTCTAGGCCTTGCGGCGAGTCAGCAGGCGGAGGTCCTCGGCGCGGCTGACGGCGGCGCGGCGGCTGTTGACGCCCAGCTTCTCGTAGATGTTCCGGGTGTGCGTGCGCATGGTGTTTTCGGAGATGGCGAGCTCGCGCGCGATCTCGGGGCCCCCCAGGTCGCTGCCGAGCAGGCGCAGCACGTCGAGCTCCCGTTCGCTCAGGGGTTCGATCAGGTCGGGGTGCAGGCTGGGCGGCGGTGCCGACGGACCGAAGGCGGCAAGCAGCCGGTTCGCGTGGTCCGCGCCGATCTGGCGCTTCACGGCGGCCTTCAGCAGCGCCGCCATCGCCGGGCCTTCGTTGACGAAGTCCCGCACATAGCCCTCGGGTCCCGCCAGCGACAGCGCGCGCGCCAGGTGCTTCAGTGCCTCCTCGGTCCCGGCCTGCCGGCTCGTGAGCGCGAGGAGGATGGAGAGCTCGATGACGCTGCCGTGGCGCCCGCCCGCCTCGGCGGCTTCGAGCAGCCGGCGGAGCAACGGCAATGCCCGGGCGCCCGTCCCGCCGCCGCCCTTGAGGTCCTCGGCGAGCAGCAGCCGCGCCAGCGTGATGTGCTCGTATTCGCGCAGGTAGCTCGTCGGATCGTCGGTGCCGACCCCGACGTCGCGCTGCCAGTGCGCCGCCTCGTCCAGCCGACCCTGGGCGATGAGGATACGGGCGCGCGTCGCCGCGACCGGACGGACCTCCGGGAAGAAGTCCGCGACATAGGCGCGGACGGCCTCGTCGATGCTGTCGCGGGCACCGTCCGGATCGCCCTCGTCCTGCCGGAGCAGCGCATCGGCGACGTGCCAGCGATAGGGGTTCTGCGGCAACCCGGCGCCCTCGCCCAGTCCGGCGGCCAGGCGCAGATGCCGGCGCGCCGCCACCAGGTCGTTGCGTTCGCGCAGCACCATGGCGAGGCCGGTATGCATGTCGGCAGTGCCGCGCAGCACGGTGCCCGCCCCGCGCGACACCTCCAGTGCGTGCTCGAAGATGCGGGTCGCCTCGCGCAGTCGGCCCAGCGCCAGGTTGATGTCGCCCAGCGCGATCGACACCCCCAGCGTATCGGCGACGTGCCCGGCCCGCATCAGTCCGTCGCGGCCCTCCGTCCAGGCGGCACGGGCCTCCTGCAGGCGCCCTCCGGTCCAGTGGGCAATGCCGAGCAGCGAGGACGCCGAGGCACGGCTGAGGTCGTCGTCCGGCGGCGCCAGGGCGATGACGCGCCGGGCGTGGTCGATGACAGCCGGCAGGTCGCCGCGCGCCTGTGCCAGCGCGGCCCGATAGAGTTCGACGAGGGCCGGGACGCGCGGTAGCCGGCCCCGGTCGACGACGACGATGCCGGAGCGCTCCGCATCCGCGCCCGAGGCGAGCGCGGCGAGGCCGTGCTCGACGTCGCGCAGCCGGTCGGCGAGCCCCTCGAACTCGCCCATCGAGGCCAGGACCCCGACAAGCGCGATCCCCAGCACCGGGCGGGTGCGCACCACCGCATCCGGGAGGGCGCGCACCCAGGCGCGGATGGTGCGCTCCTGCCGCAGTCTCTGCATCTCGAAGGCGGCCGACTCGATCAGCTCGGCGGCCCACTCGTGATCGCCGGCCTCGAGCGCGTGGTGGATCGCCTCGGCGCGCTCGCCATGACCTTCGTACCAGGTGCTGGCGCGGCGATGGATGGCGGGCAGCGCCGCCAGCTCGGCCTCGGTGAGGTGGGCCCGCAGGACGTCGGCGAACAGGTGATGGTAGCGGAACCACTGCCGGTGCGCATCGAGCGGCACGAGGAAGAGGTTCTGCCGCTCGAGACGATCCAGCATCCTGCTGCCATTGCCCCGCTCGCCGGTGACGGCGTCGCAGAGCGGAGCGCTCATCCGGCGCAGCACCGCCGTCGCCATGAGGAAGCGACGCAGATCGTCGGGCAGGCGGGCGAGGACTTCCTCGACGAGGTAGTCGACGACGAAGCGGCCGCTGCCCGCAAAGCCCTCGATGAAGGCGGCCGTGTCGGTGCGTCCCTCGAGCGAGAGCACGGCCAGCTGCAGGGCCGCGATCCAGCCCTCGGTCTTGCGCTCGAGCGTTGCCGCGTCGGCGGCCGAGAGGCCGAGGTGCATCACGTCGTTGAGATAGGCCGCGGCCTCGTCGGCGGTGAAGCGCAGATCGGCGGAGCGGATCTCGACCAGCTCGCCGCGCACCCTGAGCCGGCCGAGCGGCAGGCCGGGGTCGGCGCGGGTGCTGACGACGACGTGCACATGCGGTGGCAGGCGCTCGACGAGGAAGCCCAGCTGCTCGTGGATATCGGCCCGGTCGACCAGGTGCAGGTCGTCGAGGACGAGCAGGACGGGGGTCTCGGTCGCGGCCAGCTGGTTGATCAGGATGGCGACGGCGCCCTGGTCCGCCGCGCTCACCGAAGGCAGATCGGGAAAGCTCGCGCCGGCCCTGGCGGCCCCCGCCTGCAGCGCGGCGACGACATGCGGCCAGAACGCCGAGGGCTCGTTGTCGCTGTCATCGAGCGACAGCCAGGCGATGGCTGGCGCCGGGCGCGGCAGGCCCGCCAGCCAGTCGCTCAGCAGCGTCGTCTTGCCGAAGCCGGCCGGCGCTGAGATCAGGGTCAGCCGCGCCTCGAGGCCGCGGTCGAGCAGTGTACGCAGCCGCGGCCGACCGACCAGTCGGGGCCGCGGGGCGGGCAGGTTCAGCTTGGTGGCGACCAGTGGGACGACCATGATGGCCCACTCTTGGGCCGGCCCCGGCGCGGAAGCAAGCGGGCGGGTGAGCAGACGGTGTCGGGAAAGCGCCGGATTGCGGCCACGATGCTGAACGCCGTGGTCCCCGCGTCGCCGGTCAGCCTGCGGTGGAGCACACGCTGCGCAGGCAGGCGCGCAGCCACCGATGCGCTAGGTCGCCATCCATGCGTGGATGCCAGAGCATGGAGATGGTGAAGGGCGGTAGCGCGAACGGCAGCGCGAAGCCGCCGACGCCGCGGCGCAGGCCTTCGGTGTGCCGCTCGGGGACGGTGGCGACCAGATCGGTGTCGCGGGCAAGGGCGATGGCGGCGGCAAAACCGCCGACGACGATGCCGACCCGGCGCGGGGCCCCCGCCGCCGCGGCCGCCTCGTCGAGCTCAGAGCTGTGCAGCCCCCGGCGGCGGACCTGCACGTGGCGGGCGGAGCCGTAGCCCAGCAGCGTTGCTCCCGCCTTGAGCAGCGGGTGGCCGTCGCGCGCGACACCCACCCAGCGGTCCTCGAACAGGGGCAGCGCCCGCAGTTCGGGGGCCGTCGTCCGATCGACGACCCCGGTCTCGATATCCGCCTCGCCGTCGCGCAGCGACGCGCTCTCCTTGTCGGGCTTGGCGATGACGTGCAGCGTCACCCGCGGCGCCTCGTCGGCGATCCGCGCCAGCAGGCGCGGGCCG
Organism: Devosia sp.; assembly: GCF_041917035.1. Taxonomy (GTDB): domain Bacteria; phylum Pseudomonadota; class Alphaproteobacteria; order Rhizobiales; family Devosiaceae; genus Devosia_A. Next base: position 214 of record NZ_JAYRYM010000178.1, on the reverse strand, counting down.
AAGGTCTCGACGAAGCCCTCGCTGCAGCGCAGCACGAAGCGGCGCTCGAGCCGCGCCAGGTCGAGCGCCTCGGCAGGACGCAGGATTGCCCGCGCCCCATCGACGACGGCACCGACCTCGGTGCGCAGTGCGAGCGCCCTCGGCGTCGGCACGAGGCGCCGCCCGGCGCGCACCAGCAGCGGATCGCCGGTGACCTCGCGCAGCCGTGCCAGGG
>NZ_JAYRYM010000177.1:0-7686 GCF_041917035.1 Devosia sp. | reverse complement strand
CCGACGGGGTGGCGAGGAACGCAGCGGCCACTTCCTCGGTGGTGAGGCCGCAGACCTCGCGCAGCGTCAGGGCGATCTGCGCGTCCGGCGGCAGCTCGGGGTGACAGCACACGAAGATCAGCCGCAGGGTGTCGTCGGCGATCGTCTCGGGTTCGGGATCCATGACGGCCTCCTCGACACGGGCCAGCTCCGCCGCGATCGGGGCGAAGCGGGCGCGCCGCCGGATGCGGTCGATGGCCTTGAAGCGTCCGGCCGAGACCAGCCAGGCGCGCGGGTTGGCCGGCACGCCGGCGCGCGGCCACTGTTCGGCGGCCGCGAGGAAGGCGTCCGTCAGCGCCTCCTCGGCGAGATCGAAGCTGCCGAGCAGGCGGATCAGCGTGGCCAGCACCCGCCCGGACTCACGCCGCCAGATGGCTTCGAGCTCAGGCGCGCGGGGAGCTATTTGCGCACCGGGATGTCGTAGACCGGCCGCACCTCGATGGTGCCGAGCCTCGCCAGCGGGATGCCGCCGGCGAGGCGGATCGCCTCGTTCATGTCGCGCGCCTCGATCAGGATGAAGCCGCCCAGTTGCTCCTTGGTCTCGCTGAACGGACCATCCGTGGCGGAGAGCCGGCCGTCGCGCACCCTGACCAGCACGGCGCTGCCCGGCGACTGCAGGGCTTGGGCGACGATCAGGTGGCCGGCGGCCGCAAGGTCCCCGTCATAGCCCACCGACTCGACGTCCAGCCGGTGCTTGCCGTCCGCATCGAGCGTGTCGAGCACGGCGCCGTCGAAATGCACGAGACAGGCATACTTCATGGCACCCTGGCCTCCTTGATCCATTGCCCTGTGGTCGAGCGGGGCCTTGGGGAATCGACACCGCCCCCGGTCGATTCCGCCAGCATTTCGATTTTTCTGCAAATCCTCCGGCCCGATGCAGCGCCGCATTCACCAGGCTGCTTCACCGCGCGCTAAGGGCTTTGCCGGATGCGGCGAGGCAGGCCGGGCAATATGCGGCACACTGCGCGTCATTCCGCGGACCCAGCCGAGCGTGGCGCGATGTTCCCTGGCCTGTTCCATGCGACCCCCAAGGGGCACCTGCAGCCCATGCCCCTGCGCTCTCGCCTGCTGTCGATCGCGACGGTGCTGCTGGTCTTCGCCATCGTCGCCACGTCGGTGTTCGGCTTTGCCCATGTCACCGGCCAGCAGGAGGCCCTGACCCAGCTGCGCGAGGAGGGCCAGCGGCTCAGGACCCTCAGCCAGGCCGTCATCGAGGCCGATGCACGGGTGCTGCACATCATTGCCGGCGAGGTGGCGCCGGGCGACTACTTCGACCGGTTGCCGGCGCTGACCGGGGACGCGGCGGGGACCCTGCGCCAGCTCGGAACGATCCCGGCGCCGGACCGGATGTCCCCGCTTGCCGCGCCGCAACTGCTCACCGACCTGGCGGCAAGCTGGACCGAGGCCGTGTCGCTCGCCGCCACCGGCGATCGGGCCGGGGCCAGCGTCCTGCTGGCCCAGCACGGCACCGCCGGCACCGTCGCGGCGCTGGGCGAAGCCATCGAACGTACCCTCGCCGAGGCCGATGGCCGCCTGCGCGTGCACGAGGAGCGCATCCGCTTCGGGAGCCTGCTCGTCCTCGTGCTGCAGGTGGGCGGCGGCCTATTGGCGCTGCTCGGGTTGGTCTTTGCCTTCCGCTCCTCGGTCACGGAGGCCGACGGGCGCGCTGCCGCGGTACTCGCCGCCGACACGGCGCGTGAGCAGGTGGCCCGGCTGTTCGAGATGGCCGACGTGCTGCAGAGCGCCGGCGACCACGCCGACGTCAACGCGGTGCTCAAGGCCACCGCGGGTGAACTGCTGCCGGGCTTTGCCGGCGCCCTCTACATCTTCAACAACTCGCGTGACCGGCTGGTCCTGTCGACCAGCTGGGCCCGTCCGGAGGGCGAGCCGCTCGACGAGACGATCAGCCCGGTCGGCTGCTGGGCGCTCAAGCGCGGCAAGCTGCAGCTCAACCGTCCCGACGGCAGCAAGCTGTGCTGCGCCCACCACAGCGGCCCCGAGACCGTGCTCGAAATCCCGATGATCGCGCGCGGCGAGATCGTCGGGCTGCTGCAGCTGTTCGCGTCCGGCGCCGAGGCCGAGGCGCGGCTCGAGCGGGTGGCCAATCTCGGCTCGGCCCTCGCCGACGGCATGAGCCTGGCGCTGGCCAACATGGCGCTGCGCGAGAAGCTGCGGAACCAGGCGCTGCGCGACCCGCTCACCGGTCTCTACAACCGCCGCTACATGGAAGACAGCCTGCAGCGCTTCGTGCGGCTCGCCGAGCGCGAGAACCGCGAGATCTCGCTGCTGATGATCGACCTCGACCACTTCAAGCGCCTCAACGACCAGCATGGCCATGCCTTCGGCGACCAGGTGCTGCGCGACAGTGCCCTGACATTGCTCTCGGGGCTGCGCGAGACCGATATCGTCTGCCGCTTCGGCGGCGAGGAGCTGGTGGTGATCCTGCCCGACTGCACGCTCGAGCGGGCGGCCGACAAGGCCGAGGCGCTGCGGCTCGCCATCCAGGAACTGGGGGGAACGCGCGGCGCGGACATCTCGGCCTCGTTCGGCGTGGCCTGCGTGCCGCACACCTCGCAGAGCGTGTCGGACCTGCTCGCCGCCGCCGACGCGGCGCTCTACCGGGCCAAGCAGAATGGCCGCAACCAGGTGGCGACCGCGCCGCTGCGCGGCTTCCGGCTGGAGCGGGCCGAGCCGGGCGCAACGGCCGAGATCACCGAATATCCCCGCGTCGCGGCGGAATAGACGCGTCACGGTCCAGCCGGGCACCGCCCCACCCCCGAGGCGCGGGCCAACTCAGGACTGCGGCGGACGTGGCCCCTGAACCCGCCGGCGCCGATCCTCGCGCATCAGGCGGCGCAGCACGACAAACAGCCCCAGATGCGCACCAGCCACCACGCCGACGACGATGACGATGATCCAGACGGCGTCCATGCAGCCTGCCCTCCAATGCCCGACCACCTAGCCTGCGCGGGCCGCACCGGCCTTGATCGGCGTCAACCGACCGCGCGGCGTCGGCCGCCAATCGGGAGTATTGCCCGCACCAATGACCCGCGATGCCATGGTGCGGTCCCAACAAACTCCGGGAGGATGGATTGCGGACTTTGCTCACTTCGGGCCTCGTGCTCATTTTGGCCGGCGGCACCGCGCTTGCGGCCGACAAGGTACAGGTCGGCGACAAGATGGTGTTTCCCGAAAGCTTGACCTCGACGGCGGACGGCAGCCTGATCATCGGCAGCATCGGCACCGGGCAAATCTTCAAGGCCGCCGCCGGCGCCACCGTCGCCGAGGGCTGGATCGGCGCGGTGACCGAGGGCCCGACCGCGGTGCTCGGGGTCTATGCCGACGAGGCGAACGGCACCCTGTGGGCCTGCTATGCCGACCTGGCGCTGTTCAGCGGCGGGCCGGGCAAGGCCTCGGTGCTGCGCAGCTACAGCCTCGCTGACGGCAGCCTCAAGTCCGCCGTGACGCTGGGCGACGGCACCTTCTGCAACGACATCGCGACGGCGGCGGACGGCACCGCCTATGCGGCCGACACGGCCGGCGGCCAGGTCTTCGCGGTGGCGCCGGGCGCCACGACCGCGACGGTGTTCTTCAAGGACGCGGCGCTCGCATCGCTCGACGGGCTGAGCTTCGGGCCCGATGGCGCCCTCTACATGAACGGGGTGATGACCAACAAGCTGTTCCGCCTGACGATCGGCGCCGACGGCGCCCCGGGCACGCTGACCGAGCTCAAGCTCAGCCAGGAGATCAAGGGCCCCGATGGCATGCGCTTCGGCGATGACGGCGTGCTCTATCTCGCCGAGAACGGCAACGCCCAGGTCGACGCCATCACCTTCGACGGCGATACGGCCAACATCAAGGTGGTGGGCAAGGAGGCCTGGGATTCGCCCACAGCGGTGACCAAGGTCGGCAACACGCTGTGGGTGATCGAGGCGAAGTTCTCCAAGATGGGCGCCGAGGACGCCGGCGCCTTCTATGCCTATCCGGTGATGCTGCAGTAGCAGCGGCTCGGGCGAGGGTGCGGCATCCGGCCTGTCGCACCCCTGCCCTCTTCCCTCCGCAGATCGCCCTCAGGCGATCTCGATGTCGACGCGGTGGCGATAGTCGCGGTCGGGCCCGTAGATGACGGAGGGGAAATGCGGGTGGTTGACCGCGTCCGGCAGGTCCTGGTCCTCTAGGCAGAAGCCACAGTGACGGCCGAAGTGCCGACCCTCCGCGGAGACGTCGGTCCATACCGAGTTGTAGATCTGCAGGCCCGGCCGGTCGGTGAAGAGCTTCAGCGTCAGGGCCTCGTCGGGGCCGGTGACGACGGCCACCGGGTCGTCGAACCGTCGATCCGAGGCGAGCACGACATTGCCGTCATAGTCGACCGGCAGTCCCGCCGCGTCGCGCATGGTGCGGCCGGTCCGCATGTCCCACTGCGTGCCCTCGACCGGCAGGATTGCGCCGGTGGGGATCAGCAGCCCGCCCAGCTCGGTATAGGCATGGCCGGCGATGCGATAGCGGTGGTCGAGCACGTCGGGCCCGGTGCCGAGGTTGAAATACTGGTGCTGGACCACGTTGATCGGAGTGCGCCGGTCGGCCCGCGCCGCGAGTTCGAGGCTCAGCCGGTTGCCGGTCAGGGTGTAGGTCGCCGAGAACGTCACATTGCCCGGAAAGCCCATCTCGCCATCGGGCGAGACCAGCGTGAAGCGGACGGAAGCGGCATCCCCGTCGACCTCGGCGTCCCAGACGCGGCGACCGATGCCCCCGGCGCCGCCATGCAGGCTGTGGCCGTGGAAATTCGCGTCGACCTCGTAGGTCTTGCCGTCGAGCTGGAAGCGGGCATTGCCGATGCGGTTGGCGACCCGGCCGGCCAGCGAGCCGAAATAGGGGGATGCGGCGGGATAGGCATCGAAGCCGTCGAAGCCCAGCACCACCTGGCGCAGCCCGCCCGCCACCGGGACGCGCCAGTCGCGGACCACGACGCCCCAGCCGATCAGGTCGACTTCGACCCCCGTGTCGCTCACCAGGTGAAACTGGTCGACCCGCTTGCCCTCGTAGCTGCCGAAGCCCTCAACCTTCACGACCATGCGCCCCACTCCTCCGGTTCGGTCGTGGGTTGATAGCGACAAAAGCTGCGGAGCGAAAGCCGAGCCGGGAGCGAAACGATTGACGCCGCGCCGCGAACTCGACAGGTATTGCAGCGACGGGGCCGAGGAACGATGGACGATCTCAAGCGACGCGTGACGGTACACGACGTGGCGCGCCAGGCGGGCGTGTCGCTGGCAACGGTTGACCGGGTCCTCAACGGCCGGCCCGGCGTGCGGGCCGAGACCGCGGAAAAGGTGGCCGACGCCATCCGGGTCCTGGACTTCCGGCGCGACCTCTCCGCCTCGCTGCTCGCCCGGGCCCGCGACCTGTCGGTGACCTTCCTCATTCCCGACAGCCGCAACGAGTTCATGCAGAGCCTCGTTTCGGCCATCGCGCGCCGCGCCCGGGCGGTCAAGGGCGAGCGGCTGAAACTCGAGACCCACCTGGTGCATGCCTTCGATGCGAAGGCGCTGAGCGACGCGCTGGCGGGACTCGATCCCCGCGCTTGCGACTGCGCCGTGGTGGTCGCCACCGAAGACGATCTGGTGCGGCGCGCCATCGATCAGGCCAGCCGGCGCGGCATCGCGGTGGTGACGCTGGTCTCCGACCTGCCGGGCTCGGCACGGCAGCACTTCGTCGGCATCGACAATGTCGCCGCCGGACGCACGGCGGCATCGCTCCTCGGCCGCTTCTGCCCGGAGGGCCGCATCGGGGTGGTCGCCGGCTCGCTCGGACTGCGGGACCACCGCGAGCGCTACGAGGGGTTCCTCGCCGTGATGGCCGCCGAGTTCGGCGGCCACGAGATCATCGGGCCGATCGAGGGCTTCGACGACGATACGCTGACCGAGGCGGCGGCCGCGGCCCTGTTTGCCGAGCCGGGGATCGCCGGCATCTACAACCTGGGCGCCGGAACCGCGGGGCTGCTCGCCGCACTCGAGCGGCGGCACGTCGCCGGCAAGGTGCGCGTGGTGGCCCATGAACTGACCGGGGCGACGCGGGCAGGGCTGCAGAACGGCAGCATCGACGTGGTGATCGACCAGAATCCGGACGGCGAGATTGCCGCGGCCATCGCCATGGCTCGCGCCGCCGCGATGGGGCATGACGGGGAACGCACCGCGCCACCCATTGAAATCGGCCTGTTTCTGCGCGACAATCTCAGGTAAAGGGCATCCAGAAGACGCAGTTGCCCAGGGAGGACGAAGGGCGATGTTATGTTCAGCCGGTCGTGAGGTACGTGCCTCATGACCTATCTCGGCATCGATATCGGCACGTCCGGGGTGAAGGCCTTCCTTATCGACGGGGACGGCAGGCCGCTCGGCGACGCCAGCGCCAGGGCCGTCGAGCCGGTGCGGCCGCATCCGGGCTGGTCGGAACAGAATCCGGCCGACTGGTGGAGCGCGACGCTCGAGGCGATCGACAAGCTGGCCGCGACGCATCGCGCCGCGCTGGCGGCGGTGCGCGGCATCGGGCTTTCCGGCCACATGCATGGGGCGACGCTGCTCGGCCGGAACGATGAGGTGCTGCGTCCCTGCATCCTGTGGAATGACGGACGTGCGGCGGCCGAATGCGCCGAAATGGAAGCGGCGCTGCCGCGCCTGCGCGACATTGCCGGCAATATCGCCATGCCCGGCTTTACCGCCCCCAAGGTCGCCTGGGTCAGGAAGCACGAGCCCGAGATCTATGCGCGGATCGCCAGGGTGCTGCTGCCCAAGGCCTATGTGCGCCTGCTGCTGACCGGCGAGCATGTGGAGGAGATGTCGGACGCGGCCGGCACGCTGTGGCTCGATGTCGGCAGGCGCGACTGGTCGGACGAACTGCTCGCCGTCACCGGCCTCGATCGCTCGCACATGCCGCGCCTCGTCGAAGGCTCGGCTGCCGGCGGCACGCTGAAGCCGGACCTCGCCGCCCGCTGGGGCATGGGAGCCGGCGTGGTGGTCGCCGGCGGCGCCGGCGACAATGCCGCGGCCGCCTGCGGCATCGGCGCCGTCCGTCCGGGCGAAGGCTTCGTCTCGCTCGGCACCTCGGGCGTGCTGTTCGTGTCCAACGATTGCTTCCGCCCTAATACGCACGGGGCGGTGCACGCCTTCTGCCACGCCATTCCGGACACCTGGCACCAGATGGGCGTGATCCTGTCGGCCACCGACAGCCTCAACTGGCTGGGCAAGATCACCGGGCAGAATCCGGCGAGCCTGTCGGGTGCGGCCGAAGCCGGGTTCAGGGGCCCGGGCGAGGAGATCTTCCTGCCCTATCTGTCGGGCGAACGCACCCCGCACAACAATGCCGGCGCGCGCGGCAGCTTCACCGGCCTCTCCCATTCGACCGACCCGGCGCTGCTCGCGCAGGCGGTGATGGAGGGCGTCGCCTTCGCCTTCCGCGACTGCAAGCGCGTGCTCAACGATGCGGGCACCGAGCTCGGGCGGTTGATCGCGGTGGGCGGCGGTTCGAAATCCGAGCTGTGGCTGAAGCTGATCGCCACCAACCTCGACACCGAGATCGCGCTGCCTGCAGACGGCGATTTCGGCGGGGCGCTCGGCGCTGCCCGGCTGGGGCTGTGCGCCGCCGAAGGCGCCGACC
>NZ_JAYRYM010000176.1:0-7691 GCF_041917035.1 Devosia sp. | reverse complement strand
CGAGGTGCGGCTTGTCGCGGGCTCCGACGCGCGCCACGAAGCTCACCCTGGTGCCCATCGCGCCCAGCCACACCGCCTGGTTTGCGCCCGATCCACCAGGTCTCGTGCTGATCGCGGCGCGCCGGTCAGAGCCGCGCACCAGCGGGCCCTCGGGGATGACGATCACGTCGGTCATCACATCGCCGATGACGATGACCCGGCCGGCGCCGGTGCTCATGTCCGCCTGGCCAGTGCGACGGCGATCAGGGCGGCGACCCGCGCGTTGTTCTCGACCAGCGCGATGTTGGCGACGAGACTCCTGCCGCCGGTCAGCTCGAAGATGCGCTTGAGCAGGAAGGGCGTCAGGTCCTTCCGGCTCACCCCCTCCGCCTCGGCGCCGCGGATGGCCTCGGCGATCCGGCCCTCGATCTCGTCGGCATCGAGCGCGTGGCTTGTCGGGATCGGGTTGGCGACCAGCACGCCGCCGAGGCCGAGGTCGAACTGCAGGCGGATCACCCGTGCCGCCGCCTCGGCGCCGTCGACGCGGTGGTCGACCTTGCCGCCGCTGCGGCGGGCCCAGAACGCCGGGAAGTCGTCCGTCTCGTAGCCGAGCACCGGGACGCCGCGGCTTTCCAGCACCTCGAGGGTCTTGGGGATATCGAGAATGGACTTGGCGCCGGCACACACCACGGCCACCGGCGTGCGGCCCAGTTCGTCGAGGTCGGCGGAAATGTCGAAAGTGGTCTCGGCGCCGCGGTGCACGCCGCCGATGCCGCCCGTGGCGAACACCCGGATGCCGGCGGCTTCGGCTGCCATCATGGTGGTTGCCACGGTAGTGCCGGCGACCTCCCCCGAGGCGAGCAGCGCGGCGACGTCCCGGCGCGAGGCCTTGGCAGCCTTGCCGCCGGTGCGTGCGAGTCGTTCGAGATCGGCCGCCGTGACGCCGACGCGGAAGGTGCCGTCCATGATCGCGACCGTCGCCGGCACGGCGCCATTGGCGGCGATCACCGCCTCGACATTGCGCGCCATCTCGAGGTTCTGCGGATAGGGCATGCCATGCGTGATGATGGTCGATTCGAGTGCGACCAGCGGCCGGCCGCTGGCCAGCGCCTCGATCACGGCGGGAGAAATGGAAAGATGGCTGGCAAGGCTCACGTCGCTGTCCCCGGAAAATCGGCGGTTCTCCATGAACCCAATCGTCACCGATTTCAATCCGGGCAACCGGTGCGAAGCGATCGCCGGCGATAGCGCGTCATACAGGTGCGCCAAGCGCCCGCGACCCCGCCGAAGCCCTTGCCCGGCCGGGAAAATGCCACTAGGTTTTGCCGCGCTGACGGCTCCATCGGGAAGGGTCACTTCGCTGCGTAAGGTTACTGTTGATCCGGAGCCTCCGGATCGATGCTCGCCCGGCTCCGGGCACATTGCGAACACGCTCTCTCCCGGCGCAAGATCTGCGCCGCTTGGCCTCACCTCCCCGCATTCCCATCACCCCAGTTCCGTTGTCGCCATGCCCGGTCGTCCGCTTGTCGGGCCGGTGGCGAAGCGGCTCACCTCTGCCGGCCACCGCCTGCCTTTCAACGCCGCCCCATGCGCGGCCGCCTGATACGAAAAAGGAGACATTGTCGATGCACAACAAGATGATGATCGCGCTCGGCGCGCTGCTGCTGGCGACGCCGGCCCTCGGCCAGGAGAACGTGGTCAACGTCTACAACTGGTCCGACTACATCGCCGAGGACACAGTCGCCAAGTTCGAGGCCGAGACCGGCATCAAGGTGAACTATGACGTGTTCGACTCGAACGAACTGGTCGAGGCCAAGCTGCTGGCCGGTTCGTCGGGCTATGACGTGGTGGTGCCGTCGGGCTTCTTCCTCGAGCGGCAGGTCGCGGCCGGCCTGTTCCTCCCCTTCGACAAGTCCAAGCTGCCCAACCTCGTCAACATGGACCCGCAGGTGATGGCGGCAACCGCGGTGCACGACCCGGACAACGCCCATTCGGTCGACTACATGTGGGGCACCACCGGCATCGGCTACAATGCCGGCAAGGTGAAGGAGCGGCTTGGCGAGCAGCCGGTCGACACCTGGGACATCGTGTTCAAGCCCGAGCTGATCTCCAAGCTTGCCGATTGCGGTGTCACGATGCTCGACGCACCGGCCGAGATCGTCGCGTCGGCGCTCAACTACCTCGGGCTCGACCCGAACTCGGAAAGCCTCGAGGACCTCAAGAAGGCCGAAGAGCTGCTGATGTCGGTGCGCCCCCACGTGCGCTACTACAATTCCAGCCAGTACATCGATGACCTGGGCAATGGCGAGGTCTGCCTGTCGATCGGCTATTCCGGTGACGTGTTCATCGCGCAGGCGGCGGCGGCCGAGGCCGGGGCCGGCGTCGAGGTCGGCTACGTCATCCCCAAGGAAGGCGCGCTGCAGTGGTTCGACCTGTTCGCCATCCCCGCCGACGCCCCGCATGTCGACAACGCCTACAAGTTCATCGATTTCATGCTGCGGCCCGACATCGCGGCGGCCAACACCAACTACGTGTTCTATGCCTCGGGCAACAAGGCGGCACTCGAACTGATCGACGACGAGGTCAAGAACGATCCGGCGATCTACCCGACCGGGGATACGGCCGCCAAGCTGTTCGGGCTCAAGGCCCACACGCCGGACTATGACGAAGTACTGACCGAGACCTGGCAGCGCATCAAGGCCGGTTCCTGACCCTTCGGGACGGGGTGCTGCGCCCCGTCCCATCCGCCTCCGACCGGATCCGAATCCCGATGGCCAAGAAGCCCCAGCTCGCCGCCGACACCCGCCCCTGGCGCGACCCTGCCGCCAAGCCGTTCGTGCGCATCCGCAACGTCACCAAGAAGTTCGGCGACGTCGCAGCGGTCAACGAACTCTCGCTCGACATCTACAAGGGTGAGCTGTTCTGCCTGCTCGGCGGCTCCGGCTCGGGAAAGTCGACGCTGCTGCGCATGCTGGCCGGCTTCGAGGTGCCGACCTCGGGAACCATCGAGATCGACGGCCAGGACATGTCGACGGTGCCGCCCTACAACCGGCCGATCAACATGATGTTCCAGTCCTATGCGCTGTTTCCGCACATGACGGTATGGAACAACATCGCCTACGGGCTCAAGCGCGACCACATGCCGAAGGCCGAGATCGCGGCGCGGGTCGAGGAACTGCTCAAGCTCGTCAAGCTCGAGCCCTATGCCCAGCGCAAGCCGCACCAGCTCTCGGGCGGCCAGCGCCAGCGCGTCGCCCTGGCCCGCGCGCTTGCCAAGCGTCCCAAGCTGCTGCTGCTCGACGAGCCGCTCGGCGCCCTCGACAAGAAGCTGCGCGAGGAAACCCAGTTCGAGCTGGTCAAGATCCAGGAAACGCTCGGCGTCACCTTCATCGTGGTCACCCACGACCAGGAAGAGGCGATGTCGCTCGCCACCCGCATCGGGGTGATGAACCAGGGCGAGATCGCCATGATCGGCGAGCCGACCGACATCTACGAGTTTCCCAACTCGCGCTTCGTCGCCGGCTTCATCGGCTCGGTCAACATGTTCGAGGGTGTGGTGACCGAGGACGAGCCCGACCACGTGCGCATCCGGTCGACCGAGGCGGGTACGGACATCTATGTCGGCCACGGTGTCGACTGCGCGCCCGACCAGGTGCTGTGGTGGGCGATCCGGCCCGAGAAGATCACGCTGACCCGCGAACGCCCGGAAGGCGACGCCAATATCGCGCACGGCATGGTGGAGGATATCGGCTACCTGGGCGACATGAGCGTCTACCAGGTGATCCTCGACTCGGGCAAACGCATCCGGGTCACCAAGACCAACGTGCGGCGCGGCGACCCCGACGCGATCAAGTGGGACGAGGCGGTGTGGTGCCAGTGGGGCGACACCTCCGGCTCGGTGCTGACCAATTGAGCGACGGGCCCGCCTACGCCCGGCCGGAACGCCGTTTCGCGCTGCTGCGGCGGCTGCTTGCGGCCGTCGGGATTTCCGGCCGCGGCCTGGTCATCGCCGCCCCCGCGGGGTGGATGACGCTGTTCTTCCTCGTGCCGCTCGCAGTGGTCTTCGGCATTTCCCTGGCTACCAAGCAGTTCGGCCAGCCGCCCTACTCGGACCTGCTCACCACCGAGGAAGGCACGGTGCAGCTGACGCTGCACCTGTCCAACTACATCCGGATCTTCACCGATCCGTCGAACATCTACCTCAATGCTTTCCTGTCATCGATCCGGATCGCTGCCATCTCGACGGTGTTTGCCATCCTCATCGGCTACCCGATGGCCTACGCCATCGCCCGCGCCCCGGATCGCTGGCGGAACCTCCTGCTGATGCTGGTGATCCTGCCGTTCTGGACCTCCTTCCTGCTGCGGGTCTACGCGCTTTCGGGGTTCCTGCGCGGCGAGGGCGTGATCAACAACGTGCTCGGCGTCTTCGGCATTCCGCCGCTGACCATGATGCAGACCGATTTCGCGGTCTATGTCGGCATCGTCTACAGCTACCTGCCGTTCTTCATCCTGCCGCTCTACACCAACCTGGTGAAGCTCGACACGGCTCTGCTCGAGGCCTCGGCGGACCTCGGCGCCCGGCCGGTTCGCACCTTCCTGTCGATCACCCTGCCGCTCTCGATGCCCGGCGTCGTCGCCGGCGCCATGCTGGTCTTCATTCCTGCCATCGGCGAGTTCGTCATCCCCTCGCTGCTGGGTGGACCGGGTACGCAGATGATCGGCCGCATCCTCTGGGACGAGTTCTTCTCCAAGACCAACTGGCCGCGCGCTGCCGCCCTCGCCATTACCATGCTGATCGTCGTCGTCATCCCGATCATGCTGATGCAGCGAGCACAGAATGCCGTCGTCGAGGGGCGCCGCTGATGGGAAAGAACCGCTGGTTCCTGCCGATTGCCTCGACCATCGGCTTCCTGTTCCTGTACGCCCCGATCCTCTCGCTGGTGATTTTCTCGTTCAACTCCAACCGGCTGGTGACGGTCTGGGCGGGATTCTCGACCCAGGCCTATGCAGATCTGTGGGCCGATCCGCAGCTGCTGCCGGCGGCGCTGCTCAGCCTGCAGATCGCGGCTGTCGCGGCAACCATCGCGCTGGTGCTCGGGACCCTGTGCGCGATCGCTCTGGTGCGGTTCCGCCGCTTCCGCGGCAAGACCGTGCTGCAGGCGACGGTGTCGGCGCCGCTGGTGATGCCGGACGTCATCACCGGGCTGGCGCTGCTCCTGCTGTTCGTCGCCATGCAGTCGCTAATCGGCTGGCCGGCGGGGCGCGGCATTGTCACCATCATCATTGCGCATGCCACGTTCTGCACCGCCTATGTCACCGTCGTGGTCCAGTCGCGCCTCTCCGACTTCGACCTGAGTCTCGAAGAGGCGGCGATGGACCTCGGTGCCAATCCGGTGCGGGTGTTCTTCGACATCACGCTGCCGATCATCGCTCCGGCACTGGTCTCGGGATGGCTGCTGGCCTTCACCCTGTCGCTCGATGATCTGGTGATCTCGAGCTTCGTGTCCGGTCCCGGTTCATCGACGCTCCCGATGATCATCTTCTCGAAGGTGAAGCTCGGCGTGTCGCCCGAGGTGAACGCGCTCGCCACGATCATCATCGCCGTCGTGGCGCTGGGCGTGATCGGCGCAACGCTGCTGTCGATGCGCAACGGCAGGGCCAAGCGCGCCTGACGGCCGGCTGCACGCCCGGTCGTCCCCCGGACAGAGCGGCGTTGACTCTGCCGGCGCTTTCACTTAATTCAATCCTTAAGTAAAGTATCTGGCTCCGACTGTCGAAACCCGGGCGCCTCCCTCGTCTTGGGTAGGATCGGCACACTCGTCCGTCCCCGAAGCCATACGATACGCCGAACCCGGACTCGCATCCGAGCCATGCGCCCCGGGGGCTGGTCAGACTCACCCCGGCCGTGTCATACACCGCCCCCCTTTTCAGCGCAGTTCTTTCAAGGTAGCCGCAAATGACCTCCGACATCATGTCCGACGCCGCCGCCGCGCCCCGCGATGACGCCGCTACTGCCGCCCGCAACAGGCTGGTGATCGCCCTCCTGCTGGTCTCGACCTTTGTGGTCTTCCTCAACGAGACCATCATGAGTGTCGCCATTCCGCACCTGATGAAGGACCTCGGCGTCACCGCCAGTGCGGCGCAGTGGCTGACCACGGCGTTCCTGCTCACCATGGCGGTGGTGATCCCGGTCACCGGTTTCCTGCTGCAGCGCCTGCACACCCGACCGATCTTCGCACTGGCGATGGGGATATTCTCGGCCGGCACGCTGATCTGCGCCGTCGCGCCCGGGCTCGAGCTGCTGGTTGTCGGGCGTGTCGTCCAGGCCACCGGCACAGCCATCATGATGCCGCTGCTGATGACCACGGTGATGACCCTCGTTCCCCCCGAATCGCGCGGCAAGACGATGGGCAACATCTCGATCGTCATGTCGGTGGCCCCAGCCGTCGGCCCGACGATCGGCGGGTTCATCCTCGCCTACCTGGACTGGCGCTGGATGTTCATCCTCGTGCTGCCGATAGCGCTGGGGGCGCTGGCGCTCGGCTGGGCCCGGATCCAGAACGTCTCGACGCCGCGTTACGCGCCGCTCGACATCTTCTCGGTGATCGTTTCGGCTCTCGCCTTCGGTGGCATCGTCTATGGCCTCTCCAGCCTGGGCGAGGGCGCGACGCATGACGAGGCATCGCCGATTCCGTCCTGGGCTCCGATCGCCGTCGGTATCGTCGCCATGGCGATCTTCGTCTGGCGCCAGCTCTTGCTGCAGCGACAGGATCGCGCGTTGCTCGACCTGCGTACCTTCGGATCGCGCAACTACACGATTGCCGTCGTCACCATGGCTGTCGCGATGATGAGCCTGTTCGGCACGGTGATCCTGCTGCCGATCTACACCCAGCACGTGCTCGGCCTCGATACGTTGCAGACGGGCCTGCTGCTGCTGCCCGGCGGCCTCCTGATGGGCCTGCTCGGCCCAACGGTCGGCCGCCTCTACGACCGGATCGGCGCGACGAGGCTGCTGGTCCCGGGCACCATCATCGTCTCCGTGGTGCTGTGGCTGCTGACCCTGGTCGATCAGACCACCTCGGTCTGGGCCGTGCTGGCGGGGCACATCGCCATCAGCGTCGGGCTGGCGCTGATGTTCACCCCGCTGTTCACGGCGGCACTCAGTTCGGTGCCGATGCCGCTCTACTCGCACGCGAGTGCGATCCTCGGTTCGATCCAGCAGGTCGCCGGTGCCGCCGGAGTGGCCCTCTTCGTGGCGCTGATGACGGTCGGGACAGCGACGCGCGCGGCCGAAGGACTCGACCCGGTGTCGGCCCTGTCGGGCGGCATCCGGATGGGCTTCTTGTGCGGCGCGCTGATCTCGCTGTTCGCCATCGGGGCGGCCTTCTTCGTCAGGAAGCCGGCGGCGCAGCCGGGCATGTCGATGGGGCACTGAAAACAGAAAGGCGCTCAACCCTTGCGGGGAGCGCCTTTCGTTTGGGCCGGACCGAGGCTGCCGGGAGGGAACAGCGCCGCGATCGACCGTTGCGCAGTATATGCGACTGGTTCAGTCGGGTTTCAAGGGTGTCGTCACAGCTTTTCAGCTGACGCCCGGGCGATCGAATCGAGGATGACCCGGCGGGCGTCCTCGACCCCGCCAATGCCCTCGATCTTGGACCACTTGCCCGGCTCGAGGTCCTTGTAGTGGGTGAAGAAGTGCTTCACCCGCTCGA
>NZ_JAYRYM010000175.1:0-7732 GCF_041917035.1 Devosia sp. | reverse complement strand
GCAAACGTGCGCTGCGACTTCCCCGTCCCGATCAGTTCCTTGATCGAAATGCCCTTCACGCCCAGCCAGTGCTCGGAAAGCTCGCCCATGGTGTTGAACTGCGGCCCGTCGAGCGCATAGCTCAACAGCAGGTTGTCGTCGAAGGCGTTCACCTCGATGCCGTAGCGGCTGAGAATCCCGAGGTCGTATTTGACGTTGTGAAACAGCTTCAGGATCGAGCGGTCGGCGAACAGCGGCTTCAAGAGCTCGATCGCCTCGCGGAGCTCCATCTGCCCCTCGGCCCGCCCGCCGCCGAACATGTCGCCCTCGCCCACGGTGTGGCCCAGCGGCAGGTAGGCGCCGTTCCCCGGCGCGGTCGAAAAGCTGAGGCCGACGAGGTCGGCCACCTGGTTGTCGAGGCCGGTGGTCTCGGTATCGGTAGCGACGATCCCGGTGGCGTAGATCGCCGCGATCCAGCGGCCCAGATGCGCCGCGTCGCGGATGATCTCGTAGCGCGCGTGGTCGAGCGGCAGCGCCTTGATCTTTTCGTGCTCGGCCTTGGCGTGCAGCACCGCCGCGTCGCCCGCCGTGCCCTCCGCCGCCTGCCGCGCGGCGCGCGCCGCGGCCCGCGCCTCGTTGTCGAAGCCGACCGGGGCGGCCGGCTTCACCGCCAGCTCCGGGTCGGCCGGCCAGGCCTCGGGATCGGCCTCCAGCACCCCGGCAAGCCGCTTGGTGATGGTGGTGAATTCCATCGCCTTGAGGAACGGGAACAGTTTTGCCGGCTCGAGCGGCTGCCGCGCCAGCGCCTCGAGCCCCAGTTCCACCGGCACCTCGCGGCTGAGCGTCACCAGGCGCTTGGAAATCCGCGCCAGCTCGGCATTCTGCTCCAGCGCCTCGCGGCGCTTGGGCTGCCTGATCTCGGCGGTGCGGGCCAGCAGCGTTTCTATGTCGCCATAGCTGTTGATCAGCTCGGCCGCCGTCTTCACCCCGATGCCGGGCACGCCCGGCACGTTGTCCACGGCGTCGCCGCACAGCGCCTGCACCTCGACCACCTTGTCCGGCGTCACCCCGAACTTGGTGAACACCTCGTCCACCCCGATCCACCTGAGCGGCGGCTGGCCGGGTCGGGGGATGGTGTCGAGCATGCGGATGGCGCCCGAGGGCTCGATCAGCTGCATCAGGTCCTTGTCGGACGAAACGATCGTCGCGCGCCCGCCGGCATCGCGGGCGAGGCAGGCATAGGTGGCGATGATGTCGTCGGCCTCCCAGCCCTCCATCTCGATCGAGGGCAGGTTGTAGGCACGGGTGGCGGCGCGGGTCAGCGGGAACTGCGGCACCAGGTCCTCGGGGGCCGGCGGCCGATGCTGCTTGTAGTCGGTGTAGATATGGTCGCGAAACGTCTTGCCCGAGTGGTCGAAGATCACCGCCATGTGGGTCGGCGCGTCGTCGCCCGTCAGATCCTCGGTGAGCTTGAACAGCATGTTGCAGAAGCCGGCGACGCAGCCGACCGGCAGCCCGTCGGACTTGCGCGTCAAGGGCGGCAGCGCGTGGTAGGCGCGGAAGATGTAGGTCGAGCCGTCGACGAGAACGAGATGCATGGGCGATTCCGCGGGGGGTCAGGGCGCGGACCTTAGCCCATCGGGCGGCGCGGCAAAACCCTTCGGCCGGGCCGGCCGTCAGGCCTCCGCCTCAAGGGCGGCGATCAGCTCGGTCTCGCTCTGGTAGTTGCCCAGTTCGGCGAGCGCCGTCTCCAGCATGGCGACGCGGCGCTTGATGCCGGCGTGCTGGGTGGTCTTGTCGGCGACCTGGGTATCGAGGCGCTCGACGAACAGGTTGCGATCGGCATCGGTGCGCCGGATGCGGGCCCGGAGCGCCTGCAGGGCGGAAATCTCGCGGTCGGTGCGGGCCAGTTTCAGCCGTGCCTCGGCGAGGCCCGTCTCCACCGCCGAAGTCATCTGGGCGACGAAATCGACGCTTTCGAGCCTCAGCCCGGTGCTGACCGCCGTGGCCACCGCCGCGTCGAACATGTCGGCGAGGATCACCGTCACCTCCCGCCGGTAACCCCTGACCGCCTCGTCGTCGACGATGCCGGTCTCGTCGAACAGCCGGCGCGCGTCCGGATCGGAGAGCAGCCCGAAGGCGCGCACGACGAGGATGAAGTGCTCGGGGTCGCCGCCGCGGTCGGGGTGGGCCGATTGTACCTGGCGGCGATAGGCCAGCTTGACGTCGGCGGCGGCCGCGGTGCGCCCGATGCCGAGCACGCTGTAGGGATCGAACTCGTCCATGGCCGCTGCATAGCACGGGGGGAGGGTGGCGATGAAGCGGCAGCCGGCACGTCTTTCCAGTGTCGCCGAATGCGACTATATCGCCAGCCATGGCCGCGACGTCCCCCTCCGCCCCGCTGAAGCCGTTCTCCGCCATCGTGTTCGACATGGACGGAACGCTCCTCGACACCGAATCGGTGTTCCGCGAGATCGTCTTCGACGTCAGCGCCGGGCTGGGCTTCGAGATGACCGACACGGTGCACCTGAGCATGGTCGGCTCGAGCCACGAGACGACCAACCGGCTGCTGGTCGAGGCCTATGGCGTGGCGTTCCCGTACCAGATCTTCGACGAGCAGTGCCGCACCCTGATGCGCGAGCGGATGAGCGAGGTGGTGCCGGTCAAGCCGGGGGTCCACGAACTCCTGGCCGAACTCAGGGCACGGCATATCCCGACGGCGGTCGCCACCTCCTCGCGCGCGCCGCATGCGCTGGGCCATCTCGGCGCCGCCGGGCTGCTGTCGATGTTCCAGGCGATCGTGACGCGCGACGACGTCGTGCATCCAAAGCCGCACCCCGAACCCTACCTGACGGCGACCCGTCTGCTCGGGCTGGCGCCGCAGCACTGCATCGCGGTCGAGGATTCGCATGCGGGAGTGCGGGCGGCGCATGCCGCCGGGCTGCAGACCATCATGGTGCCCGACCTCGTCGGCCCCTCCGAGGAAATCACCGCGCTCTGCACCGCCGTGATGGGCAGTCTGCACGAGTTGCGGCGGGCCGCGTTCGCCGGCTGAAGCGCTGGTCTCGCGCACCGACTCAGTCGCGCCGGGCGGCGGTGACCGGCGGCGTCGGCCCCATCGCGACGATTCGGCCTCGATTTAACTTTTAGCGATTGGCACAAGCGTCCCTTAGCCATCTCCAAAGCCCAGCAAAAACAGTACTTTCGTACCGAGGGTGCGACCGTTAACCTCATTTTAAGAGCCTAAGATTCATGGTTAAGCAACTGTAAATTCAGGGTTCCATCGATCGGGATCCTCGGATAGGTTGCCGAACACGGAAACGGGCCAAAAGCTGGTGCTGCCTCGGGGGCGGCGTCGGGGGAAGGTAGGCAGATTGCGGGCAGAGCCGTACGCACCAGTGCTGCGCGGGATTGCGCGGACGTTTGCGTTCGCTGCAGCAGCGTTTGTGCTGCTGGTCAGCTTTGCTCCTGCTTATGCCCAGGACCATATCGGGGATGCCGTGGTTCCGGCGCCCCTCACCGAGGCGATTTCCGTCAAGCGCCAGCAGTTCCGCGCCGGCGCGGAACCGCAGCTGACGCCGGCCCTGCTCGCCGCCTACGTCGCCCGCCAGCAGCAGATCGAAGGCTTCAATGCCTTCGAGGTGCCGGTGCCGGAAGCCGGGCTGACCGAGGCGATGCTGCTGGGCTATATCGCCAAGCGGCAGAACCAGGCGCTCGATGCGATCGAGCAGGCCGATTTCTCGAAGAAGCCCGCCCTTACCGCCGCGGTCCTCGCCGATTATGCGGCGAGCGATTTCGTGCCGACGGCCAAGCGGGTGAAGCTGGCCGAAGGCGAGCGCCTGTGCCTCGCCCAGGCCATCTACCACGAGGCGCGCGGCGAACCGCGCGAGGGCCAGCTGGCCGTCGCCAACGTCATCATCAACCGCGCGATGAGCAAGAAGTACC
Source organism: Devosia sp. (assembly GCF_041917035.1). Taxonomy (GTDB): domain Bacteria; phylum Pseudomonadota; class Alphaproteobacteria; order Rhizobiales; family Devosiaceae; genus Devosia_A. Next base: position 3,808 of record NZ_JAYRYM010000175.1, on the reverse strand, counting down.
CCTCGACGATCTGCGGCGTGGTGTTCCAGAACGCCGACAAGGGCCGCTACAAGTGCCAGTTCACCTTCGCCTGTGACGGCCGGTCGGACATGGGCCGCGAGCGGACGGCGTGGAACCGGTCGCTGCAGATGGCCGACGAGGCGTTCTACGAGTTCCAGCGCGGTGATCGTCCGGGTGTCATTCCGGACTCGGCGCTCTTCTATCATACCACGGCGGTGGCTCCGCGCTGGTCCAACAGCTTCCGGCGCGTCGCGGCCATCGGCTCGCACGTCTTCTACTCCAGCAACTGATCCCCCCGAGGGTCGACCGAGGGTCCCGGCGACTTATGCCGGGCCCGTCCGTCGCTCATGGCGGCACAACGCCCTTGCGCGCGGCAGGGCCACCGGCTTTCACGGCCTCGCGGAGAAGCGGGCCGCCCCGTGGCCGGACGCAACGCCGCGGCGGGGTCTCCGCCTGTAAGAAAACAGAAACCCCGGCTCGCGGGTTGGACGAGCCGGGGCGACGGCCAGCTTGGGAGAGACTGGCGCGACTACTCTGCGGCGACGGCAACCGTTTCGAACTTGCGGTAGTTGTCGGCGAACAGCTGCTGCAGCCGCTCGGCGGTCCGATCGTAGGCCTCGACGTCGTTCCAGCTGGCACGCGGGTCGAGGGCCCGCGGCGGAACGCCTTCGACGCGCAGCGGCACCTGCATGCCGAACAGCGGCTCGACCCGCATCTCGGCATCGTCGAGCTCGCCCGACAGCGCGGCACCGAGCAGGCGGCGGGTGGTGGCGATGTCGATGCGCTTGCCCACACCGTAGCCGCCCCCGGTCCAGCCGGTGTTGAGCAGGTAGACCCGGGCGCCCGAGGCGCGCAGCCGCTGCGCGAGCAACTGGCCGTAGACCGTGGGGTGCAGCGGCATGAATGGCGCGCCGAAGCAGGCCGAGAAGGTGGCGACGGGCTCGGTGATGCCGCGCTCGGTGCCGGCCACCTTGGCGGTGTAGCCGGACAGGAAGTGGAACGCCGCCTGCTCCGGGTTCAGCCGCGAGATCGGGGGCAGCACGCCGAAGGCGTCGGCGGTGAGAAACACCACCGTGCGCGGGTGGCCGCCGATTCCGCCCGGCGCGACGGCCGGGAGGGTCTCGAGCGGGTAGGCGGCGCGGGTGTTCTCGGTGAGCGAGATGTCGTCGTAGAGCGGCACCAGATCGTCACCGAGCCGGAGGTTTTCCAGCACCGTGCCGAAGCTGCGCGTCGCCTCGAAGATCTCGGGCTCGGCGGTCGAGCTGAGCTTGACGGTCTTGGCGTAGCAGCCGCCTTCGAGGTTGAACACGCCGTCGGCGGTCCAGCCATGCTCGTCGTCGCCGATCAGCAGGCGCTCCGGGTCGTTGCTCAGGGTGGTCTTGCCGGTGCCCGACAGCCCGAAGAACAGCGCCGTATCGCCGCCGCGCCCGATATTGGCCGAGCAGTGCATGGGCAGCACGTCGTTGAGCGGCGCGTGGAAGTTGAACAGCGAGAACACCGATTTCTTGATCTCTCCGGCATAGGCGGTGCCGCCGATGAGGACCAGCTTGCGGGTCATGTCGAGGGCGATGACGGTGCCGGTGCGGGTGCCGTGGCGCTCCGGATCGGCGGCAAAGCCGGGCAGGTGCAGGATGGTGACGTCGGCTGTCTCCGAGACCTGCTGCGGGCGGATCAGCAGGTTGCGGATGAACAGGGCGTGCCAGCTGGTCTCGGCGAACACGCTGACCTCGAACTGGTGACGCGGATCGGCGCCGGCGATCAGGTGCTGGGCGTGCAGGGTACGCCCCTCGAGGCCGGCCAGCATGTCGGCCAGCAGCACGTCGAAGTGCTCGGGGCTCATGGCCTGGTTGTTGTCCCACCAGACCTTGTCGGCGGTCAGCGCGTCGCGGACGACGAACTTGTCCTTGACCGATCGGCCGGTATAGACGCCGGTGGTGACGGCCAGCGCGCCGCCGGCGGCCAGTCGCCCTTCACCGTCGGCAAGGGCGTTCTCGACGAGCCGCGGGGGCAGCTCGTCCCAGATCACCGCGGCGGCCATGCCGTCGATACGCTGTTCCAGATCGCGGTGAAAGTCGCGTGCCATGGGTGAAGTCCTCGCCAGGTTCGCCGCCTTTCTAGGGGGGCGATACCGCGACGGACCATCCCGAAATCGGTCTTACGACGTAAGTCTCAACGGGGGACGGCGGCGGGCCGCACTGGTTATCCTGCGGCGCCCGCCTTATTTATGTGCAATTGTGGCAGTCAATGTCCGCCACAATTGGGCCGGCGCGTCGCCCGGCCGCAGTCCGGAAGGAAGAACTCCATGCCCAAGATCGCCCTGGTGGACGACGACCGCAATATCCTGACCTCGGTGTCGCTGACACTCGAGGCGGAGGGCTACACGGTCGCCACCTACACCGACGGAGCCTCGGGGCTCGAGGGGCTGACGGCGGACCGGCCGGACCTCGCCATTCTCGATATCAAGATGCCGCGCATGGACGGCATGGAACTGCTGCGCCGGCTGCGGCAGAAATCGGACGTGCCGGTGATCTTCCTCACCTCGAAGGACGAGGAGATCGACGAATTGTTCGGGCTCAAGATGGGCGCCGACGATTTCATCACCAAGCCGTTCAGCCAGCGCCTGCTGGTCGAGCGGGTGAAATCGGTGCTGCGCCGCGCCGCGCCGCGCGATCCATCCGCGCAGCCGGGCGCGCCGGGCGAAGCGGCGCCGAGCAAGGCGCTCATCGAGCGCGGCGCGCTGGTGATGGACGAGGAGCGCCACACCTGCACCTGGAAGGGCCAGCGGGTGACCCTGACGGTCACCGAGTTCCTGATCCTGCAGGCCCTGGCGCTCAGGCCCGGCGTGGTCAAGTCGCGCAACGCGCTGATGGACGCCGCCTATGACGATCAGGTCTATGTCGACGACCGCACCATCGACAGCCACATCAAGCGGCTGCGCAAGAAGTTCAAGGCGGTTGACGACGATTTCGAGATGATCGAAACGCTGTACGGGGTGGGTTACCGTTTCAAGGAGCAGTGAGGACCGCAGCGTGGCCGTCTCCGAGCAGGACCTGCAGGCCCTCAAGCCCGCCGGCGCGGGCGGCGGCACCGTGTCGCGATTGAGCCGGATGCTCGGCACGGCGCGGCTCTGGCTCGACGGCATCCTTCGCCAGATCCGGCGGCTGCTGTCGCTGACGGTCTTCTCGAGCCTTGCCCGCCGCATCATCGTGCTGAACCTTGCCGGCCTTGCCGTGCTGGTGATCGGCATCCTGCTGCTCAACCAGTGGCGCACCGGGCTGATCGAGGCGCGGGTGCAGAGCCTCAGGGTGCAGGGCGAGATCATCTCCGCCGCCATCGCCGCCTCGGCCACGGTCGACAGCGACGTGATCACCGTCAATCCGGACCGGCTGCTCGAGCTGCAGGGCAGCAACACGGTGTCCCCGCTCAGCTTCTTCGACCCCAGCCTCGAATTTCCGATCAATCCCGAGCGCGTGGCGCCGCTGCTGCGCAACCTCGTGACGCCGACGCGGACGCGGGCCAGAATCTACGACCAGCAGGGCCTGCTCATCCTCGACAGCGCCAACCTCTACGCGCGCGGCGAACTGCTCAAGCAAGTCTCCAAGAAGCCGGAGAACCCGACCTTCTTCCTCCTCGACTGGTGGAACGCGGTCGCCGACTGGCTGCCCGGCGACGACTATCCGCAGTACCAGGAGTTGGGGGCGGACGAGGGGACGCGCTATCCGGAGGTCGCCGCGGCACTGACCGGGGCGGCCACGGCGATCGTGCGTGTCGACAGCAAGCACCAGCTGGTGGTGTCGGTGGCGGTGCC
>NZ_JAYRYM010000174.1:0-7747 GCF_041917035.1 Devosia sp. | reverse complement strand
CTGGATGTCGGTCACGGCTACACCTTTGATGGCGGCGGGAGTTTTCCCTTCCGTGGCAAAGCCGTCGGCCAGATGCCAGAACTGGAGGAGGTGTTCGCCGCATTTCCCGGGGGCCGCTTTCTCGTCAACTACAAGAGCAATGAGGCGCGCGAGGGCGACATGCTGGCGCGCATCGTGAAGGATCACCCGGAGTGGCGTCGCCTCGTCTGGGGGGTCTACGGCGGCGCGCCGCCAACCTATCGGGCCCGCGACCTGATCGGCCCGGACGAGCACGGTGGACTCCCGCTGTTCGCATTCTCGTCCCGCGACACCGTACAGTGTCTGACGCAGTATCTCGGTCTCGGCTGGACCGGACTGGTCCCCGACCTGTGTCGCGAAACCGCGGTGCTTGTGCCGGTCAATTACGCATGGCTGCTCTGGGGTTGGCCGAACCTGTTCATCGAGCGCATGCAGGCAGTCGACTCAGTTGTGATACTGCTTGGCCCCTATGAGGGCGGCGACGTGGGAACGGCCGGCATCGACACCGAGGAGCACCTTGCCCAGGTGCCGCAGGAGTTCGCAGGATATCTTTGGACGAACAAGATCGAGAACATCGGGCCGCTGGTCAGGGAACGCTTCAAGTAGAGACGAAATTATTAGCATGTGCCGCCTTGCCGCCCATCGACGGCCCGACCGGCCAAGCGTATAGCATCGCACATTCTTTGCCTGCCCTCCCTCCTCATTGGATCTGATTCCGTTGCCCTCCGGCGTCGCCTTCGCGCTCGTTGCGTACCTCCTCTACTCGTGCTGCGACGCCATCATCAAAGGCTTCGGCGTCTCACTCACCGTCTTCGAGATCGCGTTCTGGACAGCACTGTTCTCGTTCCTGCCGGCCATCTTCACCAAGCCGAAGGGAGAACACTGGCGCGAGTTCTGGCGCATGCGTCACCCCGTGTTGCTGAACCTGCGCAGCCTCGCCGGCGTCGTCGGAAACCTCTGCGTGATCTATGCCTTCGTTCACATTCCGCTGGCCGAAGTCTATTCGATCAACTTCCTGGCCCCCATCTTCGTGGTCGCTCTTTCGGTGACCCTCCTCAAGGAAGAGGTGACATGGCAGCGCTGGCTTTTCCTCGCCGCCAGCTTCTGCGGGGTGCTGCTGGTCGTGCGGCCTGGATTCCGTGATCTGCAGCTCGGTCACCTGACGGCGCTGGCCGCGTCAGTATCCGGTGCCGTCGCCACCACGATACTGCGCAAGGTGGCACCGGTCGAAAAGCGTGTCAGCCTGCTTGGTATGCCATTGGGCTACATCGTCGTCGTCAACGGCATCCTGATGATTCCCACCTTCACCATGCCCTCGCTCGAAGAGTTCGCACTGCTTCTGGCTATCGGGGGCCTGGGTGGAACCGGCAACATCATGTTCATAGCCGCTACTCGTCGCGCACCCGTGAGCCTGATTGCACCTGCACAGTACAGTCAGATCGCCTGGGCGGTGATCTTTGGCTCCATCTTCTTTCTCGAGTATCCTGACTCGATCACTTATGTCGGTTTGCTGATCGTCGCCACGGGTGGCATCCTCAACGTGATGTCGGACGAAACGCGCATCCGCATCTTCTCGCGTCTTTCTGTCTTCGGGCCTGCAAGTGCCGCCGCAGAAGTCAGTCCGCCACTTGGCGGTGATGCGGGGCCTCCCGGCCGCGGCGACAAGTCGGGAAGCTAGGTGGTCAAGAGCTCTTCTACAGCCTCGACAGGCGTGCTGCTGGCCTTGGTGGCCTACCTCGCCTACTCGGTCGGTGACGCCATCGTGAAGGCGATGGGTCCGAGCCTCTCGGTGTTCGAGATCGGCTTCTTCACGACAATGTTCTCGGTGATCCCGGCGATCTTCAGCAAGCCTCCCGCCGAGCGCTGGCGAGACACCTTCAAGCTGCGACGGCCGGTTCTGGTGACGATTATTGCGCTCGCCCGCACTGCCAGTGCGATGCTGATCACCTACTCCTTCGTCACCATACCTCTGGCGGAGGCGTACTGTCTTGTCTTCATGATCCCGATCATGACAGCCATCCTCTCGGTCCTCGTCCTCGGCGAGAAGATCAGTCTGGATCGCTGGGCCCTGATCATCGTCAGCTTCTTGGGTGTGCTCCTGGTGGTCCGCCCAGGCTTCCGTGAGCTGCAACTGGGCCATCTCACAGGCTTCGGTTGCGCTGTCAGCGCCGCCATTTCGGTCACCGCATTGCGGTTGATTTCCAGCGAGGAGCGTCGCGTGACGCTATTCGCCCTCCCCGGGCTTGCGACGTTGGCGGCCAACGCCATCGGCATGGCAATCGTGGGATTCACCATGCCGAACTGGGTACTGCTCGGGGCGCTGCTGATCAGCGGCGTTCTGGGTGGCGCAGGTTACCTGCTGCAGATCGCAGCGGTGGCCAGTGCACCAGTGAGCCGGATCGCCCCGATGCAGTACAGTCAGGTGATCTGGGCCCTGTTGCTCGGTGCCCTCTTCTTTGCCGAGGTACCCGATGCGATGGGGCTCGCGGGGCTCGGCGTCGTCGTCGCCGCCGGTATTGCCAATGTTCTCGGCGACGGAGCCCGCGCCCGTATCGCCGGGCGCTGGGCAGAGTACCGGGCCCGGCGGGTCAATCCCTCGCCGGACGACTTCAAGGGACCGGGACCGGATCCCGTCTAGACCAGCGCGGCCCGCACTGCGGCAATGGCTTCCTCGCCGCGGGCGCCGTCTGGTCCACCACCCTGCGCCATGTCGGGGCGGCCTCCGCCGCCTTGGCCACCAAGTGCCGCGGTCGCGAACTTGATCAGGTCGCCGGCGGAATACCTGCCCGTGAGGTCGTCGGTGACGCCGACCGCCACCGTGCCACGGCCGTCCTCGCCCTTCAGCACCACCGTGACCACGCCGGAACCAATGCGCTTCTTCTCCGCATCGACCAGCCCCTTGACGTCCTTGGGTGAAACACCCTCCACGGCGCGTCCGACGAAGGCGACGCCATTGACCTTCTCGTCGGCCGGCGCCGCCGTCGTTCCTCCACCACCACCCAGTGCGAGCTTCTTGTTGGCGTCGCTCAGGGCCCGCTCTGCCTTCTTGAGGTTGTCCTGCAGCGCCTCGACCCGATCGAGCACCTCGTGCGGCGAGGCGCGCAACAGCGTCGCTGCGGTCTCGACGATCCGCACGTGATCGTTGCCGCGGTGCCGGGCCGCCCGACCGGTTACCGCCTCAATGCGCCGCACGCCGGAGGAGACGCCGCCCTCGCCCAGCACCGAAATCAGCCCGATATCGCCGGTGCGGCGTACATGAGTGCCTCCGCAAAGCTCAACCGACCACCCCAATCCGTTTCCGGTCGGCAGACCCATGGACACGACGCGGACTTCATCACCGTATTTCTCGCCGAACAGTGCTCGGGCACCCGACTGCTTGGCATCCTCAACGCCCATCAGCCGCGTTTCGACGGGGGTGTTCTGCAGCACGATGTCGTTGGCGATATCCTCGATCTGCGCCATTTCCTGCGGCGTGATCGGCTTGGTGTGGACGAAGTCGAAGCGCAACCGGTCGGGTGCAACCATGGAGCCCTTCTGCGCCACGTGATCGCCCAGCACGAGGCGCAGTGCCTCGTGCAGCAGGTGCGTCGCCGAATGGTTCGAACGTATTGCCGAGCGACGAGCGTGATCCACCTGCGCCGCAAGCCCGAGGCCCAGCCGCAAGTCGCCGCGCTCGACCTTCACCTTGTGCGCAAACACACCATGGTGCTTGCTGGTGTCCGTGACCGCGACCGACACGCCATCGCCGACAAGCCGACCAGTGTCGCCGACCTGGCCGCCGCTTTCACCGTAGAACGGGGTCTGGTTCAGGACCACATAGCCCTCGTCGCCCTCGGCGAGTTCGGCGACACTCTGGCCGGCCTTCACAAGAGCGACCACCTCTCCCTCGGCACCTTCGGTCTCGTAACCCAGGAACTCGGTGGGGCCGACCTTGTCGGCCACCGCGAACCAGACCTTGTCCTCGCCCGCCTCGCCCGACCCAGCCCAGCTCTTGCGCGCTTCTGCGCGCTGGCGGGCCATGGCGTCCTCGAAACCGGACAGATCGACATGAATGCCGCGGGTTCGTAGCGCGTCCTGCGTCAGGTCGAGCGGGAACCCGTAAGTGTCGTAGAGCCTGAACGCGGTGACGCCCTCGAGCATGTCGCCTTCGCCCAGCCCGGCTGTGGCCTCGTCGAGCAACTGCAGTCCACGGCTAAGCGTCTTGAGGAAGCGCTGTTCCTCGAGGTGGACGGTCTCTGCGATCATCGCCTCGCCGCGCACCAGCTCGGGATAGGCTTGCCCCATCTCGCGCACGAGGGTGGGAACGATGCGGTGGATCACCGGCTCGCTGGCTCCCAGCAGCGTCGCATGCCGCATGGCGCGGCGCATGATGCGGCGCAGCACATAACCGCGGCCTTCGTTGGACGGCAGCACCCCCTCTGCGATCAGGAAGGTCATCGAACGCAGGTGGTCGGATATTACCCGCAGGCTCGGATTGGCCGGATCGCCCGAGTAGCCGGTCGCCTGCGCGGCCGACGCCGTGAGTGCCCTGAACAGGTCGATCTCATAGTTGTTGTTGGTGCCCTGCATGACCGCTGCGACGCGCTCAAGCCCCGACCCGGTGTCGACCGAGGGCTTCGGCAGACGCGTTCGCGAACCATCGGCGAACTGCTCGAACTGCATGAAGACGAGGTTCCAGATCTCGACGAACCGGTCTCCGTCCTCCTCGGGCGAGCCCGGAGGGCCTCCCCAGTACTTGTCGCCGTGATCGTAGAAGATCTCGGAGCACGGGCCGCATGGGCCCGTGTCGCCCATCTGCCAGAAATTCGACTTGGCACCTAGGCGCACGATGCGATCTTCCGGCAGCCCGGCGATCTTCTTCCACAACTCGAACGCCTCATCGTCGTCCTCGTAGATGGTAGCGGTGAGCTTCGCCTTGGGCAGTCCCCACTCTCGGGTTAGCAGGTCCCACGCGAGTTCGATCGCGTGTTCCTTGAAATAGTCGCCGAACGAGAAGTTTCCGAGCATCTCGAAGAACGTGTGGTGCCGGGCCGTGTAGCCGACATTGTCCAGGTCGTTGTGCTTTCCGCCGGCCCGTACGCACTTCTGCGCCGTGGTGGCCCGAACGTAGTCGCGCTTCTCGACGCCGGTGAAGACGTTCTTGAACTGCACCATGCCCGCATTGGTGAACATGAGCGTGGGGTCGTTCCGTGGCACCAGCGGGCTCGAGGCCACTTCCGCATGCCCATTCTTGCCGAAGAAGCCGAGGAAGCTGGACCGGATATCGTTCACGCTCGTCATGGCAGGATCTCGTACAGAAAAAAGGCGAGGCCAGAGCCCCGCCGCCGACAACAGGAAAGGCCTTCTATCGCGGGGTTCACCGTGCTGTCCAGACAGGCAGGTGGCGAAGCAGCCCTACCCGGCCTTCCAGCCGGACTTCTGCTTGAGGCGCATCACGAACCCGATGACTTCCGCAACGGCCTTGAAATGCTCGTTCGGAATCGTCTCGTCGATTTCGACCACCGCGTAGAGGGCTCGAGCCAGCGGCGGGTTCTCGACGATCGGCACGTCACTCTGACGGGCAAGTTCACGAATCTTGAGCGCGATCGCGTCAGCGCCTTTGGCGACGCACTTGGGCGCACTCATCGACCTCTCGTACTTCAGTGCAACAGCGTAGTGGGTCGGGTTGGTGATCACGACCGTGGCTTGCGGTACGGCTGCCATCATGCGGCGACGACTGCGCTCCATGCGGATCTGACGCACGCGTCCCTTGATCTTGGGATCACCCTCCTGCTGCTTGTACTCGTCCTTGACCTCCTGCAGCGTCATCTTCAGCCGGTTCCACCAGCGGTTTCGCTGGTAGATGTAGTCGGCGATCGCGATGACCGTGACGACGGCGAGGACGGCACCGAAGATCTTCATGGCGAGATCCATGAAGTCCGCGAGGATCATGGACGGTTCGACCGTCATCATGATCTCGAGGTGTGCCACCTCGGGCGCGAGCACAAACCAGAGCACCGCCGAGACCACGGCAAGCTTCATCAACCCCTTGACGAAGTTGACCAGCGCCTCCTGCGAGAACAGCCGCTTGGCCCCCTCGAGCGGGTTGACCTTGGAGAACTTGGGCATCACCGGATCGAGTGAGAGCAAGGGCCGGTGCTGAACGAGGTTGGCGGCGACCGCGACACCCATCAGGACTATGCTGGGAATGAGGCCGACGAGCAGTATGGACCCCGCCAGGTTGCTCCAGAAACTCGACAGCGCCTGGCTGCCGACCTCGTACTTCTCAGCGTTGTCGAGGAGCGTCTTGAAGCTCTCGGTCAGAGACACGCTGGTCGGGACGGCAAGCAGAGAGAATACCAGCGCCGAGCCGGACAGGATGAACCAGTTGTTGACCTCCTGGCTCTTGACCACGTCGCCCTTCTCGTGGGCGTCGCGCAGCTTCTTTTCGGATGGATCCTCTGTCTTGGAGGATTGTTCTGGGGCTTCGTCGCTCATCGCTCAGGCCACGCCGCGCAGTACCGCGAGCACGCCTTCGAAATGCATGAGGTAGAGCCCCATCATCATCGACAGCAGGAGCGCCATCAACACGAGACCGACGCCAACGGTCGCCGGCATGGCGATGAAGAACACCTGCAGCTGCGGCATCAGTCGACTGAGGATGCCCATCCCCAGGTTGAAGACCAGGCCGAAGACGATGAACGGCGCCGACATCTGCACGCCGATGACAAAGGCGCCGGCGACCACCTCGACGATGGTGCTGGCCGCATCCCCGAACAGCAGCGGATCGCGGGCGGAAAAGACCATGTAGCTGTCCATGATCGCCGAGATCGCCACGTGATGCAGGTCGGTCGCAAAGATCAGCGCAACTCCGAGCAGTGACAGGAAGGCGCCGATCAGCGCTCCCTGAGCACCACCGTTGACGGGATCGGCCGCCGTCGCGACGGACAGGCCGGAGGTCGACGCAATGATCGAACCGGCGACCTGGGTGCCGGTCACGGACAGTCGACCAATGGCCCCGAGGATCAGACCAATGACGACCTCGTGGATGACGAGCGCGACAACCGCGAAGACGCCTTCCGGCAGTGGCGGGAGCACAGGGGTCACGATGGGGTAGAGGACCAGCGTCAGTCCGAGCGCGAAGGTCAGCCGCATCCGTGCCGGGATGGTGCCCTCGCCCAGAGCCGGCATGAGCATCAGCACGCTGCCGACGCGGGCGAACACCAGCAGGAACAGATAGGCGGTCTCGGGAAGCCAGTTGAGCGAGATCATCGCCTCAACCGCCGGTCACGATCATGTCGGCCAGCCGCGCCATGTACCCGTTGAGAATGGCGCCCATGAAGGGCAGCGATAACAGCAGCGTCACGAAGATGGCGAGGATCTTGGGAACGAAGACCAGCGTCATTTCCTGGATCTGGGTCAGCGCCTGGAACAGCGCAATGACCACGCCCACGAGAAGCCCCACGATCATCATCGGTGCCCCGATCATGATCATCACCCAGATGCCCTCACGGGCAAGATCGAGCACGGCATCGCCGCTCATGGAAACTCCGCTCGGTTCGCGACGACCTTCGACATCCCGTCATCGTGGAGCGAGTCGGCGCCGGCCAGAAGGCGCTGCGTGAGACTGACCCCCGCTAGATGGGCATCCGCATGATCTCTTCGTACGCCGAGATCACCCGGTCCCGGACGGCCACCATGGTGTCCATCGCCAGTTCGGTCTGGCTGAGAGCCGTGACCACGTCGACCA
>NZ_JAYRYM010000173.1:0-7861 GCF_041917035.1 Devosia sp. | reverse complement strand
TGCACGCCGCCCTCGGCTCCAGTTCTTGCGGAAGCCCGAAGGGCCGATACTGAGGAGAATTTCATCGTGCGTTTCACCAGAGCTGCTCTGCTGGGTGCGGCAGTGCTCGCGATCCTTGCCGCGCCGGTCCTAGCCCAGCATGATCTGCCCAAGAAGGAACCTGCGGCGGATGGAGTCTCGTCGCCGGAGCAGGGTGCGGCGGCCGAGACGGGCGACGTGGGTGCGCAGGTTGCCGGCCAGGTTGCCGGCGGGCCGCTGACCATCTGGAACAACGTCTTCACCCAGGCCCAGGCCGATCACGGCAAATCGATCTACACCAGGAAGTGCCAGACCTGCCATGGCCCGACGGGCCGGGGTGGACCGGGCACGCCACCCGTCACCGGTGCCGCCCTCAATACCAAGTGGGCCGACGCGACCCTGCTCGATCTGTGGAACTTCGCGCACATGAACATGCCGCCGGGTGCCAAGGGCCAGGCGGGCAGTGCGCAGGACTACGTCGATATCGTTGCCCACATCCTCGACATGCACGGCGCCGATCCCGGCGACGTGCCGCTGACCACCAACGAAGACCAGCTCGCCAACATCACAATCGTGCGCAAGCCGAAGGGCTGACGCGATGGGCGGCCTCGCGCCGCCATACGGGGCGTTCCGGCCGGTTGGCCGGGACTTTGTCTAGATCGGCCGACCGTCGGGCGAAGGCCTGCGCGGCCAGGGAGGGTACCATGAGACTTACCGCAGCTCTGTTCATGAGCTCCGTCTTGCTGAGCAGCGCCGTAGGACCGGTGCTGGCACAGTCCGTCATCGATAACCTGCCGTCTGTGACCAAGGAGATGCTGGCCAATCCGCCGGCGGGCGATTGGGTCAGCTATGGCCACAACACGCTGAACTGGCGCTACAGCGAGCTCGACCAGATCAACGTCGATAACGTCAAGGGGCTGCAGCTGGTCTGGGCCCGCGCGCTCGATCCCGGTGTGGTGCAGTCCAACGCGCTCGAACTCAACGGCGTCCTCTTCATCCCCAATCCGGGCGACGTGATCCAGGCCGTGAATGCGGCGACCGGCGACCTGATCTGGGAATACCGGCGCGAGCTGCCCGATCGGTCCACCCTGCAGGCGCTCGGTGAGCGCAAGCGCGGCATCGCGCTGTTCGAGGACAAGGTCATCTTCTCGAGCTGGGACAATTTCATCGTCGCGCTTGATGCCAAGACGGGCCAGTTGGCCTGGGAGACGGACCGCGGTGGTGGCACCGACCTGATCATGTCGGCTACCGGCCCGGTCATCGCCGATGGCGTGGTGGTCACCGGCGCGAGCTGCCAGTTCTCCGAGTTCGCCTGCTACGTCACCGGTCACGATGCCAATACCGGCGAGGAACTCTGGCGCAACGAGCTGATCCCGCGCCCGGGCCAGGAAGGCGACGAGACGTGGGGGGCGTCCTCCTTCGACCAGCGCTGGATGACGGGAGTCTGGGGGCAGCTGACCTATGACCCGGTGCTGGACATCGTCTACTACGGGTCCTCCGGCGCCGGCCCGGCTTCGGAAGTGCAGCGCAACACCGTCGGCGGCACGCTCGCGGGCACCAACACGCGCTGGGCAGTCAAGCCCAAGACCGGTGAGATCGTCTGGAAGCACCAGGTGCTGCCGCGCGACAACTGGGACCAGGAATGCACCTTCGAGATGATCGTGACGAACACGAACATCACGCCCTCCGCCGACATGGACGGCAAGCTCGCCATCAACCCGAACGCCTCCGGCGAGAACCGCCGCGTGCTGACCGGTGTGCCGTGCAAGACCGGCATCTTCTGGCAGTTCGACGCTGCGACGGGCGAGTTCATCTACGCTCGCGAAACGGCCAGGCAGGACCTCATCGCCTCGGTCGACGACAATGGCGTGGTCTCGATCAACGAGGACCGCATCCTCGACGAGATCGGCGTCCCGAGCCCGATGTGCCCGACCTACCTGGGTGGTCGCGACTGGCCCCCGACCTCGTACAATCCGAAGTCCAACGTGATGTTCGTTCCGATGAACAACATGTGTGCCGACGTGACGGCGCGCGACCAGGAGCCGACGGGTCTCGACGTCTACAATGTCGATCTGGCGTACCATCTGCCGGAAGGCGAGACCAATATCGGTCGCATCGACGCCATCGATGTGGCGACGGGCAAGACCCTGTGGTCCTACGAGCAGCCCGAGACGCTCTACGCGCCCTCGACTACCACTGCCGGCAACCTGCTCTTCATCGGCGAAGGCGGTGGTCGCGACTTCCATGCGATCGATCAGTCCACCGGTGAAGTTGTCTGGAAGACCCGCCTCGCCTCGCAGGTGACGGGCCACCCGATCACCTACGAAGTGGACGGCAGGCAGTATGTCGCCGTCACCGCGGGCGGACCGTTCATCGTCGGGGACCAGTGGGCCGCGGTGACCTCTGTACCGGTCGACGCACCCTCGGGCAGCAACGCGATCTACGTGTTCGCCCTGCCTGCGGCCAACTGAGCCGCTGGCCGACGCGCTGAACTCGGGCCCGGCTTGCCGCCGGGCCTGAGCCTTTTCCTGGAGGAACCGAGATGCACCATGTTCGCCGCCTTCTGCTTGCCGGCCTCGGCGGCCTGCTCACCGCGACGGTGCCCGCGAGCGCCCAGGTGCAGCAGCAGGATGTGCCCCGCGACCTGTTTACCCAAGAGCTGCGCCAAGGGGGCAACGCCGTCACGTTCTGCTACAATCCCGAGGGGATGATGGCGGAGTTCGAGCAGGACCTGGCCCGGGCCATAGCGGACGTCCTGCTCATCGAGGGCAAGCTGTTTGCGCTCGAGGCCAGCGTCCTGCCGCAGCCGCCGCTTGACCATCGACTGCCCCTGCAGGTGGCGCAGATCTATGTCGCACTGGCGCAGGACTGCGATGCCATCATGGGCTTCTCGCTCTCTCCCAGCAATCCGGCCTTCGTGCTCGTAACCCGGCCCTATATGGAGACGCCGACGATCGCCGTGACCATCGATCCCGAGCTGGCCGGGCTTGCCGATATCGGCAAGGACGGGGTCGTCGCGACCCGCGGTCTCAGTCTCGCCGATAACGCGCTCATCAACTATGTCGCTGCTCACCCCGACGAGAAGTGGACGCGCAGTTCGTACCGCACCAATCGGGACCTGATCGAGGCGGCGCTGGGCGGGCAGGTGGACCTCGCCCTGGTCTGGGAGCCAGCGCTCTACGTCGCCACTGACGGCGATCCGTCGCTCTTCGGGCTGCGTGTCCTGCCCGAGCTGCCTTTCCCGGTACGGCCGCTCCTGACCGGCATCGGCACCCGCGCCGAGAACACCTACCTCAACCAGTTGCTGGGCGAGGCCATCGACGAACTGGCGGCGGATGGCACCATCGCGGCGCTGATGCAGCGGCACCTTCTGATGCCGCCGGGCGGCAGTTGACGTCCCGCGGCCCGGCACCACCATGTTCGACCTCAGCCTGACGCAGTTGCTGTTCCGACTGGTAGCGATGCTGCTGGTCGTCGGTCTGCACGGCTACGCAATGGCCGTCCTCTCGCATCTGCTCGGCGATCCCGGCCCGCATCAGGATGGTCGCAGGACCCTCAATCCGTTCGTCCACCTCGATATCCTGGGCTTTCTCGCCGGCCTGCTGTCGCGTTGCGGCTGGATCGTCTGGATGCCGGTGGAGTATCGCCGCCTGCGCTTCGGGCTGGCCGGGGTGCTCATCGTGGTCGTCGGCGCTGCAGCCGCTCCCTACCTCGCGGCGTCCCTGCTGCAGCTGGCGCGGGGACCCGTCACCGCCTGGTTGGCCCCCGGCATGGCGCTGCAACTGAACAATCTTCTCGGCTACGTGCTCGATGTGTCCGGCTGGTCTGCGGTTGCCAATCTGTTGCCCATCCCGCCCCTGGCCGGCGGGCATGTCCTGCTGTTCCTCGTTCCGGCCCTGCAGCCGCGGCTGCGCGCCGTAATGTTGTGGTCGCGGCCGGCCCTGGCGATCGCTTTCGTCTTCGGCGTGCCCTACCTGCCGCGCCTGCCGGCATAAGTCGAGCCAATCGATCGGTTTGGTCGCAGGCCAGCAGAGCATGCCTGTCCTGTCGCCAGCGCTGTGCTACTGATCCGTGCGTCAAGAGCACACGGGCGTGACCGCCATGGACGATACGCAGCCCGGCCCGGCCGGCGAGGGACCGACGCGAAACCCCGCGGCCTATTCCGAAATCACCTTGCAGCAGTTGCGGGTGCTCTGGGCCGTGTGGCACGCCAAGACGGTCAGCAACGCCGCCAAGCTCCTCAACCTGTCGCAACCGACCATCTCGCAGCACCTCGCCAAGCTCGAAGGCGTGGTCGGCGTGCGTCTGTTCGATAGACGTATGGCCCGCATGCTGCCCACCGCCGAAGGGATGACTCTGGTCCAGCACGCGCTGCGGGTGCTGCGCGAGATGCAGCGCCTCGAGGAAGGCCTTGCCGGCGGGCCAGGATGGACCCGCACGCTGCGCATTGCCGGTATCGGCTCGATGGTGCGGCTCCTGCTGCCGCCAGCCCTCAGTGAGGTGCAGGCCACGATGCCGGAACTCGCCTTCGATATTCACGAGGGCTCGCCGGTCGACGTGGTCGAAATGCTCGACGCCCGGCGCGTCGCCGTCGGTCTTGTCGCCGCGACGGCCCTCGAAGGCTCCGGGGCTGGCCTGTTGCAGGTGCCGCTGATGAACGATCCCTACGTCCTCGTCGTCCCCCAGTCTGTCGAACTGACCGATGTCGCCTCGGTGAACGATCTCGCGCCGGAGCAGCGGCAGATCCTGTCGCGTTCGATTCGCTTCGTGTTCGGTTCGCGCAGCGATACCCGCATGGAGAACTGGTATCGCTCCCGATCTCTGGGCGAACGGGTCGTCGCGGAGTGCCGGAGCTTCGAGGCGGCCGTCGCGCTGGTCGGTGCGGGGATGGGCATATGTCTCGCCCCCGCCCTCTCGTGTGGGTCCGACGGCAATCGGGTGAGCGGCATTCGTCTGTTCGCCACCGAACTCGCCGCCGAGCGACCGCTGGTCGCGGTGTTCCTCGAGGAGCATCGGCAGGATCCGGCCGTTCTGGCGCTGATCGAGGCCCTCAGAAACGTCGCGGCCCGCTGCCGACCCGTCGCCATCGGGGCAGTTCCGCCGATCCTCTCGGCCGGCCTCAGTCCGTCAGGACCGTAACCCCGTAGCGATCGGCCAGGGTGGTCATGAACCCGCTGCGTCGCAAGTCGGCGAGAATCGCCGAGACGGCGTTCTTGAGCGTCAGGTCGCCCTTCCAGAGCCCGAGGCTGATCGGGTTGTCGCCGCCCCCGGTGTCGAGACCACGAAAGGACCAGCCCTGCTCGCTGGCGATCCGGCTCAGCATCAGGGCCTCGCTGGCGCCCGCGTCGAACCGTCCGGCGGCGAGGCCTTCGATCAGGTCGTCGCGCGTCTTGGCCATGGTCACCGTCGCACCGGCGGCACGCAGGAGCCGGCTGAGGGCGATCCGGTCGAGACCGGCAGGGCCTGCGAGAAAGGCGACGGTCTTTCCGTCGAGATCGAGGACCGGGGCAGGGCTGACCAGGGCCCAGCCCGTCTT
The DNA here is from genome assembly GCF_041917035.1 of Devosia sp. Classification (GTDB taxonomy): domain Bacteria; phylum Pseudomonadota; class Alphaproteobacteria; order Rhizobiales; family Devosiaceae; genus Devosia_A. The sequence goes on along the minus strand of NZ_JAYRYM010000173.1, from coordinate 2,307 downwards.
GAGGTAGGGGTCGGTGGTGTCGAGAAACGAGCGGGTGATCTGCGAGCTGACGACACCTCCGGCAAGGATCTGGCACTGCGCCCGCGTGATGCGCCAGCTGCGCGGGTTGAAGTCGCGGACCATGGCGGCATTGGACTGGATCGTCAGCCCGACTCCGATCCTTGCCGCAATCTCGCCCAGCAACTCGACATCGAAACCAGGCGCCTGTGCCTCTCCCGTCACCAGCGGCGGGTACTCGGGTGGCATGCACGCCGTCAGCCGACCGATCCGTCTGACCTCGCTCAACGAGGTGTCGACGTCGAGCAGGTAGACCGACGCCAGGATGGCGAGCATCAGCGCGACGACGCCGAAATCCCCCCATGCCCGGGGCCGCCGTGACGTCGCGGCCCCGGGCCGGTCGATGTCGCCTCGCCGGGCCATTCACGCCTTCCTGAAGTCCCACAACGCCACGGCGAAGAACACCACCGCCATGCCCGCGATAACCGCATTGCCGGTCCAGGACTCGAACTGATGGAACGCGATGAAGCTGCCCCTCAGCGCGTCCACGGCGTAGGTGAGCGGGTTGATCTCGATCACCGTCACCAGCCACTCGGGATAGACCACGACCGTCTGGGCCCGGGTCAGCGCCGGGTCGAGCGGGAAGATCGAGCTCGAGGTGAAGTAGAGCGGCAGGATGACCGCATTGGAGAACACCCCGAAGCCTTCGAAGCTGCGAATCCGGTTGGCGATGATGATGCCGAACGAGGTGAGGCCGAAGGCCAGGACGAACATCTGCCCCATGCCGATCAGTAGGTCGGTAAGCGAGAAGGCAACTCCGACGAATCGGGCCAGCACCAGGACGAGCGAGCCGTGCAGCATGGCGATGGTGGCGCCCCCGAGGACCTTTCCGAGGAGCACCGCGCTGCGCGGCATGGGCGAAACCAGTACCTCGCGCAGGAATCCGAACTGACGATCCCAGATCACCGAAACCGCCGTCTGCACGGAGGTATAGAGGATGTTGAGCATCACGATGGCCGGGAAGATGAACTGCAGATAGGTATAGGGCACGACGAAGCGCACCTCGGCGAAGACCTCGCCCCGGAAATAGGGGTTCAGCCCGATGCCCATGACCAGCACCCACAACAGCGGTCGGCTGAGCCCGCCGATCAGCTGGCCGCGATCGCGCAGCGCGCGCTTCACTTCACGCAGCCAGATCGCATAGATCCCTCGCAGGACGCCCGGCAGGTTCATCTGGTGTGTTCGCCGCCCGACTTGGCAAACGCCAGGGTTCGCTCGCGATCATTGCTGGCCTTGTCGCGCAGCTCCTGTCCGGTCAGCGAGATGAACACGCTCTCGAGACTGGGGGTGACGAAGGACAGCTGCCGGATACGCTGGCCGAACTGCGCCATCAACCGGTCGGAGAAGTCCGTTCCCACCACCGGGATGACGAGGATGTTCGGGTCGCGTTCGGCCGCGTCGGGGTAGGCGGCGAGCAGGTCCGCCGCGGCCTGGGGGTCGCGCGGCACGACCTTGACGAGTTCGCTGCCGAACTGCTGCTTGAGCTTGTCGGGCGTGCCGCTGGCCAGAACCTTGCCATGATCGATGATGCAGACCGTGTCGCACTCCTCGACTTCCTCGATGTAGTGGGTCGTCACCACCACGGTGAGTTCGCGCTTGCGGCGCAGTTCGTCGAGATAGCTCCACATGCGCTGGCGGGTCTGGGCATCGAGCCCGACCGTCGGTTCGTCGAGAAACAGGATTCGCGGCGCGTGCAGCAAGGCCCGGGCAATCTCGAGGCGGCGCTTCATGCCGGCCGAGAATGTTCGGACGATCGCATGCCGCCAGTCTGCCAGTTCGACCAGTTCAAGGAGGTCGGTGATGCCTCGCCGGACCGCCGAGGGCGGCATGCCGTAAACGAGCCCGTGAAACTCGAGATTCTCCGCCGCCGAAAGCCGGTCGTCGAGGCTCGGCTCCTGGAACACGACGCCGATCTGGCTGCGGGCCCGCAGCGGGGCCTTGACCACGTCGAAGCCCGCGACGGTCGCGGTGCCGGAATCGGGCGGCAGCAGGGTGCACAGGATGTTGAGCAGGGTGGTCTTGCCCGCGCCGTTCGGTCCGAGCAGTGCAAACAGGCTGTTCTCCGGGACTCGCAGCGTCACGCCGTCGAGTGCCAGCTTGCGCCCGTAGCGTTTGCTCAGTTGCTGGACCTGGATGACATAGGGATCGGGATCGATGATCATGTGATGACTCCGGTTCGCCGGAACTCGTGGAGGAACACCTGCTCCAGGCCGGTCGCTGTGCTGAAGCAGTGGTAGCGGCCGAAACGCC
>NZ_JAYRYM010000172.1:0-7893 GCF_041917035.1 Devosia sp. | reverse complement strand
GCCGGCATTGTACCAGTCGGCCGATTCCGGCACGTCGGTCTGCTCGCCCCAGGTCATCGGCGAGGCCGGCGGCAGGTCGCAGTACCAGTCGTAGAACGACATGCAGACGCCGCCCATCAGCGACAGGTAGCGCGAACCGGCCGCATAGGAGACCATCGACATGGCCGGGATGGGCGAGAAGCCGACCACGCGGTCCGGCCCGTGCCGGCGCACGGTGTAGACATTGGCGGCGGCGATCAGCTCGTTGACCTCGTCCCAGCCGGCGCGGACGAAGCCGCCATGGCCGCGGACCCTGGTGTAGTCGCGCCGCTTCGCCGCATCCTCGACGATCGAGGCCCAGGCGGCGACCGGGGCCCTGGTGGCGCGCGCCTCGCGCCACAGCCGGAGCAGGCGGGAGCGGACCAGCGGGTGCTTCACCCGGTTGGCCGAGTACATGTACCAGGAATAGCTGGCGCCCCGGGCGCAGCCGCGCGGCTCATGGTTGGGCAGGTCGGGCCGGGTGCGCGGATAGTCGGTCTGCTGCGTCTCCCAGGTGACGATGCCGCCCTTGACGTAGATCTTCCACGAGCACGATCCGGTGCAGTTCACCCCGTGCGTCGAGCGCACGATCTTGTCGTGCTGCCAGCGGCCCCGATAGGCCTTCTCCCACTCCCGGCTCTCGCCGGTGGTGATGCCGTGCCCCTCGGCGAAGGGGGCGTTGCGCTTGAGGAAGTTCAGCCGATCGAGAAGCAGGCTCATCACGCACTCCGGGTCTGGGCAGTTGCCGCGGCCGACTCGCGACCGCGCTCGATGTCGTGCAGCAGGCCGCCGCGGCGCGTGTAGACGAACCAGGTGAGGGCCAGGCAGGTGACGTAGAAGACGAGGAACCCCCACAGCGCCGCCGAGGCGTCGCCGGTCATCTGGATGGAGGTGCCGTAGGCACGCGGGATGAAGAACATGCCGTAGGCCGCGATCGCCGAGGTGAAGCCGATGATGGCCGCCGATTCCTTGTCGGCCTGGCGGACGCGGTCGGCCGGGGCGAGCCCGGGCATCAGCCGGTCGATCTCCTTGCGCATGATCACCGGGATCATCTGGAAGGTGGAGGCATTGCCGACGCCGGTGGCGAAGAACAGCACCATGAACATCGCAAAGAACCCCCAGAAGGCGCCGGGCTGATCCTTGGCGGCCATGAAGTAGAGCACCCCGCCGACCGCCGCGATCATCAGCACGAAGGTCCAGAAGGTGACGCGCGCGCCGCCCCAGCGATCCGATACCCAGCCGGTGCCGGCCCGCGCTAGGGCGCCGACGAGCGGCCCGAGAAAGACGTATTGCAGCGAATTGACGTCCGGGAAGGCGATCTTGGCGAGCAGCGGGAAGCCGGCCGAGTAGCCGATGAAGGACCCGAAGGTGCCGGTATAGAGCCAGCACATCAGCCAGTTATGGGTGCGTCCGAAGATCACGGCCTGATCCTTGAACGAGGCCCTGGCGGAGGCGAGATCGTTCATGCCGAACCAGGCGGCGAGCGCCGACACGATGAGGAAGGGCACCCAGACGAAGCCTGCATTCTGCAGCCACAGCCGGGTGGTCTCATCGACCGGCTGCGGCTCGCCGCCGACGGTGCCGAACACCCCGATGGTGATCACCAGCGGCACGAGGAACTGCATGACGCTGACGCCCAGGTTGCCGAGCCCGGCATTGAGGGCCAGCGCGTTGCCCTTCTCGCGCTTGGGAAAAAAGAAGCTGATGTTGGACATCGAGGAGGCGAAGTTGCCGCCGCCGAGGCCGCAGAGCAGGGCCAGCACGAGGAAGATCAGGTAGGGGGTCTCGGGGTTCTGCACGGCATAGCCGATGCCCATGGCCGGGATGATCAGCGAGGCGGTGGAGAGCGTCGTCCACAGCCGGCCGCCGAACACCGGCACCATGAAGGAGTAGAAGATCCTCATCGTGGCGCCCGACAGCCCCGGCAGGGCGGCGAGCCAGAACAGCTCGTCGGTGGAGAACTTGAACCCGACGCTGGGCAGCTTGGCGATGACGACGCTCCACACCATCCATACGGCGAAGGCGAGCAGCAGGTTGGGGATCGAGATCCACAGGTTGCGGGCGGCGATGGCGCGCCCCTTGCCGGCCCAGAACGCGGGGTCCTCCGGCTGCCACTCGGCGATCAGCCGCGGGCCGGTGCCGGCCATGCCGGGCCGGTGCAGCGACTGCATCTCGGGCAATTGCGGCAGCTCGCCCAGGACCTTCTCGACGGCGGATTTCTCCATGTGCCGGATGGCGAAGTGCATCCAGAGCAGCGACACCACGACGATGCCGAACATCAGCATGAAGCTGCTGGTCCACAACCCGGTGACGTCGAGCAGCACGCCGAAGGCGATGGGCAGCACGAAGCCGCCGAGCCCGCCGATCATGCCGACCAGGCCGCCGACGGCCCCGACATTGCCGGGGTAGTAGACCGGGATGTGCTTGTAGACCGCCGCCTTGCCCAGCGACATGAAGAAGCCGAGCACGAACACCACCATGACGAACGGGACGAGGTCCATCCGGGTGGAGAAGCTGATCAGGCCGTGCACGCCGTGGATGACGTAATCGGTGTGCGGGTAGGCCAGCATGAAGGTGCAGACGGCGGAGACGCCAAAGGTGACATACATCACCGCCCGCGCCCCGTAGCGGTCCGACAGGTGCCCGCCATAGGCGCGGAACAGGCTGGCCGGGATCGAGAAGGCCGCGGCGAGGATGCCGGCGAGCTTGATGTCGACGCCGTAGACGCCGATCAGATACTTGGGCAGCCACAGCGACAGCGCGACGAAGGCGCCGAAGACGAAGAAGTAGTAGAGCGAGAACCGCCAGACCTGGACGTTCTTCAGCGGCTCGAGCTGCAGGAGAGTGCCCTTGGCCCTGATGCCGCCGGCGCGGCGCGCCACGAGATCGGGATCGTCGCTGGTGGTGAACCAGAAGATCAGCGCCGTCACCACCAGGGCCGCGGCCCAAACCTGCGCGACGACCGGCCAGCCGAACGCCACCATGACGAAGGGCGCGGCGAGCTTGGTGACGGCGGCACCGATATTGCCGGCCCCGAAGATGCCCAGCGCCGTCCCCTGCTTTTCCGGCGTGTACCACTTGGAGACGTAGGCGACGCCGATGGCGAAGGAGCCGCCGGCGAGGCCGAGCCCGAGGGCGGCCAGCAGCATCATCTCGTAGGTGGTGGCGTAGGAGAGCAGGAAGGTGGCCACCGCGGCCAAGAGCATGGTCAGCACGTAGACGACGCGGCCGCCGATCTGGTCGGTCCAGATGCCGAGCAGGACGCGGGAGAGGGACCCCGAGAGGATGGGGGTGCCGACCAGGAGCCCGAGCTGTGCATCGGAGATGCCCAGCTCGCCCTGGATCTTCACCCCGATGATCGAGAAGATCGTCCACACGGCGAAACACACCGTGAAGGCAAAGGTGCTCATCCCCAGCGCGGTGTTCTGCTGCCGGCTCGAGACGTTCGAAGTCGATGCCATTTGCTGCCCCATCAGGTCGGTCGGAAAGGACCCTTGCGGGCGAGGCTGAGGGCAGGCGGCGGCAGTTCCAGTTGATCCAGATCAATGCCCCGGCCCCCCGACGGCCAAATAAGCCGCGGCGCCAATTCCATCAGGGCCGCGCCTGCGGACTTGACGAAGGCAGTTGTCGGGGTCAGAAGTTCTGCTTGATGTTTATCAAGCATTGAGGCCGGCATGAGACCGGAAGACGTGTCGGGGCTCAGGGAACTGTCGCTGTTCGCCGGCATGGCCGACGAGGGATTCGAGCGGCTGAGCCGTGCCGCCTACCTGCAGGCCTTCCCGCCGCACGTCGAGCTGTTCCGCGAGGGCGACCGGGCCGATTTCCTGTTTGTCGTGGTCGAGGGGACGGTGGAGCTGCATGCCTCGTGGAACGGTCGCGAGACCAGCATGGGCATGGTCTCGCGCAACGGCACGTTCATCCTCGCCGCCGTCATCCGCGATGCCTGCTACCTGATGGGGGCCCGGACCGTCGGCCGCTGCCGGCTGCTGATGATCCCGGCCGAGGACGTCAGGGCCGCCTTCGAGCTCGACGATGCCTTCGCCCGTGCCATCGTGGTGGACCTCGCCGGCTGCTACCGCGGCGTGATCAAGAGCCAGAAGGACCTCAAGCTGCGCACCGGTGTCGAACGGCTCGCTGCCTACCTGCTGCGGCTCGCCGCCGAGCAGGGCGAGGAGCCGGAGGTGACCCTGCCCTATGACAAGCGCACCCTCGCCTCGCTGCTCGGCATGACACCCGAGAACCTGTCGCGTGCCTTCGCGACGCTGAAGCCCTACGGGGTCGCCGTCAACGGGGCAAGCATCGCGATCAGCGATCGCGAGGACCTGGGGAGGCTGGCCAAGCTGAGCCCGCTGATCGACGCGCCGGGGGTATAGCGGCGGCAGCCCTGAACCTGGTACTGCCCTGACCGACGCCGGGCGCAGGTGCCCAGCACTCGAAGGGGGCAGGCCAGATCCCCGTTGACGCCCGTCAAAAGCCGGCGACACCCCATGACGTAGCCTTCTTCCTGTCCTAGATGGGGAGGAACCTGGAATGGGTAAGGGCAGGCACGTTGAGGAAAGCATAGATCGGCCGGGGGAACTGGCAGCCGGTTCGGGACGGCCAGATCGGGTCTTGGGGTGGGTCGAGCGGAAACAGCGCGATCGAACGCGGGGGGGCAGGAGTAGGGGTCGCGTTCTGCTGGGGCTGGCCTTCGCCATGCTGGGGCAGATGGCTCTTGCCGGACCCGCGGAGGCACAGACCGGGCCGACCTTTCACATCTTCAACGTGATCCACAAGAAGTGCCTTGGCGTGGACAATCTTGCCAATGGCACGCCGGCCAAGCTCTTTGCCTGCGACATGTCAAAGCGGCCTGGCCGAGGCGATGGCTGGGAAATGCTCAAGGATGGCCACGTCCGGCACAAGGCGTCGGGCCGATGCCTTGACGTTGTCGGCAAGCCTGGCAAGGCGGATGGCGCGAAGATCCAGATATGGGACTGCGAGGATCCGGGGCGTGTCGGGTATCAGAACACCGACCAGATCTGGTTCCAGACCGGCCGGTGCTTCCTGAACAGACTGTCGAACAAGTGCCTGGATGTGTCTTCGGGTGGTGTGGTGCAGCTCTGGACACAGGATCCTCCGCCGCGAAACGGAGGCCCCACCGACCAGTTCTGGACTCTGCAGCCGTAACCATGCCCGCGTCGGCAGAGGCTGACGTGCGGCGCAGGGCCGGACTTCGGGGTCACCGTGCGTACCGGCACGTGATCCGAAATGCCGGCTCTGCGCCGGTGGTGGTAGAATGGTCTTGTACCGCCTGCGACCGGCGCCTCAGGCTTCGGCGTGGCCGCGGAACAGGGTGCGGTAGTCGCTCGGGGTCAGGCCGACATACTTCTTGAACACCCGCGAGAAGTACTGCGAGGAGTTGAAGCCGCTCTCGATGCCGATCGCGGTGATCGAGTCCGAGGTGCGGATCAGCCGCTCGCAGCAGCGCTTGATGCGCAGGCGCTGGCGATAATCGTTGGGCGCCATGCCGATCTCGTGGGTGAACAGGCTGTAGAGCCGGCTCTTGCCGTAGCCGAGCCGGCGCGCGACATCCTCGATGTTCTCGTCGCGGTCGGCGTCGTCGTCGGCACTGTCGCGCAGCATGGCGGCGGCGCGCCGCACGAGGCGGCTCTGCTCGCCCGAGGCGCGGCCGGACTCGCACGCTTCCCACAGCGACGTCACCAGCGCATAGACGCGCGAACGCACCTCGGCCATGATCGGCGCTGAGCCGATCAGCAGCCGCTCGTCGGTGAGCCGGTTGCACAGTTCGCCGAGCATGCGATGGCTGCCTTCGGGCAGATCGACCGGACGCTGGTGGCTCTCAGCCAGCCGGAACAGCGCGTCGACCTCGCTGCCGAGGAACAGCCGGGCCTTCTCGACCGCCTCGGCCACCGGCCTGAAGACCAGCCAGAGCAGCCGGCACGGCGTGTAGACGCCGTTGGCGATACGGTGGCGGCGGCCGGCAGGAATGATCAGCGCCTGGCTGCCCGTCGTCATCGAGAAATGATCGTCCGGCAGATCCCAGCACGCCTCGCCCGACTGCAGGAAGACGATCTCGATGCCGCCATGCTCCTCCCAGGAGTCGGAGGTCGGCACCGCGTTGCGGAACTGGTAGTAGCCGAAAAAGGCAATCTCCGGCACGCCGAAATCGGCGCCGGCGAATGTCGGCTGCTGTCCGAGCAGATGCGACCCGATCATCGGCGCCCCGGCGCCTCCTGTTGCGGTACGGCGCTGCCGGTCACGGCAGCGCCCTAGGCCGCGAGGCTAGCAAGCTCGGGCAGCGCGCGCAAACCGAGAGCGGGAACCTCCAGATCGAGGACATCGCCGGGCTTGAGCTCGAGGCCGGCGAACCTGACGCCCGTGCCATGGCCGGTGGCGGCGACGCCCGTGCCGTTGAGTCGCGCCGAGGCGCCGGTGCCGTCGGCGGGCAGGCCCAGATCGCCGAGCGCCATCTCGCCGCCGAGGATGGCGAGGCGTGCCCGCCCCTCGCCCAGTTCGACCGTGCCATAGGCGCCGGCGCCGGACCAGAAGCTGCGGAACCGGCCGGCCTGCTGCACGCGGGGGGCAAAGCCGATATGGCCGGCCGCCGCATCGACGCTGAAGCCCGAGAGCACGATCATCGCGCCCCAGCTGGCCATCGAGCGCGCATAGTTGGAGCCGCACTCGATCTCGTTCCAGGGATTGCGCCGGCCGCCGTCATAGCGGTCGCGCACCCCGGCGGTGACGGCGATGCCCTCGTCCAGCATGCCGTAGGCCATGAGGAGCTGGGCGAAGGCGTATTCCATGCCGTGCATGGTCTCCTGCGCATAGGGCACCGGCACGGCGGGCTTGACCTCGCCTTCGAGCCAGGTCGCGATGATCGTGCCGGCCTCGTCATCGAGGCCGAAGACGCGGCACGGATTGTAGATGTCGCCCAGCCGCGGCTTGAAGTTGTTGGCGTAAATGGTGCCGAGGCTGGTGACCACCTTGCCGGGGTCGAGCACGTCGCCCAGCCCGTACAGGTTCGCATGCCACTGGCCGAGCGCCTGGTCGATGATGCAGCCGCCGCCGATCTGGTACTTCAGCTCCTTGTGCTCGTCGCTCCAGTAGAGCTGCTCGACGGTATCGCCGAGGACGCCGAGCGATTTCTCGCCCTTGATGAAGGGGGCCAGCACGGACTTGTCCCGGATGTCGACCTGCTGGGTGTAGTGCGAACCGTTGAACAGGTTCTGGTCCACCCAGGCCCGGCCGCGCGCATAGATGGCGCCGTAGAGCGCGGCGGCCTCGGTCTCGCCGAGCGCCTCGGCCATGCGCTGTGCGGCAACCAGGGCACCGAGGTAGAAGCCGGTGAGCCAGGAATTGGGGCCGAACAGCTCCATGTCGAGCGTGTGATGCTGGCGGCCCCAGAGGACGCCGGTCTGTTCCGGATCCCATCGGTCGGGATTGTCGGGGCTCCAGGCGTAGTCGATGCTGCGCCTGACCGCCGGCCACAGGCTGCGCAGCCAGGCGTCGTCGCCGCTCAGCTTCCAGTCGCGATAGGTCTTCATGACATTGCCGAACTGGCCGTCGGCGCAGGGCCGCTCGGTCTCGTTGCCGGTGCCGAGCGGCAGGCTCAGCCGGAAGCTGAGGCCGCCCGCCGCATTGAGGTTGTAGCGGTAGTCCGCCGTGCGCATCGAGCGCTCGAGCGCCGGGAACAGGAAGGGCAGCGCCTGCTGGTAGTTCCACACATGGGTGCAACTGCCCTCGCATGAGCCGGCGGCCGGATGGCAGCCCTCCCAGCCGTAGAAGGTGCCGTCCTCGAGCCGGACGGTGGTGGGCGACTTGAGGATCGACAGGTTGGCACCGGCCGCATCGAGCACGGCGAGCGGCAGGGTCGAG
>NZ_JAYRYM010000171.1:0-7919 GCF_041917035.1 Devosia sp. | reverse complement strand
CGAACTCGATGGCCGCGAGCGCGGCCGATCTCGATGGCGACGGCGACCTCGACCTGGCGATCGCCGTGGAATACGGCCGCAACCGCATCCTGTTCAACGATGGCACGGGCCGGTTCATCGAGGCTCCCCTCGCCGGCCCCGTCGGCGATCACGAGGATGTCGCGATCGCCGACTTCGACGGGGACGACGACCTCGACCTGGTCTTCGTGGGGGAGGACGACCAGGTCTACGGCTACCACCTCAACGATGGCCGGGGCGGCTTCACCGACGTCACCGGGCGGCTGCCCGTGCGCGCCACCTCGAACACCGTCATCGCCGCCGATCTCGACGGCGACGGCGACCCGGACCTCGCGGTTGCCAACGCCGGGCCGGACTTCATCTGGATCAACGACGGCGCCGGCGGCTTCGCCGACGAGAGCGCGGCGCGCCTGCCCGGCTTCGACGATGTCAGCCAGGACATCGCCGCCGGCGACATCGACGGAGACGGTGACATCGACCTGATGTTCGGCAACGAGGAGCGCAACCGGCTCTATCGCAACGACGGCAGCGGCAGGTTCAGCGACGCGCCCTTGCCGCTGCGCGCGGCGCCCGAGGAGACGCGCGACACCCACCTCGTCGATATCGATGCCGACGGCGACCTCGACGCCTATTTCGCCAATGTGCGGCTGTTCAACCCCGACCGCGACCAGCAGGATCGCCTGCTGCTGAATGATGGAACGGGACGGTTCGTCGACGCGACGGAGCGGCTCGTGCCGGACGATGAAACGACGATGGCGGTGGCGTTCGTCGACTTCGACGGGGATGGCCGGCCCGACCTGATCCGCGGCAGGCTCGGCGATCTCTCCGCGCGCAACTCCGCCTACCCGCTCGTGGCCTTCCGCAACGAGGGTGGGACTTTCGTCCCGGCGGAAGGCGTGTTGCCAAAGAGCGCCCTGGCCAATGCGTTCGATCTCGAGGTGGCCGACTTCAACGGCGACGGCCGCGCCGACCTGTTCGTCGCGAGCCGGGGCGGCCCGGACAGGCTGCTCCTCGGTCGCGGCACGCCCTAGATGCGCGACACCGTCTGGCGGCGGGCCTGCATGCTGGCGAGGAGCTCGGCGGAACGGGTCATGGGGGTCGTCCGCCCGGCAACGTCGCGCGGATCGTCGCCATAGCGGAAGGCCCGTTCGTTGGGACCGAGACACATCAGCACCAGCAACCAGATCGAGCCGAGGATCGGGATCAGCTGAATCCAGTACCACCACCCGGAGCGTCCGCTGTCGTGCAACCGGCGCACCGTGACGGTGATCCCCGGTACAGTGTGGACGATGACCGCGAACATGGCGAAGAACCCCAGCCTCCCTTCGGCCGGCGGCGCCTCGAGAAACATGACGTCCGCCACGACGGCCCCGGCCATCAGGAGCACCATGACGAGCTGGAAGACCCAGTACTGGGTGCGCGTCGTCCGCCCCGAGAGCTCGAAGTAGCGCAACATCGCGTCCAGATATCCCAGCACCGCCGAACCTCCCAACACCTGACGCAGCGACGTTAGGGCAAGTCGCTTATGTCGAGGTTGTACCGATCGATTGCAGTTTATCGATCGGGCACCTGCTTTTTCCTGTATTCGACCGCATTCATGCAGTCTTTCGGCGACTATCCGACAGCCTTGCTGCTGTACTCCGGCCCCGAGGGCGGGCCAAGGTGAGGGCCCACTGCCGGAATGTGCCGGTGGTCGGCAGCAGGGGACATCATGATCGCATCGATTCTGACTATTCCGCAGAGCCTCGACACCAAGGCCGACGACCTGTTTCGCCGCTTCGTCCGAGAAGCGGACGGCATCGTCGATGCCTACCAGCTGGAGACGGAGAGTGAGATCGCCGTCGTCTCCATCTGGGTCAGCGAAGCCAAGCGGCAGGCCTACATGGGCTCGCAGCTCGCCGCCGACGTCGCCAAGGCCTACCCGCAGGGTACGCGGCGGCTCTATTCCGTCCGCAACGTCAAATAGGAGCGTCCAATGATCCGTCGCCTGATCTTCGGCACCAGCGTGATCGTCCGCTCGCGGTCCTCCCGGCGCTGGCGGGAACGGAGACCGGCAACCCCGGTGGCGCCGCGTGTGACCGGTCGTGCGTCGCGCGCGATCTCGACGCGGCGCTGCGGGCGGTGTTCAACCGCAAGCAGGCCTGTGCCGAACCCGCCGGCGAAGGGTTGCCCCTGCCGTGGCCGTTCCCCTGGCGCTGCCCGCCCACGGAAGAGGCGGAGGCCGACTGAACGGCGGTTTCCGACAAGCAGGGGCAGCGGTCACGTCCGGCGCCCCTGATGTCGCTGGCCGCCCTCAGTCGAAGAAGCCCTCGTCGCCCTCCTCGAGGTACTTCCTGGCCAGCCTGGGGACGAGGTTGACGCCGAGACCAGGACGGTCGGGCACATCAATCAGGCCGCCCTTGACCGGCATGCCGTCGAAGCCCTCGGTAATGTCGTACCAGAAGGGCTCGAAGCGGGCCGGATACTCGAAGGCGATCAGGTTGTCCGGCATGGTGGCGCAAACCTGGATCAGCGCGGCCAGGCCGAGAATGCCGTTGGCGGTGCCGTGCGGGGCGATGGCGATGCCGTGCAGATCGGCGTGCTCGGCCACCCACTTGATCTCGGCGAGGCCGCCGATATCGCAGGGGTCCGGTCCGATGACGTTGACCGCGTGACTTTCGATCAATGCCTTGTAGTGCTGACGCAGGTAGATCTGCTCGCCGGTGTGGATCGGCGTCGTAGTGTGGTGGGTGACGTCCTTGTAGACGTCCGGATTGACGTAGGGCGAATAGTCCCCGGTGACGGTGTCCTCGATCCACATCAGGTGCAAATGCTCGAGTGCCTTGGCGAGGCGCAGCGCATCGAGCGGCATGAAGCCGGGACCGGCATCGACGGCAGTGTTGTAGCCCTTGCCCAGCGTCTCGCGGGCCGAGGTGATGCAGGCGACCAGATGGTCGAACCCTTCCTTGGTCAGCGTCCCCTTGTGCGGGTACGGGAACGGTGCATCCACCTGAACCTCACCGTAGAAGAAGTCGGGGAAGTCGCGCACCATCGACGAGTGATAGGCGCTGGGCAGCTTGAACAGGGTGAACTCGCCCTTCAGCGACTTGCCGTACTCGGCCCAGCGCTTGTAGCCGGCGGGCGTGTGCTCGGCACCGCCCGGCACTTCGGCCTGATACAGCGTGCGATAGGTGCGAACCTGGTCGCGGACCTTGCCGCCGAGCAGGCGGTAGACCGGGGCGTTCGCCGCCTTTCCGGCAATGTCCCACAGGGCATGCTCGATGGCACTGACGGCCGAACCGAACGGCTTGAAGCCGCCGCGCACGCGGATGCGGCGCATGACGCGCTCGACGTCGCGCGGATCCTGTCCGACGATCCAGTCCCGGAGCTGCAGCACCTGCGGCTTGACGTAGGGCTTGGGAGTCTCGATCTGGCTCCAGCCGGTGATGCCTTCGTCGGTCGTGATCCGGATCACGGGACTGCTCGCAATCACCGCACACTTCAGGTCCGTGATCTTCATTGGGGCGGATCCTCCTCAAAATCCTTCCGAAACAATGGCTTGTTCTTAGCGACAAACATCGCTGCAGACAAACGGGTTGTGGGCAAAACCGGGCGGAATGCACATTGCCGTGGTGCCGGCACGATCCCGGCCGCTTTACACCACGGCGCGACGCAATCTAGAACAGAACAGGAACATATGGATCGACCCCTTGCCTACTCCACCCTGGAAGCAGTCGCACTACCCCGGCAAGCGCCATCGGCTCAGGGATGCCGCAGCGGAGGGGCAGCTCGTCATCGTGCGCTGCAATCTCTGCCGGCGGACGGCAACCTATCTCGCGACCGATCTGGTGGCGCTGCTCGATCCTGAGCGCGACGCGCTGCGCCCGCCCTTCCGCTGCTCGAAATGCGGCAACGAGCAGTTCATCCGGGTCTCGGTACGCGTGCCCTATGCCGGCGACTGGGGGCACCTGCAGGTGAGGCGGCCCGGCCCGGTCCGGGTGATCCAGACCTGGCGTACGGTGCGGCTGGGTGACTGACCCCGGCCAGAACGGCCCCTGCGCGAGGGTTCTCCCGCGCTTGTGATGGGAGCCGGCATGGGCTAAGGCTCCCGCCCGCGACTGGGATGAGTTCGATGAGCGAGCCACTGACGGCGCCGGCCTCCGGCGACGCCACCGTTGATTTTTCCCACGCCTGGGGCAGCGAACTGCGGGCGACCTTTGCGCTTGCCTGGCCGCTGATCGTCGCGCAACTGGCGCAGAACCTGCTGTTCACCACCGACGTGGTGCTGATGGGCTGGCTTGGCCCCAAGTACCTCGCCGCCGGCACGCTGGCCGGGGCATTCCTGATGCCTTTCCAGCTGACCGGCATCGGCATCGTCGGTGCCGTGGCGCCGCTGGTGGCGCAGGCGCGCGGACGGCGGGATATCAAGGCGGTGCGGCGCGTGGTGCGGCAGGGATTCTGGGTCGCGATTCTCGTCGCCACCCTGCTGGTGCCGATCGTGCTCAGCATCAGGCCGATCTACCTGGCGCTCGGGCAGGACCCGGAGGTCACCGCCCTCGCCGAGAGCTACATGTTCGCCGGCTTCTGGATGCTCTACCCGGTGCTCGGCACCATGGTGGTGCGCTCGTTCCTTTCCGCTTTCGCCGCAACCCGGGTGATCCTGGTGGTCACGGTGATGGGCGTCATCGTCAACGCGCTCGTCGCCTACACGCTGATCTTCGGACATTTCGGACTGCCCCTGCTGGAACTGCGGGGGGCGGCGCTGGCCACCGGTTTCGTCAACCTGTTCATGTTCCTGGCGCTGACCGCCTATGCGCTCACCCATCGCAAGCTGAAGCGCTTCCATATCCTCGTCCGATTCTGGAAGCCGGACTGGCGCCGGTTTGCCGAGATCCTCAGGGTCGGGATGCCGATCGGGCTGACGGTTGCGGCCGAAGTCGGGCTGTTTTCGGTGGCGGCGATCCTGATGGGGCGGATCGGCACCGACGAGACGGCGGCCCATGCTGTGGCGCTGCAACTCGCCTCGACGGCATTCATGGTGCCGCTCGGGCTCGGCATGGCGGCAACGGTGCGTGTCGGCCTCGCCTTCGGCGCCGGCGACGCCGAGGGCATCCGCAAGGCCGGCTGGGTGGCACTGGCGATGGGCATGGGGTTCATGGCCGTCACCTGCACGCTGTTTCTCGCCATGCCCCAGCAGCTGGTATCGATCTTCCTCGACCCCGGGATCGCCGGAAACGCCAACGCGGTGGCACTGGCGGCGACCTACCTCGCGGTGGCCGGGCTGTTCCAACTGGCGGACGGAGCCCAGGTGGTGGCCGCGCACGCGCTGCGCGGGCTGTCGGACACGCGAACCCCGATGTGGCTTGCCTTCTTCGGCTACTGGGTGGTCGGGCTGCCCACTGCCTACCTGCTCGGCTTCGTCCTCGACTGGCGCGGCATAGGCGTCTGGATCGGACTGGCCACCGGACTGGCCTTCGTCGCGGTGCTGTTGGTGACCCGCTTCGCCCTCAGGGAACGGCTCGGACTGCTCCGGCATCTGGTCGGCTAGGATCGATCCAGGTCCAGTCGGCCATGCGACCGCGGAACCAGGTGCGCTGCCGCTTGGCGTATTGCCGGGTCGCGGTGACGGCGCGAGCGATGGCCTCAGCAACCCCGATCTCGCCACGCAGCAAGGCGCCGATCTCGGGCACGCCGATGGCCTTCATAGCAGGTAGGGCGGGATCCAGGCCGAGGGCGAGCAGCGCCCGCACCTCCTCGATGGCCCCGCCGGCGAACATCGCCTCGAAGCGCCGTGCGATGCGGTCGCGCAGCACGTCGCGATCGGGGTTGAGGACGATGCGCTCAACCTCGAAGCCGGCGAGCAGCCCCTCGGCACGGGTGTCCTGGAATTCTGCCAGCGATCTGCCGGTGGCATCGAGAACCGCCAGCGCCCGCGCCACGCGCTGCGGGTCGGGGGCCCTGAGACGCGCCGCGATCAACGGGTCGCGAGCGGCGATGAGCCGGCCGCGCGCCTCGCGATCGAGGCCGGCAATCTCGGCCTCGGCGGCGGCCAGCGCAGCCGGCGGCACCTCCGGAACGTCGGCAAGACCGGCGATCAGCGCCTCGAAGTAGAGGCCGGTACCGCCGACGAAGAACAGCGGAGCGTCACCGCTCGCAGCGATGATGGCCGCCGCGGCGCGGACCCAGGCCCCTGTCGAGAAGCGAAGGGAGGGCGCGACTTCGCCGTAGAGACGGTGCGGGGCGCGCGCCAGCTCCCCATCGCCGGGACGGGCGGTGATGAGGCGCAACCCGGAGTAGACCTGCAGGGCATCGGTGTTGACGATCACACCGCCTTCGGCTTCGGCACGGGCGAGCGCCAGCGCCGACTTGCCGCTGGCAGTCGGACCCGCTATCAACACCGCTCGCCGACCGGGCGCCCTGCCCATGTTTCTCAGGCCCTTCCCGGAAGTCCCATGCCGATCCTCTGCCTCATCGCCAATCCGGCCGATCCAGCACTCGACAGCGCGCTGGTGGCGGCGATCCAGCACGAGACGGGGGGCGAGATCAACTGGCTGCACCAGCGCATCGCCTGCGAGATTCATGCACCCCGGGGGAACGACCCGGTGGCAGCCGCGGGTGCGGTGATCGACCGCCGGGCGGTGGACGCCGTGCTGGTCCCGGAGGCGGATCGACGCAAGCTGATCCTCGTCGCCGACATGGACTCGACCATGATCGAGCAGGAGTGCATCGACGAATTGGCCGACGCCGTGGGGATCAAGGCCGAGGTCGCGGCCATCACCGAGCGGGCGATGAACGGCGAACTCGACTTCGAACAGGCTCTGCGGCATCGGGTCGAACTGATCAAGGGCCTCGAACGCGGGGCGGTCGAGGAAATCCGCCGCGAGCGAATCACCCTGGCTCCGGGCGGGCGGGCGCTGATCCAGACGATGAAGGCCTTCGGCGCCTACACCTCGCTGGTGTCGGGGGGGTTCACGCTGTTCGCGGACTACTTTGCCCGGCGCATCGGCTTCGACGAGGCCATCGCCAACGTGCTCGAGTTCGAGGATGACCGGCTGACCGGCACCGTCGCGAGCCCGATTGTCGACAAGTCGACCAAGCGCAGCCGGCTCGAGGCCCTCGCCGCGGAGCGCGGGGTGCCGATGGCACGCACGATGGCCGTCGGCGACGGGGCCAACGATCTCGAGATGATCCGCGCGGCCGGACTCGGGGTCGCCCTGCATGCCAAGCCGCACGTGGCAGCGCAGGCGGCGGCCCGCATCGATCATGGCGACCTCACGGCACTGCTCTACCTGCAGGGCTACGAGGAGGAGGACATCGTCCGGTGAGGCTGGAAACCGAGCGGCTGGTGCTGCGCGAGTGGCGGGACGCCGACAAGCCGCTCTACGCCGAGATCATCGCCGATCCGGTGGTGCGCAGGTTCTTCCCGGAGGTCGGCACCTATGCCGACGCGGACGCGGGAATCGAGCGGGCCCGCCAGAGACTGCGCGACATCGGCTACTCGTTTTTC
Source organism: Devosia sp. (assembly GCF_041917035.1). Taxonomy (GTDB): domain Bacteria; phylum Pseudomonadota; class Alphaproteobacteria; order Rhizobiales; family Devosiaceae; genus Devosia_A. The sequence goes on along the minus strand of NZ_JAYRYM010000171.1, from coordinate 415 downwards.
GCCGTCGAGCGGAAGTCCGATGGCCGGTTCCTCGGCATGCTGGGCATGGCGCCATTCCGCGACGAGTTGCGACTCGCCATTCCGGGTGCCCCCGAGGTGGAAATCGGCTGGCAACTCGGGCAGCCCTACTGGGGGCAAGGCTATGCGCCGGAGGGGGCGCGCGCCATGCTGGACTTCGCCTGGCGAAGCCTGCGGCTGACGGAGGTGGTGGCCATCACCTATGACGGCAACCTGCCGAGCCGCCGGGTGATGGAGAAGATCGGGATGCGCCACGACCCCGACTCCGACTTCGACCACCCCGACGTGCCACAGGGGCACCTGCTGCGCCCGCACGTGGTCTACCGCATCCTCAATCCTGTCCTGCGCGACGACTGACGCCGAGGCCTCAGCCGAGGCGCACAGCGATGAAACGGCT
>NZ_JAYRYM010000170.1:0-7975 GCF_041917035.1 Devosia sp. | reverse complement strand
GCATGGTCGGCGGGCAGATGCTCGACATCGAAGGCGAGACGCACTTCCTCACCGAGCGCGCCATCGCCGACATGCATGCCATGAAGACCGGGGCGCTGATCCGGGCGGCGGTGCGGATGGGAGCGCTTCTCGGCGGCGCCTCCGAGACCGAACTCGGCCAGCTGACCGCTTACGCCGAGGCGGCCGGACGCGCCTTCCAGCTCGCCGACGACATTCTCGATGTGACGGCGACGGCCGAAGCCATGGGCAAGAAGACCGGCAAGGATGCCGGGCAGGGCAAGCAGACCCTGGTTGCCCGCATCGGCGTCGATGCCGCGCGGCGCCGGCTGGGCGAAATGATCCACGACGCCCTGAGCGCACTCCTGCCGTTCGGCGACGACGCCGAGGGTCTGCGCGCCACGGCCCGTTTCTTCGCCGAGCGGGAAAGCTGACACACCCTCTATGGAGCTAGCCATTGTCGCTTGATACCGTGAAGGCGGACCTCGCCGCCCGCGCACCCGACCTCGCCGTCATCGTCACCCCGGACTCGACCGCGACGGTCGAACTGGCGGCGGCCGTGCATGGCGTCGCGCCGGGCCAGATCGCCAAGACCCTCGCCATCCGCGTGGGGGAGAGCGAATTTCTCCTTGTCACCCGCGGCGATGCGAGGCTGAGCAATCAGAAGGCCAAGGCAGCGTTCGGTGGACGGCCCCGCATGCTCGGCCCCGAGGACGTGCTGCGCCTGACCAGCCACGCGGTCGGCGGGGTCTGCCCCTTCGGCCTGCCGGCGCCGCTGACCGTCTACTGCGATACCTCGCTCAGGACCTACGACGAGGTTATTCCCGCCGGCGGCTCCACCCATGCATCGGTGCGGCTGCCGCTCGACCGGCTGGTGGAGCTTTGCGGCGGGCGCTGGGCCGATGCCTGCGACGTGCCCGCGCCGTGACCGTCGACCGCCTCGAGATCGTCTCGGTCAATGTCGGGCGCCCCGAGCGCATCGACGGCCACAAGGCGCCGACCGGGATCAACAAGCGGCCGGTGACGGGGCCGGTGCCGATCGGTCCGCTCGGGCTTCTCGGCGATGCCGTGCTCGACAGCAAGCACCATGGTGGCCCCGACCAGGCGGTGTATCTGTACGGCCTGCCCGACTATGCGTTCTTCGCCCGTGAACTCGGCCGGACGCTTCCACCCGGCCTCTTCGGCGAGAACCTGACCGTCGCCGGCCTCGAAAGTGCCCGCATCCATGTCGGCGACCGCTTTACGATCGGCGACGTGCTGCTCGAGGCCAGTGCGCCGCGCAACCCCTGCGCGACCTTTGCCGCACGCATGGGCGACGTCCATTGGGTGAAGCGCTTCCACGCCGCGCAGCGCCCCGGCGTCTATGCGCGGGTCCTGTCGCCCGGGACTGTTGCGGCGGGCATGGCCGTGACCCATGTCCCATTCGCCGGCAGGAAGGTGCCGATCACCGAACTCACCACGGACTACAAGAAGCCATCTCGCGACCGCATGCGCTATCTGCTCGGGGCGCCGATCCATCGCGATCTCGTGGAGCAGTATACCGCCGCGCTGGCGCAGGGCGATCTGCTCGCCTGAGCCGCCCTCAGGTGCCGGGCGGGCGAAGGTTGCCGGTGAGCCCGAGCGCCACCAGCACCAGAGCCAGCGCAGCCAGCCAGAACCAGCGGCGGCGAGCTGCCTCGCCGGTGAACAGCCAGTCCAGCAGCGGCTTCATGCGCCGTCCTCCGCCGGTGAACGCGTTGCACTCATCCGATGATGCCCAGCCATCGCCCCACGAGAAGCCCCAGGCCGACCACCATGACGGTGCCGAAGAAGCGGAACGTGTAGCGCGTCGCCCGCTCGGGCAGAAAGGTATCGAACACCCGCCCGCTGGTCGCGCCGTGCCGCACCGCCAGCGCGGTCAGCGGGCACTTCATGCCATTTCCGACAAACACCACGCTCTCGATGGCCAGCAGGCCCAGGGCCACCCACAGCCAGGGCCCGGTCGCGCCGGTCAGGCCGGCATAGAGGAGCACGAACGTAGATACAGCCATGACGACGTAGATGGCGGTGTGCACCCACCGGATCAGCGCCAGTGCCGGCGATCCGCCCGCCTCCGCCATCGCTATTCCGCCGCGCTCCGCGCGCCCCGCCCGAACCGCTTCTCGATATAGTCGGCGACCATTCCCTTGAACTGCTCGGCGACATCAGCGCCGCGCAGCGTCGCGACCTTCTGGCCGTCGACGAAGACCGGCGCCGCCGGGGCCTCGCCGGTACCGGGGAGCGAGATGCCGATATCGGCGTGCTTGGACTCTCCGGGCCCGTTGACGATGCAGCCCATCACCGCGACGGACAACTGCTCGACACCGGGGTAGCGCTCCTTCCAGTCCGGCATGGAGGCACTGAGGTGATCCTGGATTTCCTTGGCCAGCACCTGAAAGGTCTGGCTGGTGGTACGGCCGCAACCGGGGCAGGCCGCGACGACCGGTAGGAACTGCCGGAAGCCCATGGTCTGTAGCAGCTCCTGCGCCACGCGCACCTCCTGCGTGCGGTCGCCGCCCGGCTCGGGTGTCAGCGAGACGCGGATGGTATCGCCGATCCCCTGCTGCAGCAGGATGCCCATCGCCGCCGACGAGGCGACGATGCCTTTCGACCCCATGCCCGCCTCGGTGAGGCCCAGATGCAGCGCATAGTCGCAGCGCGCCGCGAGATCCTGATAGACCGCGATCAGGTGCTGCACATCGCTGACCTTGGTGGAAAGGATGATCCGATCGCGCCCCAGCCCGATCTCCTCGGCGCGCCGGGCCGACAGCAGCGCCGACTGGATGATCGCCTCCCGCTGCACCGCGGCGGCCGAGACCGGTTCGGCCGAGGCCGAGTTCTCGTCCATCAGCCGGGTCAGCAGGTCCTCGTCGAGCGAGCCCCAGTTGACCCCGATCCGCACCGGCTTGTTGTAGCGGATGGCGAGTTCGATGAGGGTGGAGAACTGGGTGTCGCGCTTGGCCTTGAACCCGACATTGCCCGGGTTGATCCGGTACTTGTCGAGCGCCTCGGCACAGGCCGGGTGCTCCGTCAGGAGCTTGTGGCCGATATAGTGGAAATCCCCGATCAGGGGCACGTCGATGCCGCGGCCCCGGAGTCGATCGCGGATATGCGGCACCGCGGCGGCGGCCTCGTCGCGATCGACGGTAATGCGGACCAGTTCCGATCCGGCCCGCCACAGCTGCGCCACCTGCCGCACGGTCGCCTCGACATCGGCGGTGTCGGTATTGGTCATCGACTGGACGACGATCGGGGCACCGCCGCCGACCATGACCCCGCCCACATCCACGCCCACCGCGTTCCGGCGCTGAACACCACTCATCGCTTACCTCGCTGCTGTTCCGAGCAAATAGGCCTTTGAACAATGCGAGGCAATGCTACGATCTCGTGACGAGACACGGGACTCTGCCATGACCTTTCAGGCCTACCTCGACAATATCGAGAAGAATACGGGCGTCGGCCCCGAGGAGTTCATCCGGCGAGCCGCCGAAAAGGGTTTCACCCGGCCCGGAACCAAGGCGACCGAGATCACCGACTGGCTCAAGGCCGAGTTCGGTCTGGGTCACGGTCACGCCATGGCGATCGTCAAGCTGCTGAAGGATTCTGCCGCGTAGCGCCGGGGCAGGCCGGCAGCGAGTCGAAAAACGACTCCGGCGGCCTTGACGCGGGTCGGCGCGAAAACCATGTCCTCGGACATGCGCAACCTAAACATCCTCGCCCGCTTCCTCACCTTCCGCACCGAACTGGCGACGCTGTGGCGCGCCTTCCTCGCGCCCGAGACGCCGCTCCATCTCAAGGCGCTGATGCTGCTGGTACCGCTCTACCTGCTCAGCCCGCTCGATCTGATCCCGGACGTGCTGCCGGTCCTGGGCTGGCTCGATGACCTGATCATCGTACCGCTGCTGGTCAGCTGGCTGGTGCGGTTGCTGCCGCAGCGTGCCGCGGCCTATCCGCGGACACCCACAGGCGATAAGGTCATCGACGGGACCTGGCGGCGCCGCTGAACGTGCCGCCCCGTGCAAGAGGGCGGAGCGAAGCAGATGACAGTAGAACCGGACAATGCGGGCGTCGCCGGATCTGCGGCGGTGGACGCGTACCTGGCGCGAACACCCGAGCCCTTCCGGCAGGCCATGGCGGATATCCGCGCCCTCCTCCGCTCCGCCGCCCCCGACGCCCGCGAGGCTCTCGTCTACGGCGTACCCGGCATCAGGCAGAAGGGACCGCTGGTCTGCTATGCCGCGTTCAAGGCGCATTGCGGCTTCTATCCGATGGACCCCGTTCTGCTCGAGCGCTTCGCCCCGGAACTCACCGGCTTCAAGACGGCCAAGGGCACCATCCAGTTCACCCCGGACCAGCCCGTCCCCGCCGACCTGATCCTGCGGATCGTCGCCGCGCGGCTCGAGCAGGACAAGGCCAAGGGCGGTCGTCGCGGCTGAGGCTTACTCGAAGCGCACCAGCAGGTCCTTGGCGTCGATCTGGTCGCCGGGCTTCACCGTCACTTCCGCCACGACGCCGTCGACTTCCGCGTGGATGGCGGTTTCCATCTTCATGGCCTCGATGGAGAGGAGCACGTCGCCGGCGAACACCTTGTCGCCGACCTTGACGCCCAGCCCCGAGATGACACCCGGCATCGGTGCGCCGATCTGCCTGCCGTCGCCGAGCACCGCCTTGGCACGGACCTTCACCTCGCCGACCTTCAGCCGGTCCGGCACCGTGATGGTGCGCGGCTGGCCGTTGAGATCGAAGAACACCCGCACTTGCCCCTTGTCGTTGGTTTCGGTGCGACCCTGGTAGGTGAGAACCAGCGTCTTGCCCTTCTCGATATCGACGAAGATCTCCTGGCCTTCGGTGAGGCCGTAGAAATAGACGGGCGTCGGCAGCACTTCGGTCGGCCCATACTTGTCCTGCGTCTTGACGAAATCCGCGAAGACCTTGGGATACATCAGGTACGAGGCGAGGCGCCGGTCGTCGATCTCCTCGCCGGTCTCCTTGGCCACCCTCGCCCGTTGGGCCTCGAGATCGACATCCTTGAGATAGGAGCCGGGGCGACGCGTCAGCGGCGCCTTGCCCTTCAGCACCTTCTTCTGCAGCGCCGGCGGGAAACCGCCCGGCGGCTGGCCGAGATCGCCCATGAAGAAGCCCACCACCGAATCGGGGAAGGCGACATCGCGGGCCGGATCCTCGACATCGTCGCGGCTGAGGCCAGCGGAGACCATGGCGAGCGCCATGTCGCCCACTACCTTGGACGACGGCGTGACCTTGACGATATCGCCGAACATCTGGTTGACGTCGGCATAGGTCTGCGCCACGGCGTGCCAGCGACTCTCCAGCCCCAGCGAGCGGGCCTGCTCCTTGAGGTTGGTGAACTGCCCGCCCGGCATCTCGTGCAGGTAGACCTCCGAGGCGCCGCCCTTCAGGTCGCTCTCGAAGGCCCGGTACTGGGTGCGCACGGCCTCCCAGTAGAACGAGATTTCCCGAATCACCTTGCCGTCGAGGCCCGGGTCGCGCGGACCGTCCCGCAGCGCGGCAACGAGCGAGCCGAGCGTCGGCTGCGAGGTGGTGCCACTCAAGGCATCCATAGCGGCATCGACCGCATCGACACCCGCATCGACCGCCGCCATGATCGTCGCTGCCGCGGCCCCGGAGGTGTCGTGGGTGTGCAGGTGAATGGGCAGGCCCACCTCCCGCTTCAGCGTCTCGATGAGCGTCCTGGCTGCCGCCGGCTTCAGGAGCCCCGCCATGTCCTTGAGACCCAGCACATGCGCGCCGGCCGCCTCGAGTTCCCTTGCCAGCCCCACATAGTACTTGAGGTCGTACTTGGCCCGATCGGGGTCGAGCATGTCGCCCGTGTAGCAGATGGCCCCTTCCGCAACCTTCCCCGCCTCCGCCACCGCGTCGATCGACACCCGCATGTTCTCGACCCAGTTGAGGCAGTCGAAGATGCGGAACACGTCCACGCCGCCGGCCGCCGCCTGGCGCACGAAGAACTTCACCACATTGTCGGGATAGTTCGTGTAGCCCACCCCGTTGGAGCCGCGCAGCAACATCTGGGTGAGGATATTGGGCGCCCCCTCGCGCACGGCGCTCAGCCGCTCCCAGGGATCCTCGTTGAGGAAGCGCATTGCGACGTCGAAGGTCGCCCCGCCCCAGCACTCGAGGGAGAAGAGATTGGGCAACCCCCGCGAGTAGGCACGCGCAATGCGGGTGATGTCGAACGAGCGCATGCGGGTGGCGAGCAGCGACTGGTGGGCGTCGCGCATCGTGGTATCGGTGAACAGCACCTGATCCTGCGCCTTCATCCACTGCGCCAGCGCCGCCGGCCCCTGCCGTTCGAGCACCTGGCGCGAACCCTCGACAACTGCCAGCGGAGGGTACTCGGGGACCAGCGGTTCGGCCGCATCGGCGGGCGGACGCGGACGGTCGCGCACCTCGGGATGGCCGTTGATGGTGACGTCGGCGATGTAGGTCAGGAGCTTGGTGGCCCGGTCCTGCCGGCGGCGGAAATCGAACAGCGCCGGCGTGGTGTCGATGAAGCGCGTCGTGTAGCGGTTCCCGATGAAATCGGGATGCGTGATGATGTTCTCGAGGAAGGCGAGGTTGGTGGCGACACCGCGGATGCGGAACTCGCGCAGGGCCCGGTGCATGCGGGCAATCGCCTCGTCGGGCGACGGCGCCCAGCAGGTGATCTTCTCGAGCAGCGGATCGTAGAACCTGGTGATCACGGCGCCGGCATAGGCGGTGCCGCCGTCGAGGCGGACGCCGAAGCCGGTGGCCTCGCGGTAGGCGGTGATGCGGCCATAGTCGGGGATGAAGTTCTGCTCGGGATCCTCGGTGGTCACCCGGCACTGGATGGCATGGCCGTTGAGCCGGATATCCTCCTGCCGGGGCACGCCCGAGTCCGGCGTGCCGATCACGGCGCCCTGCAGCAGCTTGATCTGCGCCTTGACGATGTCGATGCCGGTCACCTGCTCGGTCACCGTGTGCTCGACCTGAATGCGCGGGTTGACCTCGATGAAGTAGAACTTGTCGGTATCGGCATCGAGCAGGAACTCGACCGTGCCGGCGCCGCGATAGTTGGCCGCCCGCCCCAGCCGGATCGCCGCACCGGTCAGCTCGTCGCGCACCTGCTGGCTCAGGTAGGGAGCCGGCGCGCGCTCGACCACCTTCTGGTTGCGCCGCTGCACCGAGCAGTCGCGCTCGAACAGGTGCACCAGGTTGCCATGATCGTCGCCGACCAGCTGCACCTCGACGTGGCGGGCACGCTCGATCAGCTTTTCGAGGTACATCTCGTCCTTGCCGAAGGCGGCCTTGGCCTCGCGCTTGCCCTCCGAGACCTCGTGGACCAGCGTCGTTTCGTCCATGATCCGGCGCATGCCGCGTCCGCCACCGCCCCAGCTGGCCTTGAGCATCAGCGGGTAGCCGATCTGGGCCGCCATGCGACGGACCTCGTCCATATCGTCGGGCAGCGCCTCGGTCGCCGGGACCACCGGCACCCCCGAGGCAATCGCCATGTTGCGGGCGGCCACCTTGTTGCCAAGGTCGCGCATGGTCTGCGCCCTCGGGCCGATGAAGACGATGCCGGCGTCCTCGCAGGCATCGGCGAACTCGGGGCTCTCCGACAGCAGCCCGTAGCCGGGGTGGATCGCGTCGGCGCCCGAGATGCGCGCGATGCGGATGTACTCGTCGATCTGCAGATAGGCCTCGACCGGCCCCTTGCCCTTGCCGATCAGGTAGGCCTCGTCGGCCTTGAAGCGATGCAGCGCCAGCTTGTCCTCTTCGGCGTAGCAGGCGACCGTCTTGATGTTCAGTTCGTTGGCCGCGCGGAACACGCGGATCGCGATCTCGCTGCGATTGGCGACCAGTATCTTGGAAATCGGCATGTCTGGGACTCGTGGCGAGAGGGGGCGCACGCGGCGCGGACCTGGGAGCAGTCGTAAACCAGCCAGCGGCGGGCGAAAGC
>NZ_JAYRYM010000169.1:0-7999 GCF_041917035.1 Devosia sp. | reverse complement strand
CGAGGGGGGATATCGCCTGTTCTATACCGCAGTCGGCCCCGGCAAGCCCTTTGCCGATTGCCAGGGCTATATCCTCAGCGCCGTGTCCGAGGACGGGCTCGCCTTCCGGCCCGAGCCCGGCATCCGGGTCGCGCCTGATCCGGCGGTGGCGCAGATGTCGCTCCGCGTCCTGGCCCCGAGCCTCACGCCGATCGCCGGCGGGCGCTGGCGGATGTATTTCGAGGCGCGCGGGCCGGCCGACATCCCGACCGCGATCTGCAGCGCACTCTCCGACGACCAACTGGAATGGACCGTCGAGCCGGGGATCCGGCTCCAGAGCCCGGGCGGCGTCGGGGCGCCGCGTTTCCTCCCGTTGGGCGAGGGCAGGGGGCGGCTCTTCTGCTTCCGCTCCGACCATGGGCCGGGGGGACTGGCGGGCGGCGTGCGGATCGGCACGCCGGTGGTGAGTGCCCTGACCGAAGACGGCCTCGATTTCACCTTCGAGCCGGGATTGCGCCTCGCGGATCGTCAGGGCGAACTCGACAGCGCCGGCATCACCGCCGCCGAAGTGCTGCCCGGCGTGCCGTGGACGATGTACTACTCGGCCTGGCAGGACCGGCCGGCCGGCGCCCCCGCACCGGTCCACCCCAGCATGGACAAGGACGCGGTGGCGAGCGGCACGAGTGCCGACTTCGCCGCCGCCTCGATCGCGGCCGACATGTCCGGCTATCGCTCGCGCATCCTCGAGGCTCACTCGGAAGATGGTGTCGACTGGCAGCCCGGGCGCGTCGTCATCGAAGGTGACGGCTATGGCGGGACACAGATCGACGCCGTGCATGCCGAGGACATGTCGCTGATCGCGCTCGGCGACGGACGCTGGCGCATGTACTACGCCGCCTGCGACGCCCGCGGCGTCTGGCGCATCGCCAGCGCCCTCGGCAGTTGAGGTCGCCGGTCCGTCCCTCGCGCTGGAAGACCACCTCTCGGCACCGGCAGACGTCGGGACCGCCTTCTCCCCTTGCGGGAGAAGGTGCCCGAAGGGCGGATGAGGGGTGTCTCTGACCATCGCGGACCCCTCATCCGGCGCTGCGCGCCACCTTCTCCCGCAAGGGGAGAAGGGGTCGGTGCCTCCATTCGCAGTCGGTCGCCCTGGAGGCTTCCGTCGTCGCTACCGGTCCGGCAGCCACTCCGGATGACGTTCGGCAAGCCTGTCGCGGTATTGCGCGAAGATCGCCTCCGTGGTGCTCTCGTAGGGCGGCAGCAGGGCCAGGGGGAAGTCCGGCTCGCTCAGCTTGTGGATCGCCTTGTCATAGGCCCCGTCGATGAAGCCGGTGCCGGCCGCATCGAGCAGGGCGTGCAGCACGCCGCACAGTTCGCGATAGAGCTTGGTGAAACGGACGGCATCGCCGCTCGCCCCGGCCTCCAGGTACTCCCGCGCCCGCGCCGGGTTGCTGGTCGAGATCGACCCCAGCAGCGCGCATTCGCCGAGCGGGGCGCCGAGGTAATAGCCCTGTTCGGTGAAGAAGTGCCGGAGCTGCGGCGCGTGAGTCATCAGCCCCGAGATCATGAACGGGTCGCCGCCGCCATACTTGGTGGCAACCAGATTGGGGTGTCGCTCGGCGAGTTCGGCATAGTCGCGCGGCCGCACCAGCCGGCCCGAGCGCATCAGGTTGTAGTGGAGGAACCTGCTGTCGGGGAAACGGCCGCAGATCTCGGCAAAGACGCGGCGCATCTCGGTGTCGGAGGTGGCGGCCCAGTTGGGCAGCGAGAACTGGAAGGTGTCGATACCGATGGAGCGACAGAACTCGATGCGCTCGATCATGGTGGCGAGCGAAAGACTCACCACCCCGACCATCGGCGGCGCGCCGCCCGCCTCGCGCATGGTTTCGGCGAAGAGCGTGGCGACCCGTCGGAACAGCGTGTCGGTGACGGCATAGCCTTCGCCCGCCGTGCCGAAGACGTAAAGATCGCGGAGGCCGGCCGAAACGAGGTTGCGGATGGTGCGGCGGAAGATCGTCTCGTCGAGGCTGCCGTCGTCGCGCCAGGGGAGGCAGACGGTGCCGAGGACGGTGCGCGGATAGCGGGACATCAGGCACTCCCTTGAGCGAAATCGATCTGCACGCGGTCGACCTCGACATAGCCCTGCGCGATCGAGGACGGCCAGATCGGGTAGTCGCGGCCGGCGCGCAGCTGGTGCGGATCGCCGTCGATGCGTCCCATCGGGCGCGGCTTCACCGGGAAGCGCAGCAGGTGGATGTTGACGTTGACGTTGCCGAGGATGTCGCGCAGCGGCTTTTCGCCGTAGGTGTCGGTGCGGTCGTGGCGGGAGCCCAGGCTGGTCCACTGGCTCGGCTCGGGGACGCAGGTGACGGTGGTTTCCGTCCAGTCCGGGTTGACGGCGATGGGTTGTCCGCTCAGCAGCCAACCCGAGGTGATGCCGTCGATCGACCCCTGCAGCAGCACATGAAAGCCCGTGCCGGCCGCCTCGAGTTCGCCCCGGCAGCGCACGGTGATCCGCGCATCGGTGAAGTCGGTGGGAAAACCCCCGGCGATGAAGCGGTTGTCGCCGGCGACCTCCCGCATCGCCTCTCCGGGCGCGCCGCGAGTGGCCATTGCCATCAGCAATTGCAGGTAGCCGGCGCCAGGCGGGGCATGGTTGTAGTCGACCCACCAGGGCCCCTGGCAGCGCACCACACCGTCCTTGATCGGCAACGCGGCGGGCATGCTGTGATTGTCGACCACCCGCATCCAGCCGCCGGGGCCGTCGTCGAAGTCTTCCACATAGGTCGCCATGTCGGCCTCTTCGCGCTTGCTCGAAATATTATCTTATCATTATAACAAGCGCAGAGTGTCAAGCTGTGAGGGCGGCGGGTGACCGAGAGGCATGCCATCATCATCGGGGGCGGGGTCACCGGCCTTTCCACCGCCTATCACCTCAAGCGCCTCGGCTATGGCGAGGTGACGCTGTTCGAAAAGGATGGCGTCGGGGCCGGTTCCAGCAGCCGGGCGGCCGGGATTTCGACCGGTCTGTTGTGGACCGAAACGGGCGTCCTCGCGCGCAAGACCGCGCTCCGCCGCTTCCGCGAAATGAGCCGCGAACTCGACGGCTACACCTTCCACAACGAGCACGGGTGCCTGGGGCTGTTCAGCCCGGAGCTGTGGCCGGGGCGCGAAGCGCTGCTGCCGCTCTACGACGAATTCGACGTGCCCTACCAGGTGCTCTCGGCCGCCAAGATCCGACGGCGCTGGCCGGCCCTCAATCCGCCGTCCGACCATCTCGGCGTGCTCGATCCGCTCGGCGGCTACAGCGAGCCACCCGAGTACCTCGCGGCCCTGACGCGCAAGGTCAGACAGCTCGGCGTCCGCCTCGTCGAGGGCACGAGAGTGGACGAACTGGTGCTGGCCGGCGATCGGGTGACCGGCGTCGCCACGTCGAGCGGGGTGGTCAGTGCCGACGCCGTGGTGGTCGCCAACTACGCCTGGATCCTGCCGCTCCTCGCTACCGCCGGCATCGCGTTGCCGGCCAAGACCTTCGTCCATCAGCGCTATGTGACCAAACCCCTCGCTACCCCGTTCGTCGCGCCGCCGGTCAATGCCGACCCGTTCCTCGGCTACGTCCGGCCGGCCGACGGCAATCGCATCCTGATCGGAGCGGAGACGCCGGATCGGGACGACATGAAGGTCGGGGATTTCGGTTTCCGGCTCGACAGAATCGAGGATGACCCGGCAGTGCTGCCGGCGGTGCTCGAACGCTTCGGCGATTTCGTCCCGGCGCTGCGCGGCGCGGAATGGGAGACCCGCAAGGTGGGGCTGCTGTCCTTCTCGATGGACGGCGAGCCGATCCTGGGGCCGTTCGGCAAGGTGGCCGGCCTGTTCGTCGGCGTCTGCTTCCATTCGGGCGGCTTCAGCTACAACCCGGCCTCCGGCTACTACCTTGCCGAGTTCGTCGCCAACGGCCGGACCTCGATCGACCTTGCCGCCTTCTCGCCCGATCGCTTCGGGGCCGCCGAGACGGCCGAATACCTTGCCTCCACCGTGCCGCAGCGCAACGCCGCGCGGAGACGGCATTGATCGAGCGCCGCCGCCTTCCCGGTACGGACCTCGAGGTCTCCGTGCTGTGCCTCGGGACGATGACCTTCGGCACGCCGGTCGGGGAGGCCGAGGCGATCCGGATGTGCCACGCGGCCATGGAACTGGGGATCAACTTCATCGACACGGCGAACAGCTACGAGGGCTATTCGCGGGTGTTCGGGTCGGCGGGCGGTCAGTCGGAAAGCCTGCTGGGAACGGCCCTGGCGGGGCGCCGCGACCGGGTCGTGCTCGCCACCAAGGTGGGCATGAAGATCGGCCCGCTCGACAGCGACCGTGGTCTCGGCCGGGCGCACATTCGCCGCGAGATCGAGCGCTCGCTGCAGCGGCTGGGCACCGACTACGTCGATCTCTACTACCTGCACGCGCCGGACCCGCAGACGCCGCCGGCCGAGACGGTCGAGGCGATGCACGGGCTGGCGCGCGAGGGCAAGATCCGGCATTGGGGCGTTTCGAACTACAGCGCGGTGCAGCTGCGCGAGCTGCTCGCCACCTGCGATCGCGGCGGCTGGCTGCGTCCGGTGGTCGTGCAGCCGCCCTACAGCCTGCTCGAGCGCGGCATCGAGGCGGAGCTGCTGCCGCTCTGCGACGAGGCCGGGCTGGGCGTGGTCCCCTACCAGGTGCTGCAGGGCGGCCTGCTGACCGGCAAGTATGGCGACGGCGTACCGGTCGGCTCGCGCCTCGCCGAGAAGCCGCAATGGTTGCGGCCGCTCGACGAGGGGATGCGGGCGCGACTGACGGCGCTCGAGGCCGAGGCACGGGCCCGCGGGCGATCGCTGGCCGGTCATGCCCTGTGCGAGCTGCTCGCCCGGCCCGCCATCGCCTCGCTGATCGTCGGGGCGCGCGAGAGCCGGCAGGTGGCCGAGATGGTGGCGCTGGTCCAGGCGGATACGGCCAGGGGGGCGGCGTGATGCGCGATTCCGCCTCCAGCCTCGCGGGGTTCGGCCAGCCCTACTGGCTGGACCTGCCCAGACCGGACTATCCGGTGCTCGAGCGCGATCTGGCGGCCGATGCAGTCGTCATCGGAGCGGGCATCTTCGGCCTCAAGCTGGCGCGCTACCTCGGCCGGCTCGGGCTGCAGGTCGTCATCCTCGAGGCGAGCCGGGTGGGCGAGGGGGCTTCGGGGCGCAATCAGGGCAGCGCCAACCATGGCGCCGGCATCGACTACCTCACCGCAATCGATCGCTACGGACGCGCCCGCGCCCGCGAGATCTGGCAGCTCGGGCTCGAGAACCACCGGCTGATCCGTGAACAGCTCGATGACTACGGCGTCGATTGCGACTACCGGGTCGGCGGCTTCACCTTCCTGGCGCGGCGCGACATGCCCGGGTGGGAAGACGATGTCCGCCAGTACCGCAGGCAATACGACCTGCTTGCGGAGGACGGCTTCGCGGTCGAACCGCTCGATGAGGAGGAGGCGCTGCGCCGGACCGGCAACACGGTCTTTGCCGGCGGCCTCACCTATCGGGACGATGCTCAGTTCCACTCGGGCAAATACGTCATCGGCCTGGCGCGCGGGGTCGGCCGCACCCGCGGGGTGCAGCTCTACGAGCGGACGCGGGTCACCGCCGTCGAGCGGACGGGTGCCGTCAGCGTCGTCCGCGCCGGCGCCGTCGCCGTCCGCGCGCCGCTGGTGTTTCTTGCGCTCAATGCGCTGGCCCCGCAGCAGGTGCGAGGTCTCGCCCCGGGGCTCAGGGCCGAGCGCGGCCAGGTGCTGGTGACCGAGCCCCTGCCGGATCGCCCCTGCCACGGCTCGTTCGGCACGGCGATGGCGTGGTGGCGCGAACTCCCCGAGGCCGATGGCCGCTTCCGGCTGCTGTTCGGTGGCGGCCGCCGTCGCGACGAGCCCGACAGCCTGTTCCGGCAGTTCACTGCCGAAGGACAACCGCACCCGTCGCTCGAGAGTGGCGGCTTCAGCCCGTCCGAGGCGCATCAGGCCCGGCTGGATGCGCAGTTTGCGACGCTGTTTCCGCGCTATCGCTGCGTCGCCGTCACGCATCGATGGGGCGGGCTGCAGTCCTTCACGGCGGATGGATTCCCGCAGGTGGGCCTGTTCGATGCCGAGCGCGCCATTTATGGGGCGGCCGGATTTTCCGGGCGCGGCAACTGCTACAGCGACGTGGCCGCCGCCTATCTCGTCGGCCTCGCCACCGGCACCTCGGGGGTTCTGGCGCCGCGGCATGCCGCGCTGATCGCCGAACTGATGGCGGTGGGACGGCCCGGGTCCCAGTGGGGCGACTGGGACAGCAACGCGGCGGCCGAACCGCCAGAACCGAAAGCAGGACAATGATCGATCTCGACCCGACCGAACTCGATACCCGCATCTGGAACGAGGAACTCGCCGACTTCGTGCCCGACAGGGTTTTCGACGTGCACACGCACATTTACCGCTGGGCCTTCGACCTCGACCCGAACAGGGCGACCGGCCCGTTCGCCGACAATATCGGCAAGTACTTCCCCGAGGTGACCTGGGAACTCGCCGATCAGGTGGATGCGACGCTGATGCCGGGGCGGCGGATGGAGCGCCTCGCCTTCCCGTTCCCGTTCCCACACCCCTGCGACTTCGACGGCTCCAATGACTACCTGGCGGGGGAGGTCCAGAAGGGCAGGAACTCGGCCGGGCTGATGCTGGTGCATCCGGGCATGGGCGCAGCCGAGATCGAGGCGACGCTGAGGCGCACCGGGCATCTCGGCTTCAAGCCCTACCGCTTCTACTCGGTGACCGGCGACGCCGTGCAATGCCGGATCACCGACTTCATGCCCGAGCACCAGATCGCGATCGCCGACCGGTACGGCCTGATCATCCTGATGCACATCAGCAAGCGCGACGCCATCGCCGACCGGGAGAATATCGACGACATCAAGCGGCTGAGCGCGAAATATCCCGGCGCCAAGTGGATCCTGGCCCATTGCGCCCGCAGCTATTCCGCCTGGGCGATCGAGCAGGCGGCGGCCGAAATCCGCGACCTGCCCAATGTCTGGTACGACACCTCGACGGTCTGCGAGTCCGATGCGCTCGATGCGCTCTATACCGGTGTCGGGGTCGACCGGGTGATGTACGGCTCGGACGACATGATCGGGCCGATGCGCGGCAAGTATGTGGCCTTCGGCAAGGCCTGGTCGTACCTGTCGCCGACCAATCACGCCATGAGCCTCGCGCACTGCGACCCGCGCATGACCTATATCCGCTACGAGCAGTTGCGCGCCATGAAGCGGGGAGCGCGGCAGATCGGGCTCACGACGGCGCAGCGCGAGGCGCTGTTCTACGGCACGGCGCGGGCGCTGGTCGATTCGGTGACGCCGCTCGCCTGAGCTATCCGTCAGGTCCTCGGCAGCAGGTCGTTGGATTCGATGTTGCGGGCCCCGAGCGTCCGCACGTCGGTCTCGCCCATCAGGCCCAGCGCGGAGTCGGCTTCGGCCCTGAGGATCTCGAGCAGCCGGGTGACCCCGGCCTCGCCGGCGACGCCCAGCGCGTAGAGGAAGGGCCGGCCGATGAACACGGCGCGCGCTCCGAGCGCCACCGCCTTCAGCATGTCGTGGCCGGAGCGGACGCCGCTGTCGAGGTAGACTTCGCAGCGTCCGTTCACCGCCTCGACGATGCGCGGCAGGACGCGGATGGTCGAGGGGGCGCCGTCCAGTTGCCGGCCGCCATGGTTGGAGACGACGATCGCGTCGGCGCCATGGGCGAGGGCGGCGCGCGCATCGTCCGGATGCAGCACGCCCTTGACCACGACGGGGCCGCCGAAGCGGTCCTTGATCCAGCGCAGGTCCTGCCAGTTGAGCGTCAGGTCGTCCTGCTGGTTCATCCAGGCGGCGAGTTCCCTGACGCTATGCGCGCCCGGCACGTGGCCGGAGAAGTTGCCGAAGGTGCGGCGCGGCGTCTGCAGCATGGCCAGGGCCCAGCGCGGCTTCAGCGCCAGTTCGGCGACGA
>NZ_JAYRYM010000168.1:0-8034 GCF_041917035.1 Devosia sp. | reverse complement strand
GCGCCGTGCCGCGCACCATGAACCGGTATTAGCGATAATACAAGCCGGCATCCGGCGCCGGGAGGGTCGGCCCCGGTTTCAAGGCTGTACCTGCTTGCGCCGCCCCGGAGCGGCGACTATGTGTGTGGGGTCGGTCCGCTCGGGCCGGCGCGTTCTCAGGGCGGGGTGCAATTCCCCACCGGCGGTAGATGGGAGCCTCTTCTCCCAAAGCCCGCGAGCGCCTCCGGGACTGTCCCGGAGGGTCAGCAGATCCGGTGCGATTCCGGAGCCGACGGTCACAGTCCGGATGAAAGAGAACGGGATCAGCGCTGGCGTGCCGGCGCCGGCCGCCATTGAGGCGGGCGGCGGGCAATTGCCGGCATTCGATCTCCGTAACCCTGGGGAAACTGGTTACGGAAAGGATCGTTCGATGAGCCAGGTTTCCTCGTCTTCCCAGCCCAGCCACGCCGCCAGTGGCGCCGTGTTCATGCTGGTCGCCAGCCTCGCCTTTGCGGGCAGCAACCTGCTGCAGTCGCTGCTGCCCACCCCGGTGCAGTATGGCGGCTTCGGCATGAGTTCGACCGGCATGGCGTTCTGGCAATATGTCATTGCCGCCATCCTCAGCCTGCCGCTGATCCTCAGGATCGGCCTCGACAAGCTGCACACAAGGCACCCGGTCGCGCACGAGGTGCGGGCCTTCGTGTCGGCGCTCGGCGTCCACGTCTTCGTCTATGGCTTCGCCACCGGCGTGCCGATCTGGCAGATGGTGACGCTGCTCGCCACCGGGCCGCTGTTCATCATCGTCGGCACGACGCTGTTTCTCGGCGAACGCGCCTCGGCGGCCCGCATCGGGGCGGCACTGGCGGGCTTTGCCGGTGCCATCATCGTCTCCGGCGTCGGCAGCGAGAGCCTCGGCTGGTCGACGCTGATCCCGGTTGCGGCGGCTGCCCTGTGGGCGACGACCGACGTGCTGACCCGCTATCTTGCCCGCCAGGGGGAGAGCCCCGAGACCCTGACCATCTCGCTGCTGGCGCTGGTGACGCCCAACCACCTGCTCATCCTGCTGGCGGTCTGGGGACTGGGAGAGGTGACGCCCGGCCTGCTGCCGGCCGGACTGACCGACAATGTCTTTGCCCTGCCCTCGGGGACCGGGCTGTGGCTGCTGGTCCTGCTCGGGGCGCTCACGGCCGCGGCGCAGTACCTGCTGGCCTTCGCCTACAAGCAGGCGGATGCGGCCTATCTGCAGCCCTTCGCCGACGTGAAGGTGCCGCTGAGCGGCCTGCTCGGCTGGATCCTGCTCGGGCAGGCGCCCAGCATCTTATTCTGGCCGGGCGCCGCGCTGATCGTTGCCGCCTCGGCCTTCATCTACTGGGTGGAAGCGGGCAACCGGCCGACGCGCCTCGCCGCTGCCTGAGCCATGCGCCTGTCGGCCGCCCCTTCCGGCAGGGGTGGCCGCGGTCGCCTATGGTTCCGGATAGGGCGTTCCGTCCTTGTGGCGCCACACGCCGTCGGCGTTGGCGCTCTCGAGGTCGATGTCGGCACAGGTCGTCAGGTCCTCGGGGTGCCGGGAGCCGACCTCAAGGTAGACCGCGACGGCGTCGGAGCGGTTGCGCAGGTGGTGGCCGTTGCCGGTGCCCTTGCCAAAGGCCGCGCAGTCTCCGGCGCGCAGGATCGTCTCGCCGCCATCCTCGACGAGCACCACCTCGCCGGCCAGGATGTAGACGAACTCGTCCTCGTGGGAGTGCCAGTGCCGCTGGCTCGACCAGTTGCCCGGCGGCAGATGCATGAGGTTGACCCCGAAATCGGTGAGCCCGCCGGCATCGCCGAGCCGCTGCCGGGTACGGGCCGCGCAGGGCGCGTCGAAGGGCGCCGGATAGCCCGAGCCCAGTCGCTTTGGCACGCGATCGATATCGATTCTCGGCATGTCAGATCTCCACCCAGCGGCCTTCGCGATGGCTCTGCGCCATGGCATGCACGGCCCGCTCGATGTCCAGCCCCCCGTCGAAGTCGACGATCTGCGCGTCCCTCTCGCCGCCGATGGCCCGCAGCAGCTCGTGGCACTCGATGATCTTGAGGTCGTTGAAGCCCAGCCCGTGCCCGGGTGCCGGAATGAAGCGATCGTAGGGCTCGTGCACCGGGGCCGTCAGCACCGTGCGGAACCCCTGCTCGGTCGGGCGGTCGCTGGCGGTGTAGAGCTGGAACTCGTTGAAGCGCTCCTGGTCATAGGCGATGGTGCCGCGCGACCCGAAGATCTGCATGGCGATGCGGCCCTTGCGGCCCCAGGCCGAACGGTTGAGCGCCATGACGCCCGAGGCGCCGCCGCGCAGCTCGAGGAGCACCGAGGCGATGTCCCAGGTTTCCACCCGGCGACGTCCACCGGCGCGGTCGGGGCGATCGGCATAGGGCATGCTGAGTTGCGCCATCACTCGCGCCACGCCGCCGAAGAGGAACTGCATCAGGCTCAGCGGATGCACCCCGAAATCGTCGAGCGCGCCGTAGCCGGAGCTGGCCTCGCTCTTCCAGTAGAAGAGGGCCTCGGGATCGGCCATGAAGTCCTCGTCCATCTCGAAGCGGACGTGGTTGACCTCGCCGATGGTCCCCTCGCTGAGCAGGGTACGGATATGCCGGATCACCGGATTCTGGATGTAGTTGTAGCCGAGCGCCGTCACCCGTCCGGAGGCGCGGGCTGCCGCGGCCATGCGCTCGGCATCGCCGAGCGCCACGGCCATCGGCTTTTCGCACCAGACGTGCTTGCCCGCCTCCAGCGCCGCGATGGCCATCTCGGCGTGGAAGGCATTCGGTGTGGTGACGGAAACGACCTCGACCTCGGGGTCGGCGATCAGGGCGCGCCAGTCGCCGGTCGACCGCTCGAAGCCGAACTCGTCGGCCCGGCGCGCCGCCAGCTCCGCCGACACTTCGGCAAGGTGAACGAGGCGCGGGCGCGGGCCGTCGCCGAAGACCGGCCTGACGCCGTTCCAGGCGAGGGCGTGCGCCTTGCCCATATAGCCCGTGCCGATCAGGCCGACGCCGATGCTGGTCATGCTCGAAACATCCCTCTCACGCTCTTGCCCCGATCGGCCCTCGGCCGATCCAGCCTCCGCCGGCGGGGAGAGCAGCGAGGGGATGGCCGATGCCTCGGTGCTCTTCTTCCAGCCGGGGAGGTGGCGCGGAGCGCCGGACGGGGGTTCGACGCATCCTAGCCGGGAAGACGGCCGGAGCCCAGAGCCCCCGGGCGCTGTGACGCGTCGAGCGTGTGGGAGGTCCACGGGGGGTGGAAAAGCCGGACTCCTTCCCGCCGACCCATGGACTTCGCAGCTCCGATCCGGAATCTGGTGCCTCAAAGGAGTCTGCCGCCGCCATGGCCGAGGAGGACATCAAGAGCGAACGCGCCCCCCGCGACTTCGCAGCATTGCGGTCGCTGATCGTGGCGCGTGCGTCGAGCCTGCCGCGCCGGCTGACCCAGGTGGCGAGCTACGCCCTCGAGAACCCCGACGAGATCGCCTTCGGCACGGCCGCCAGCGTCGCCCAGGAGTCCGGCGTGCAGCCCTCCACCCTGGTGCGCTTCTCGCAGGCACTCGGCTATGAGGGCTTTTCCGACCTCCAGGACGTGTTCCGCTCGCGGCTGCGCGACAAGGTGCCCAGCTACGAGGAGCGGCTGCGGCAGCTGCGCGAGCACGGCATTGGGGCCAGCAAGACCGGGCTGCTGCTCGAGGGCTTCGCCGAGACGGCGGAGCGCTCGGTGCGCGAACTGCGCCTGAAGATCGACCACGAGGTGCTCGACCAGGCCGTCGATATCCTCGCCAGGGCGGAGACGGTGTACCTCGTGGGGTTGCGGCGTTCGTTCCCGATCACCTCCTACATGGCCTACGCGATGGGCAAGCTCGGCGTGCGCAACGTCCTCGTCGACGGGATCGCCGGGCTCGGGGCCGAGCAGATCGGCTTCATCGGTCCCGGCGATGCGGTGCTCGCGATCAGCTTCACCCCCTATGCCAGCGAAACCGTGTCGCTGGCGCACGCGGCCAAGGCACGGCGGGCGCCGATGGTGTCGATCACCGATTCGATCTTCTCGCCGATCGCCCCGATCGCCGACGCCTGGCTGGAGATCGTCGAGGCCGATTTCGAGGGGTTCCGCTCGATGGCGGCGACCCTGGCGCTGGCCATGACGCTGACGGTTGCCGTCGCCGAGCGGCGCGGCAAGTAGGCGCGGCAGGCAGGGCGCGTCGCCGGCTCAGTCCTTGCCGGGGTAGCCGGAAAAGCCACCGCCATGCGCGCCGAACACGGTCTGCTCGTAGTCGATCACCGAACCGGTCATCGGCGCCGATTCGGCGCTGGCGAGGAAGCAGACGAGGCGCGCGACGTCGTCGGCCTTGATCAGTTTGCCGAAGGGGCGCTGCGCCTCGGCCTGCTCCAGCCAGTCGTCGGCGGCATCGTGGAAGGTCTTGAGGGTCACGTGTTCGCCGGGCGTGTCGACCCAGCCGAGCAGGATGCCGTTGACCCGGATGCGCTGCAGGTTGGTGGCGTTGGCGGTGTTCTTGGTGAGCGTGGTCAAGGCGCCCTTGGAGGCGCTGTAGGCGGCCAGGTTGGGCGAGCCGACATGGGCATTGACCGAAAGGATGTTGACGATGGCGCCCTCGATGCGCTCGCGCTGCATCACCCGGATGGTATCCTGCATGAGGAAGAACGGCGCCCGGACGTTGATGGCGAACATCCGATCGAACAGGGCCTGGTCGGTATCGAGGATGGTGCCGCGATCGGTGAGCCCGGCAATGTTGGCAAGGATGTCGATCCGACCGAAGGCGGCGTCGGCGGCCGGCACGACCCGTGCCACCTGGGCATGGTCGGCGAGGTCGGCGGCGACGAACTGGGTGCGGGTTCCGAGGTCGTTGAGCGCGCGGGCCACGGCCTCGCCCTTTTCCACCTGGCGGTCGACCAGCACGATGCCGGCCGCGCCGCGCGCCGCGAGAAGGCGCGCCGTCGCTTCGCCGATCCCCTGCGCGCCTCCCGTGACCACGGCGACCTTGCCGGCGACGGAGGAGGCGGAATAGGCGTCGGACATGGCGGGGACTCGGGCGTTCGGTGGGCGGCGCGACACTAGGGGCAAGCCGGCCATTCGCCAAGGGGCATCGTGGCGGTGCCTGCGCTCCGATCGGCGCCGGAAAGAGCGAGGGGGCCGCCGGCTTCGCCTCGTTCGGGCCTAAGCCAGCATCCACTCGTGCTCGGGGGCGTTGTGGAACTTCCACGTCCGCTTCGGCCCGGCCATGACGTTGAGGTAGTAGATGTCGTAGCCGGCCACCGCCGCCACCGGATGATAGCCGCGCGGCACCAGCACCACGTCGCCGTCCTCGATCAGCATGGTCTCGTCGAGCGAGCGGTCGTCGGTGTAGACGCGCTGGAAGCCGAAACCCTGCGGCTTCGAAAACCGATGATAATAGGTCTCCTCGAGCAGGCTCTGCCGCGGCAGGTCGTCCTCGTCGTGCCGGTGCGGCGGGTAGCTGGAGGTGTGGCCGCCGGGGGTGATCACCTCCACCACGAGAAGCGAATCGGCCGGCGCGGTCTCGGGCAGAATGTTTGTCGGATAGCGGGTATTGGTGCCCTTGCCGCGGGTCAGGCGCTCGGTGTCCGCCGGCCCGATGAGCCGTGGCGGCCGGGCGCCGCGCACCCCTGGCGCACTGCATACGGCCACGTCCAGCGCCGTCAGCGCCTCGATGTGCCAGCGGGCGCCGGCCGGCGCGTAGACGGCGTGCGGCGGGCCCTCGAACGGGCTCATCCGCTCGCCGGCGAGGAAGGTCTGGCCGTCGACGTCGATCCGGGCGCGGCCGGAGACGAGCACGATGCACACCTCGCGATCGTCGACTCCACCCTGCGCCACGTCGCCGGCATTGGGCAGCCTGTGCAGGTCGAACCCGACATGACCCCAGCCGGCGCTGGCCGGCGTCACGTGGTGCACATGGCCGCTCGGTGCCGCCGGCCTAATCCTTAGGTTTGCCATTGCCGGCCTTCTCGAGTTCGGTCTCGAAATTGATGAAGAAGGTCCAGATGCCGTAGGCCAGCATCGCTGCCGTGGCGAGGCCCCAGAACTGGTCGTGGTTGAACAGCCACTCCCAGCCGCACCAGAGGGCGATCACCGCGATGACGATCACCCGCCGCCAGAGCGGCCGGAACCACTCGAGGGTGAACAGCCCGACCTTCTTTTCTTCGCTCACGCCATGCCTCTCAGCTCCGGAACCCCTGGGTCTCGACAGTATAGCCCGCTGCCGTCATCACCCGCATCAGTTCCTTGTAGCCGACCTCAGCCATCCTGAGCGGTGGATTCGTCCTCGGATCCTGCTCGGCCTCGACTACGAACCAGCCCTCGTAGCCATGGTCGGCGAAGCGCTTGACGATGGCGCCGAAATCGAGCGAACCGTCACCCGGCACGGTGAAGGCGCCCAGCGCCACCGCGTCGAGAAAGCTCTGCCGCGTCCGATCCAGCGCGTCGACCACCGACCGGCGGATATCCTTGACGTGCACATGCTTGATCCGGGCATGGTGGCGATCGATGGCCCTCAGCACATCGCCGCCGGCGAAGGCGAGATGGCCGGCATCGAGCAGCAGCGGAATGCCCGGGCCGGAGGCCGCCATGAAGGCATCGAGCTCGGGCTCGGTCTCGACCACCGCCGCCATGTGATGGTGATAGGCGAGCGGCATCCCCTGTTCGGCGCACCATTCGCCGAAGGCGGTGACCTTTTTCGCATAGGCTTTCATCTCGTCGTCGGAAAGCCGCGGCTTGGTGCTCAGCGGCCTGGTGCGGTCGCCCTGGATCGAGCGGCCGACCTCGCCGTAGACGATGCAAGGGGCGTTCACCGCCTTGAACAGCTCGATCATCGGAGAAATGCGGTCCTGGTTGGCGGCGAGCTCCTCGTCGACCAGCGTGCCCGAGAACCAGCCGCCGCACAGGGTCACGTCCGCCGCCCTGAGGATGGGCAGCATCACCGCCGGATCATCGGGGAAGCGCCGCCCCTTCTCCATGCCGGTGAAGCCGGCCGAGCGCGATTGCCGGAGGCACTCCTCGAGCGACACGTCGTCGCTCAGTTCCTTGAGGTCGTCGTTCCACCACGCAATGGGGGACATGCCCAGTTTGGCTTTCAGCATTCTTGCTCCATGTCGGCAGTCGGCAATCGAAAAAGCAGGTCGGCTCACGACTGCCGACTGCCGATTGCCGCGTTCCTACAACCGCTGCCCCTTCAGCGCCTCTTCATATTCCCTGCGCGCCGCGTTCACCGTCGGCCGCACCGAGACTTCCGGCACCGCCACGTCCCACCAGTGCCCGCCGGCCTCGGTCGAGATCAAGGGGTCGGTATCGATCACCAGCACCGTGGTGCGCTCGATCGACGCGGCCTCGCCGAGCGCCGTCTCGAGTTCCCCCACCGAGGAGACCTTGCGGCTCCAGGCCCCCATCGCGGCAGCGTGCTGGGCGAAGTCGATCTCCGGCAGCACCTCGTGCTGGGTATCCTTCAGAAGGTTGTTGAAGTTCGCCCCGCCGGTCGCCATCTGCAGCCGGTTGATGCAGCCGAAGCCGCGATTGTCGAGCACCACGATGGTGAGCTTTCTGCCCAGCATCACCGAGGTGGCGATCTCGGAGTTCATCATCATGTAGCTGCCGTCGCCCAGCATCACCACCACGTCGTGGTCGGGCTTGGCCAGCTTGACCCCGAGGCCTCCGGCGATCTCGTAGCCCATGGTCGAGTAGCCGTATTCCATGTGGTAGCTGCCCGGCGCGCCCGCCGGCCAGAGCTTGTGAAGTTCGCCCGGCAGCCCGCCCGAGGCGCAGACCAGCGTCACCCCCGAACCCCTCGCCCGCGCCACCGCACCGATCACCTGCGCATCGGAGGGCAGCTGGTTGGTCGGGTCGGTCACCGCCTTGGCGGCCGCGAGCCAGCGCGTCTTGGCCGCCGTCGCCGTCTCGACCCAGCCCCTGGGGCTGCGCCAGGCGCCCAGCCCGGCCGAGAGCAGCTCGAGTCCGACCCTCGCGTCGGCGACGAGCGGCAGCGCCCGATGCTTGCCGGCGTCGAACGC
>NZ_JAYRYM010000167.1:0-8301 GCF_041917035.1 Devosia sp. | reverse complement strand
CTCCGGGTGGCGATCGACACCGGCGCCATGCTGGTCTGCGACGCCGATCGGGGGGTCGGCCAGGTGATGGCCTTCGAGGCGATGGACCTGGGCATCGCCCGGGCCCGCACGCAGGGCAGCGCCATCGTTTCCCTGCGCAACAGCCACCATATCGGCCGCATCGGCCACTGGGCCGAGCAGTGTGCAGCCGCCGGCATGGTGTCGCTGCACTTCGTCAATGTCGCCGCGGGCGCCTACGTGGCGCCGTTCGGCGGCAGCCGCGCCCGGCTCGGCACCAATCCGTTCTGCGCCGGGTTCCCGCGGATCGGCAGCGATCCGGTGATCGTCGATTTCGCCACCAGCCGGCTTGCCGCCGGCAAGGTACGTGTCGCCCACAACAAGGGCGTGCAGCTGCCGCCCGGGGCACTGCTCGACAGCGCCGGCCGGCCGACGCTCGATCCCGGCAAGCTGTTCGAGACACCGCCCGGCTCGCTCACCACCTTCGGCGAGCACAAGGGCTGGGGCCTGATGCTC
This sequence comes from Devosia sp., assembly GCF_041917035.1. Taxonomy (GTDB): domain Bacteria; phylum Pseudomonadota; class Alphaproteobacteria; order Rhizobiales; family Devosiaceae; genus Devosia_A. The sequence continues at coordinate 7,788 of NZ_JAYRYM010000167.1, read as the reverse complement.
GCCTGCGAACTGCTGGGCGCCGCGCTGGTCGGAGCGACGACGCAGCACGATGCCGCGGCCGACGGGGTCATCCTCAACTCGATGTTCTCGGTGATCGTCTCGCCCGAACAGCTCGGCACCGCCGCCCCGTTTGCCACCGAACTCGAGGCCGTGCTGGGCTGGGTGCAGTCGGAAACGGCCGGGGACGGGACGCCGGCCGTCAGGCTGCCGGGTGATCCGGAGCGGGAGAGCCGGACGCAGCGGCTTGCCGCCGGCATCCCGGTCGACGCCACGACGCTGGCGCAACTCGCCGAGGCGGGCCGGAACGTCGGGATCGAGGATCTGCGGCTGCTCTAGCAGCGGCGGGCGGCGGGCGAAACCGGCGGGATGTCGTTTCGTCGTGACTTTCGGAAGTCTGATGCTGGCTCACCCCACCCTTGATCTCTCCCCATCGAGGGGAGGGAGACGACTGAGTGCTCCGCGGGCTCAGATCGGCCGGTTCCATCGCCTCCCTCCCCCGTGTGGGGAGGGACCGAGGGTGGGGGTGGCCACAGCTGCGATCTGATGCGCCTCCGACGGCCGGAAAGTCGCCTGCGCCTCAGTCCGGCTCCCAGCTCATCTGGTTGGCGAGGATGCCGCCGTCGACGAACAGCATCTGGCCAGTGATGTAGCGCGCCGCCGGGGAGGCGAGGAACACCGCCGCGCCGCCGATATCGTCCGGCCGCCCGACCCGTCCGAGCGGGATCTGCCGTTCGAGTGCCTTCCTTACCCCCGGTGCCGCCAGCCCCGCCGCCGTGAGCGGCGTCTCGACGATCCCGGGCCCCAGGCCGTTGACGCGGATGCCGCGTTCGGCCAGCGTCACGGCCAGAGATTTCACCAGCATCAGCACGGCGCCCTTGGAGGTGTCGTAGACGACGCTGTTCTTCTCGGCGGCCATGGAATTGGTCGATCCCACGCAGATGATCGAGGCATTCTCCCGGCCCGGCGCGACCTGCCGCGCAAAGGCCTGCGCGGCGAAGAGGTAGCCCTTGACGTTGAGCGCGAACGTCCGGTCGAACACCGCCTCGGTCAACTCGTCGAAGGCGGCGTCGAAGAAGCTGCCGGCATTGTTGACCAGCGTATCGAGCGGCCCGAGCTTGTCGCGGGCGGCGGCGACGAAGCCCTGCGCGCCGGCGACGGTGGCGAGGTCGGCCCTGATGAAATGGCATTCGGTCAGTCGGCCGAGCCGCTCCGCCGCCCCCTCGTCGGGCAGGTGCGAATTGATCACGAGGCGTGCCCCGGCGCGGGCGAAGGCCTCGGCAATGGCGTAGCCGATGCCGTGGGTGGAGCCGGTGATGGCGACGGCAGGTGGGGTCATCTTGCTCAATCCAGGGCGTTGCCGGCGAGGCCGGTCTCGACCCGCAGCACCGCGCCGACCAGGGATTGGGTGGCTTCGGCCCTGGGGGCGGTGAACAGGTCGAGCGGTCGCCCGACCTCGACGATGCGGCCGGACGACATTACCGAGACCCGGCTCGTCGTATAGGCCACGACGGACAGGTCGTGGGCGATGAATACCAGCCCCAACCCGAGGTCGCGCACCAGGTCCTTGAGCAGGTTCAGCACCTGCGCCTGGATCGAGACGTCGAGGGCCGAGACCGGCTCGTCGGCGATCAGGACCCGCGGGTTCGGCATCAGCGCCCGGGCGATGGCGATGCGCTGCAATTGCCCGCCGGAGAATTCGTGCGGGAAGCGCTCGAGTGCACTGCGGCTCAGGCCCACCTGGTCGAGCACCTCGTGGATCCGCGCCAGGTGGTCGCCGCCGATCCTGAGGCTCCTGAGCGGCTCGAGCAGCGAGGTGCCGACGCGCATGCGCGGATCGAGCGAGGAGCGCGGGTTCTGCAGCACCATCTGCACGGCGCGGCGGAAGCCGGCCCTGGCCGGCGCGTCCATGGCCCACACGTCTGCACCGTCGAACAGCACCTCGCCCCCGCGCGGGCGCTCGACCCCGGTCAGCATGCGGGTCAGGGTGGTCTTGCCCGAGCCGGATTCGCCGACGAGGCCCACCGCTTCTCCGGCCCGGACATCGAAGTCGATGCCGTCGAGCACGGTCAGGGTCGGGCGGGGGGCAAACAGGGACTGGCGGGCCAGCCGGTAGGTCTGACTCACGGCCTTGAGCGCAAGGATCGGTGTCGCTGCGCTCACGGCGAAACCTCGGCGGGAGCCGCGACGGGATGCCAGCAGGCCGCGCTGCGGCCGGCCCCGGCCAGTTCCGGCATGGCGGCGCGGCAGGTGTCGGTCGCCGCCGGACAGCGCGGATGGAAGGCGCAGCCGGTGGGCAGGCTGTGGAGCGGCGGCACCATGCCGGGGATCGAGACCAGCCGGGAGGAGCCGTCGAGCGCGATGTTGTCCATGGTCGGCTGGCTCTCCAGCAGGCCGCGCGTATAGTGGTGGCGGGGGGTGCGGAACACCTCGCCGACCGGTCCCGTCTCGACGATGCGGCCGGCATACATCACGGCCACCGTGTCGCACATGGCGGCGATCACCGGCAGGTCGTGGGTGATCATCAGCAGCGCCGAGTTGCGCTCCCTGACGGCGGCGTTTAGCAGGCGCAGCACCTGCTTCTGCACCGTCACGTCGAGCGCGGTGGTCGGCTCGTCGGCGATGATCAGCTGCGGGTAGCAGGCCAGCGCCATGGCGATCATGATGCGCTGGCGCTGCCCGCCGGAGATCTCGTGCGGATAGGCGCGCACGATCTGCTCGGGCCGCGGCAGCTTCATCTGCCGCACCAGGTCGAGCGTCTGCCGCTCCGCCTCGCGCCGGTCGGCGCCGGTATGGCGGCGGATCACCCAGGCGATCTGCTCGCCGACGCGGCGCACCGGGTTGAGCGAGGAGAGCGGGTCCTGGAAGACCATCGAGAGCGTCCGGCCGCGACGGCTGGAGAGGGCCCTGTCGGTCTGCTGCACGAGGTCGACGCCGTCGTGCAGCACATTGCCGCGCGCCCCCCAGCCCATCGGCAAGAGCCCCATCAGGGCCAGCGCCGTCATCGACTTGCCCGAGCCGGATTCACCGACGAGGCCCATGCGGCCGCCGGCCGGGATGGTGAAGGAGACGCCGCGCACGGCGGTCACCTCGCCGTTGGTGACGACGAGGTCGCGGACCTCGAGGGCGTTGGCGGCGGCGTTCACGCGCTCCTCCGCTTCAGCTTGGGGTCGAGCACGTCGCGCAAGCCGTCGCCGAGCAGGTTGAGGCCCAGCACGACGAAGACGATGGCGAGGCCCGGCCAGATGGCGAGGGGCGAGGAAATGCCGACCTGCTGTTGCGCCTCGTTCAGCATCATCCCCCAGGAGATCTGCGGCCGGGTGACGCCGACGCCGAGATAGGAGAGGCCCGCCTCGGTGAGGATGCCGGCGGCGAAGTAGAGGGTGAACTGCACGATCATCACGCCGGCGATGTTGGGCAGCACGTGCCGGGCAAGGATGAACAGCGTACCGCGCCCGTAGAGTCGCGCGGCGGTGATGAAGTCCTCCTGCAGCACGCTCAGCGCCGCCGAACGGATGACGCGGGTGAACGAGGGGGTGAAGAAGGCCGAGAGCGCGAGGATGGTGGTCAGCGCGCCCGAGCCCATGGTGGCGGCGAGGACCAGCGCCGTCACCATGCCGGGGATCGACAGCATGATGTCGGCGCCGCGCGAAATGGCCTCGTCGGCGAGCTTGCCGTAGGCCGCCGCCGCCAGCCCGGTGATGGTGCCGAGGAGCAGCGCGATCGAGGCGCCGCCGGCGCCCACGAGGATCGAGGTGCGCGAGCCCACCATCAGTTGCGCGATGACGTCGCGGCCGAGCACGTCGGTGCCGAGCAGGTGGCCCGCCGTGCCGGGTGGCAGCAGCCGGTCCCTGATCACCGGGATGTTGGGGTTGGAGGGCAGCCAGAAGAACGAGACGAGGGCGACGACCAGGAATCCGATGGTCAGCACGATGCCGACGGCGAGCGAGGCGTTGATGGCCAGCCGCCGCCTCGGGCGGGTCGGCAGAGTGCCGGCTGGGTGGGTGGTGCGCATCGGTCCGGCCTCAGGCGGCATTGCGGATGCGGGGGTCGAGCAGGCCGTAGAGCAGGTCGACGACGAAGTTGACGAAGATCACGAAGACGATGATCAGCATCACCGTCGATTGCACCACGATCACCTCGCGGGCCGCGACATTGGCGAGGATCATGCGCGACAGGCCGGGCAGCGAGAACACCATTTCGATGATCACTGTGCCGCCGATCAGTTCGGCGATCTGCAGGCCGACCACGGTGACGATGGGCAGGAGCGCGTTGCGCAGCCCGACCTGCAGCAGCGCCTGGGTGCGGGTCATGCCGACGGCGCGGGCGGTGCGCACATAGTCCTGGTTCATCACGTCGAGCACGGCCGAGCGGATGTAGCGGATCAGCACGGCCGCCATGATCAGGCCCAGCGACAGCACCGGCAGCACCAGCGAGCGGATCGAGGCGACCGGGTCGACGGTCCAGTCGGTCCAGCCGCCGGTCGGCAGCCAGCCCAGCCTCACCCCGAACAGCACCGAGAGCAGGATGCCGGCCCAGAACACCGGCACCGCGACACCGATCTGGCTGAGCAGCGCCAGCGCGGCGCCCGAGGGCTTGCCGACATTGCGCGCCGCGTAGGTGCCGACCGGGATGGCGATGGCAAGGCCGAACAGCAGGCCCGAGAGCGCCAGGGGCACCGAAACCGACAGCCGGTCGGTGACGAGGTCGGCTACGAATTCCTTGGTGCGGAAGGATTGCCCGAGATCGCCGGTCAGCATGCCGACGATCCAGTCGACATACTGGACCGGCAGGGGCCGGTCGAGGCCGTAGGTGTGGGCGAGGGCATTGATGGCGTCCGCGGTGGCGTCCTTGCCGAGGACGATGGCGGCGACATTGCCGCCGGCGCCGCGAATGAGCAGGAAGATGGCCAGCGACGCCACGAAAACGGCGCCGAGAAAGAACGCCAGCTTGCGCAGCACATAGATCGCCATTCGGCTCCGCTCCGGGTCGGGTCGGTACGGCCGCCGGCCCCGGAGGGTCGGCGGCCGTTTCCTTGGGAGGAACTAGCTTACCAGTGCAGCGCGCGCAGTTCGACTGCCACGGCGACCTTGGGCTCGGTGAAGCCCTTGAGGTCGGCGTCGAACAGTCCGACGCCCTTCTTGGCGATCAGCGGCACGATGACGGCGTCCTTGCGCAGGATATCGGCGGCCTTCTTCATCAGCGCCAGGTACTCCTCGTTGCTGGTCGCGACGTCGGCCTGCGACAGCGCCTCGGTGTACTCGGCGCTGCAATAGGTCGACCAGCCGGCCTTGTCCGGCGTCGGGCACGACCACTGGCCGGGCTCGGCGTCGCCCGACATCACGGTGATGTCGAACTGCGGCGGGCGACCCTGGAAGATCAGCTGGCTGTAGCGGGCGAGGTCGATGGCGTTGCGGGTGACGTTGAGGCCGGCGGCCTGCAGCGTCGGCACCATGATGTCGGCCGGCAGCGACAGGTCGGGCACGTCGCTGAGCGAGGCGTACTCCAGCGGCAGGGTGTTGAAGCCCTTCTCCGCGATGGTCTTCATGGCCCCTTCCAGGTCGTACGGATAGGGGCAGCTCTCGGGGCTCGCCGGCTCGTACCAGGGCTGGTTGGGCAGGGCGAAGGTGCAGGTGTTCTCGGCCCCCCACGCGGCGCCGAAGGCGTCGTTGTAGGCCTGCCGGTCGAGCGTCCTGGCAATCGCCTGGCGCAGCTCGGGGTCGATCTTCTGGTTGATCACCGCATAGGTCGGCTCGCCGATCTGCGGGTAGGTGACGAGCGTGAACTTCTTGTCGAACTCACGCTTCACCAGCTGTTCCCACAGGTCGATGGTGTTGACCGGGATGGCGTCGACTTCGCCCGCTTCGAGCGCGTTGAGGCCGGCCGTGCCGTCGGTGACGATGCGGACGGTGACGTCCTTGATCGCCGGGGCGGGGCCCCAGTATTCCGGATTGGCGGTGAACTCGAAGGCGCTGTTGGTGGTATACTTGACCAGCTTGTAGGGGCCGGTGCCGATCGGGTCGGTGGCGATGCTGCCGGCCGCCGCCTCGGGCTGGATCAGGCCGGCGGTCGAGCCCATGCCGGCCCAGAAGGCCTGGCTCGGACGCGACAGCGTCACCTTGACGGTCTTGTCGTCGACCTTCTCGATCGCGGTCACGGCGTTATAGGCCGCCGAGTTCTGCAGCACCGGGCTCGATTTCATGGTGTTGAGCGAATAGACGACGTCCTCGACCGTCAGCGGCGCGCCGTTCGAGAACTTGGCGGCACGGATGGTGAAGGTGTAGGTCAGCTTGTCGTCGCTGATCGTCCAGCTCTCGGCGACGCCCGGCGTCACCGTGCCGTCCTTTTCGAAATAGACCAGCGGCTCGACCACGTTGGACGGGATCCACAGGCGCAGCGCGGTGAGGTTGGAGGTGACGTAGTCCAGCGTGCCCGGGTCCTGGCGGGCGACGAGGATCATCTTGTTCTCCGCCGCCCGCGGCGAGGCGGCGAGCGCTTCGGCGCCACCAAGGGCGGCGAGCATGATGGCGGCGGCGGCAATGGCGCCGAGCCGTGGCCGCAATGCAGTGACTTTCGACATTTGCAGTTGGTCCTTCCTCTGGTCCTGGACGATCGGATCGTTCGCTCGAACCGCTGTGGCCTGCGGCGTCGACGGGCGGGCGGCGCCGCCCGGTCGTTCCACGATGCGGGATGATGACAACTTCAGCAAACGCCACATCTGCATAAGGCTTGAGCGATCGACAAGCGGGTTTCACAATTCCATCGAAATCTGACACTGCGGGAGGCGCAAGGCTACGCGGGTTCGTTCCATCGCATGGAACGTGTGCAGAAAAATGCCGTGCAGCTGGTACGGGCTTCGACCAAAGTCGGACGGCAGGCGCCGGCCGGGCGCCGGAGCGGGGTGTCGCCCGACGACGCGTCCCCCGGCGCAGGCGACTTGGTCGACCCGGGTCACCTCTGCTAGACGAAGGGGCATCGATGGGAGTTGCCGATGGCCAGTGACGACGCGCGCCAGCCCCTGCTGCAGCCGACGACCGATCAGGTCGTCCGCGATGCGAAGACGATGGTGCGCACCGCCCGTCATGCGGCGCTCGCGACGGCGGAACCGGTCACGGGCTGGCCGTTGTGCACGCGGGTCGGCATGACGACCGATGTCGACGGCGCCCCGGTGATCCTGACCTCGCGGCTGGCGGCGCATACCGGGGCGCTGCTTGCCGAGCCGCGCTGCTCGCTGCTGATCGGTGCGCCCGGCAAGGGCGATCCCCTCGCCCACGCGCGCCTCTCCGTCGTCTGCGCGGCCGGCGAGATCGAGCGCGACAGCGCCGATCACGCCCGGCTCGATGCGCGCTACCTCGCGCACCAGCAGAAGGCGCAGCTCTACTCGGGCCTGCCCGACTTCCGCTATTTCCGTCTGGAGCCGCGGCGCGCCTCCTTCAATGCCGGCTTCGGCCGGGCCTTCGTGCTGACGGGCGCCGATCTGCTGGCCGCGGCGACTCCCAGCCCCGGGATCGTCGCGGCCGAGCCAGGCCTGCTGGCGCACCTCAACGCGTTCCACGCCGAGGCGGTGGCTCTCCTGGCGCAGTCCCCGGCGCCGGCCCGCAAGGCCCGGTGGACGCTCGTCGGCATCGACCCCGAGGGCGTGGACCTGCTCGAGGGCGACACGGCGCATCGGGTCTGGTTCGATCATGTGCTGGTCTCGGTCGACGACCTTTACGCCACTCTCACGCAGATGGCGGGCAAGGCAGGGTGGGCGCTGACCCTGCCTTGGGCCGCTCCCGCCTGAGGCGCGGC
>NZ_JAYRYM010000166.1:0-8521 GCF_041917035.1 Devosia sp. | reverse complement strand
GGAGATCGCGGCCAACATGCGGACACGCTTCTCGACCCCGGAAGAGATGTTCGATGCCCTCGACAAGAAGTCAGAGTAGCAGGCGGACATCGCTTCCACGCCCGTTCGCCTAAGCGCGCAAGTTCCAGAAGGACTGGGAGCGACTGACCCGTCCGGGTCGGCATGATCTGGCTCGCCTCAAGCAGGTGATGCTCCTCCTCATCGCAGACGATGCTCCTCTGGGCGCCGAGTGGAGCGACCATTCCTTGAAAGGCCAATGGGCCAACCACCGGGAATGCCATGTCGGAGGCGACTTCCTCCTGATCTACCGAGCAGACGAGCAAACACTGGTCTTCGTTCGCATCGGCACGCACAGCGAGCTCTTCGAGTACCTACAGCCCCGTCGCCGTCTCGAGGTAGTGCCGGCGGATGCCGAAGAAGTCCTTGGCGGCCCTGAGCTTGTCGAGCTGGGCCGGGTCCCGTCCCCGCCGGCTCCTTTCCGCCACGATCAGCACATTCTTGGGCGTGTGCACGTCCGAGACGAATTCGAACACCCTGGTCGCGTAGCCGAAATACTCGAGGATCATGGCGCGCATGGCGTCGGTGACCATCTCGGCTTCCCGCTCGAGGAAGATGCCGTGGCGGGTGACGAAATCGAGCTCGGTCGTGCGGTTGGCCGTTTCCATCTCGCGCCGGATCTGCTTGTGGCAGCACGGCGCCACGACGATCAGGCTTGCCCCCGCGGCGATCCCCTTGGCGATGGCATCGTCGGTGGCGGTGTCGCAGGCGTGGAGCGCAATCAGCACGTCGGCGCCGGTCGCGTCATGTTCGGCGATGCTGCCGGCGGCGAAATCGAGATTGCCGAGGCCGGCCCTGTCGGCGATGCCATTGCACAGCGTCACCAGATCGGGGCGGAGCTCGACGCCGGTGACCTTGGCGTCGCTGCCGAGGGTTGAGGCGAGATAGTCGGCCACGGCGAAGGTGAGGTAGCCCTTGCCGGCACCCATGTCGAGGACGCGGTGCAGCCGGTCGGCCGGGATGGATTTCAGCAGCGGGCCGAGGATTTCGACATAGCGGTTGATCTGCCGGAACTTGTCGCCGGCGGTCTTCAGCACCTGGCCTTCGGCGTCGGTGACGCCGAGTTCGCTGAGCCACGCGCGGCCGGCCGCGGGGATCGGGCGGGCCTTCTGGCGATCGTGGGTCAGCGCGGCAGCGGCTTTGCTGGTGGGCGGGGTCTGCTTCAGGCGCGGGACGCGGCCCTGCGCGTCATATTGCAGGTCGAGCGCGGTGGTGAAGAGGAAGGCCTGGTGGAAATCCTTTTCCAGCAGGCGCTTCAACTGCCCCATGGCGCCGGCCGGGGGGTGGTTCTGCACCAGGTCGCGCGTCTGGTGATGGGCGGTGAAGCTGAGCTTCAGGTCGCCCCGGATGGTGGCGGGCTTGACGTCGACGCTCTTCAGCGTCTCGTCGGTGCCGAACGGCAGCCGCAGCGCCAGCCGCACGAAGCTGCCGTCGGCAACGGCCGCCTCGATGGCGGCGAGAAACTGGTCGAGCTTGGCGGGGCTGGTGTCCATCCTCGCCATATAGGCCGCGTCGCGCGCAAACGCTACTGCACGTCCTTGCCGACCTTGCCCAGCACGTCCTTGACCTTGGAATTGATCTGGTCGAGCGAGTACGGTTTGGGCAGGAACTCGACGCTCTGGTTGTCCGCGATATCCTGCCGGACGCTCTCCTCGGCGTAGCCGGAAACGAAGATCACCTTGAGGGTCGGCATGCGCTCGCGCACCTTGGTGAGCAGCGTCGGGCCGTCCATCTCCGGCATGACGACGTCGGAGATCATCAGGTCGATCCGGTACTCGAGCTCATCCAGCACATCCAGCGCCTCGTCCCCCGAATCGGCCTCGAACACCTCGTAGCCGGTGGCCCTGAGGGCGCGCGCCGAGAACGCGCGGACGCTGTCCTCGTCCTCGACGATCAGGATGCGCTCGTGGCCGGTCAGATCCTTGACGGCAGCGGCGGCGACCTGCTTGACCGGCGCCTCGTTCTCCACCGGGATGTGCCGCGGCAGGAAGATACGGAAGGTCGTGCCCTTGCCGACCACCGACACCGGGTAGATGAAGCCGCCGGTCTGCTTGATGATGCCGTAGACCGTCGAGAGCCCCAGTCCGGTGCCCTTGCCCAGCTCCTTGGTCGAAAAGAACGGCTCGAAGATCTTTTCGAGGATTTCCGGGGGCATGCCGGTGCCGGTATCCTCCACCTCGATCAGCACGTAGTCGGCGGCCGGCATGCCGGTGTAGCTGAAGCCGCTCGACTCCGCCTCGGTGACATTGCGCGTGCGCAGCGTGATCGTGCCGCCATTGGGCATGGCGTCCCGGGCGTTGACGACGAGGTTGACCACCACCTGCTCGAGCTGGACCAGGTCCGCCTTGACCGGCCACACCGGCGAGTCGTGCTCCACCCCGAGCGTGATCTGCTCGCCGATCAGGCGCTTCAGCAGCACGGTCAGGTCGTCGATATGGCCCGGGATTTCGAGCACCTGCGGACGCAGCGTCTGCCGGCGCGAGAAGGCCAGCAGCTGCCGTGTCAGTCCGGCGGCGCGGTTGGCGCTGTTCTTGATCGACATCAGGTCGGCGAACGAAGGGTCGCCCGGCTTGTGCTTGAGCAGCAGCAGGTCGGCAAAGCCGATGATCGCCGTCAGCACGTTGTTGAAGTCGTGCGCCACGCCGCCCGCCAGCTGGCCGACGGCCTGCATCTTCTGGCCCTGCGCGAACTGCGCCTCGAGCTTGCGCTGTTCCGTCATGTCGAGGGCGTAGACATTGACCCGTTCGGGTGAACCCGCCACCTCTTCGGAGCCGGATACGTACAGGCGCACCGCGTGGTCGCCGCCGCGCACCAGACCCGCATCGATCGGCTCGATCTCGGACTTCTCGTTCACCGCGGCGACGATGGCCCGCGCCAGCGCCTCCCGGCTGCCCTCGGAGATCAGTTCCTCCATGGGCTGCATGTCGATGCTCTGTTCGCCGCCGGACCAGCCGAAGATGCGGCTGAACGGTGCGTTGGTGCGGATGATCCGCCCGGTGCTGTCCAGCGTCGCGATGGCGAACGGGGTATCGTTGAAGAACCGCGAGAAGCGGACCTCGGAGGCCCTGAGGGCCTCCTCCTTGTCGGCGCCGTGACGCCGGTCGAGGACCAGCGTGCGGGTCTCCCCCAGCTCTCCGTCGGCGAGGCGGGCGGCCCGATGCATCAGCCGCACCGGGAAGCTCGTTCCATTTCGGCGCACGAGGTCGATATCGATGATCTCGGTTCGGATTTCGCCGTCCGAGCGGCCGCGCATCAATAGGCTCGCCCCGTCGCCGCGCACGATATCGTCGAGGCGGATGGCATCCGCCTCGAACTCGGCCAGGTCGTAGCCCAGCCAGTCGGCCAGTGTCGAGTTCAGGTACTGGATGCGTCCCTCTGCGTCGGCCGAAAAGAAGCCGGCGGGGGCATGGTCCAGGTAGTCGATGGCGCGCTGCAGTTCGAGGAATGCGTTGTCCTGCCGCTCGCGGTCGCGGGTGATGTCCTCGACGCTCCACAGCACCAGGGGTTTGCCCTTGCTGTCCAGTTCCGGCAGGGCGCGCACCCCGATGCGGTACCAGAACGGCTTTGACGACCCGCCGAGCGAACCGCCGAGGCCGCCGACGATCCGCACGTCCTCGCTGGCCGGCCGACCGTCCCGGGCGGCCCGCGCCAGGCGGTAGATTGCCTCCGCGGCCTCGGGCTGGCCGGCGAACAGCCGCGGCACCGAGACCGGCACCCCATCGGTGATGCCCCCCGGGAACTCGCCGTACTGGGCGTTGACGTACGAGATCTTGCCGTCCCGGTCGGTCACCAGCGCACCCGAAGGCAGGCTGTCGACGATGGCCCGCGGCAGCGAATTGCCGTCCTCCCCGGCGCCGAATCGGACCAGCCCGGCCGCCACCCCGAACAGGCTGAACACGCCGACGACCGCCAGCAGGCCGAGGAAGACGATGACCAGGTCGGCCGGGATCAGGTCGCCGAAGAACGAAACCAGCACCGCCACCAGGATGAAGAAGCCGGCCAGCGCCACGACGCGCCAGATGCCGGACGTGCCGCGCGGTCGGTCGAGGAGCGGCGTCGGGTAGTTGTCCTCGTCGAGCGGCAATGGTGCCATGCCTTGAGCTTGCCCCCGGGATCGCGGCGAATCGGCTGTCCAGAAGGTCTAGCAAATGGGCCAGTCGCTTGGGTAGCGACAACGGCGTTATCCCGGCCTGCAAACCGACCGACGGCACTTGCCGGCACCGCGTCGGGTCGGGGTCGGCGCGCTAGAGGTAGCGTCGGCCACCCACCCAGATGCCGCGCACGACCGGCATGCCGTCGACGACGCGGACGCGGAGCAGGTCGGCCCGCAGACCGGGTGCGATCCGGCCCCGGTCGCCGAGCCCGGCGATCGCTGCGGGGGCTGCCGTCACCGTCCCGATCGCGCCCGGCAAGTCGCCGCTGACCTCGGCGAGGATGAAGGCGGCCTGCAGCAGGCTGGCCGGGACGTAGTCGGATGTCAGCACGTCGAGCAGGCCCGCCCGGGCGAGGTCCAGTGCCCCGACATTGCCCGAGTGCGACCCGCCCAGCACCACGTTGGGGGAACCCATGGCGACGCGCTGGCCCAGTTCCCGGGCGCGGCGCGCCGCGGCCAGCGTCGTGGGAAATTCCGCCAGGCCGATGCCGTCGGCGGCGGATTGATCGACGTCGGCTAGGCTGGTGTCGTCGTGGCTGGCGAGATGGATGCCGCGGCCCCGGGCTGCGCCGACCACGTATGCCCGCGCCTCGGGGACGTGCGTCGCCTGGTCGGCCTGTCGCTCGGCGAGGTAGATGGCGAACTCGGAATCGGTCCAGACCTGATTGTTCTTCTTGCGCCGGAACGCCCGGTACAGGGCGATGTCGTGCCACTGCCGCTGGCCCGGCGTATGGTCCATCAGCGACAGCAGCCGCAGGTGCGGATTGTCGACATGCGACCTGAGGATCGGCAGCAGGCCCGGGTCGGAGAGCTCGCAGCGGAAGTGGAAGAAGTGCTCGGCCTTCAGCAGTCCCGCGGCGCGCGCCGCGTCGATGCCGCCGATGGCGGCGTTGAGCATCGCGGTCCGTGCCCCGCCGGTGTCGTAGTCGCCGATCGACAGCGAGTCGAGCACCGTGGTGATGCCGCTGCCCAGCATCTGCCAGTCATGCGCCATCACCGCGCCGATGGCCGAAGGCCAGCGAACCCCGGGACGCGGGTGGAAATGGTGCTCGATATTGTCCGTGTGGAGGTCCACCAGCCCCGGAATCAGGTAGTCGCCGTCCATGTCGAGGCGGGTGCCACCGGCCGAGCCCAGCGCCGCGATCTGCCCATCACGCAGATGGAGGTCTCCGGTGACCACCTCGTCGCGCAGCACCACCCGTGCATTGGCCAGACAGACGTCACCGTCCAGCTCGGCGTGACCCCGCGCTACCCTGTCGTCCATTCCCCGGCTCCGCGTCTCGGCAGGCCGCTGCATAGACGCCTAGGGTGACGGATTTGCGACGACCGGAACCCGAGCCGGGCCGCCTCGGTCCCGTGCTCCGCGCCGCGACCGCTTCGGCCGTTCGCGACGCCCGGCCGGGCGCCGTCCCGGCAGACGGTGATTACCCCGAAGAAGTCCCCGGGCGTGCTGTACAAACCACAATCCGGTCCCCGCCGGCGCGGACAAACCCGTTCAGCATCGTGACCGGAAAGTGGCGGCGAGGGCAAGAAATTGCTTTATTTTCAAGGTATTATTGAACAGGACAAATCCGGCGGAAATGCGGCGGAGGTGTTGTCCCCCTGTGCGCCGTCGCTCCTGTCGGCACAAACGCAAACGGCGCCCGAAGGGGCGCCGTCGACGTCGTCCAGTGCAGCTGGCTCAGTGCGGCAGGCCGCTGGTCGCCTCGTCCGCGTCGGCCACCGGCTCGATCGCCGGCACGACCGGCGGCTTGTCCTCGTCGAACTTCCATTCGATCGGCTCGGGCTGCCGGACCAGGGCGCGGCTCAGCACCTCGTCCATCCGGCTCACCGGGATGATCTCGACGCCCTTGGTGACATTCTCCGGGATCTCCTTGAGATCACGGGTGTTCTCCTCGGGAATGAGCACCGTCTTGATGCCCGAGCGGAGCGCCGCGAGCAGCTTCTCCTTCAGCCCGCCGATCGGCAGCACCCTGCCCCTGAGCGTCACCTCGCCGGTCATCGCCACGTCGTGCCGGACCGGAATGCCGGTCATCAGCGAGACGATCGCCGTGGCCATCGCGATGCCCGCCGACGGTCCGTCCTTGGGCGTCGCGCCTTCCGGCACGTGCAGGTGGATGTCGCGGCTGTCGAAGAGCGGCGGCTTGATGCCCAGTTCCACCGAGCGCGACCGGACGTAACCCGAGGCGGCGGTGATGGATTCCTTCATCACCTCCTTGAGGTTGCCGGTGACGGTCATGCGGCCCTTGCCGTGCGTCATCACCCCTTCGATGGTGAGGATTTCGCCCCCCACCGACGTCCAGGCCAGCCCGGTCACCGACCCGACCTGCGGTTCCGCGTCGAGCTTGTCGTTCCGGAAGAAGGCGGGGCCGAGATACTCCTCGAGCAGTGCCGGCGTGATCGTGACCTTCATGACCTTCTTGGTCATGATGTCCCGCACGGCCTTGCGCATCAGCTTGGAGATCTCGCGCTTGAGGTTGCGCACGCCGGCTTCCCGCGTGTAGTCGCGGATCACCGCCATCAGCTCGGGATCGCCGATGATGAACTCCTTGGGCTGCAGCCCGTTCTCCTTCAGCGTCTCGGGGATGAGGTGGCGCCGGGCGATCTCGAACTTCTCGTCCTCGGTGTAGCCCGAGAGCCGGATGATCTCCATCCGGTCCATCAGCGGGCCCGGGATGTTGAGCGTGTTCGACGTCGTGACGAACATCACGTCGCTCAGGTCGTAGTCCACCTCGAGATAGTGGTCCGCGAAGGTGTGGTTCTGCTCGGGGTCGAGCACTTCGAGCAGCGCCGAGCTGGGATCGCCGCGGAAGTCCTGGCCCATCTTGTCGATCTCGTCGAGCAGGAACAGCGGATTGGACTTGCCCGCCTTCTTCAGCGACTGGATCACCTTGCCCGGCATCGAGCCGATATAGGTCCGGCGATGGCCGCGGATTTCCGCCTCGTCCCGCACTCCGCCCAGCGCCATGCGCACGAACTCGCGCCCGGTCGCCTTGGCAATCGATTTGCCCAGCGAGGTCTTGCCGACGCCCGGCGGGCCGACGAGGCAGAGGATCGGCCCCTTGAGCTTGCCGGTGCGGCTCTGCACCGCCAGGTACTCGAGGATGCGCTCCTTGACCTTCTCGAGGCCGTAGTGGTCCTCGTCCAGCACTCTCTCGGCGAACACCAGGTCGCGCTTGACCTTGCTCTTCTTGCCCCAGGGCAGTGTCAGCAGCCAGTCGAGGTAGTTGCGCACCACCGTCGCTTCTGCCGACATCGGGCTCATTGTCTTGAGCTTCTTGAGCTCCGCCTCGGCCTTGGTCCGGGCCTCCTTGCTTAGCTTGGTCTTCTTGATCTTGTCTTCGAGCTCGGTCAGCTCGTTGCTGCCTTCCTCGCCGTCGCCCAGCTCGCGCTGGATCGCCTTCATCTGCTCGTTGAGATAGTACTCGCGCTGCGTCTTCTCCATCTGCCGCTTGACGCGGGAGCGGATGCGCTTTTCCACCTGCAGCACGCCGATCTCGCCCTCCATCAGGCCGAGGATCTTCTGCAGCCGTTCCGCCACCGAAACCGTGCCGAGCAGGTCTTCCTTCTGCTCGATCTTGATGACCAGGTGGCTGGCCACCGTGTCCGCAAGCTTGGAGTGGTTGGTGATCTGGCCGACGGCGTTGACCACCTCCGCCGAGATCTTCTTGTTCAGCTTGACGTAGCTCTCGAACTCGGTCTGCGTCGAGCGCGCCAGCGCCTCGAGCTCGGTCTCGTCCTCCTCGGGCTCGGGCAGCGCCGTGGCTTCCGCCTCGAAATAGTCGACCGTCTGCAGGTACTTGTCGATTTTGGCGCGACGCAGCCCTTCGACCAGCACCTTGACCGTTCCGTCCGGCAGCTTGAGCAACTGCAGCACCGAGGCAATCGTGCCGGTGGCGTAGATCTCCTCGGGAGCCGGGTCGTCGTCCTGGGCGTTCTTCTGGGTGACGACGAGGATGTGTTTGTCGTCGCGCATGACCTCTTCGAGCGCCTTCACCGACTTCTCGCGCCCCACGAACAGGGGCACGATCATGCCGGGAAACACTACGATATCGCGCAGCGGCAGCACCGGGTAAACCCGATCGCGATCGAATCCGGCGCCGCCTGGGGTAACGTCCGACATAACTGGTCCTTTCCTGGGCGCGCCGAACGGGAGGAAAGGTCCGCGCGCACCCCGTGTAGCAATCCGGCCGGCCCCCATCCGGGCGGCGAGCATGATTCCCCGAATTAAATAGGCTCTCGGGGGTAAAGGGCAAGCCGACCTGCCCGTTTTGGCAGTTATCCGGCCCCGCCATACCCGGATGTTGTCCG
>NZ_JAYRYM010000165.1:0-8550 GCF_041917035.1 Devosia sp. | reverse complement strand
CGAGGGCGTGGACCTGCTCGAGGGCGACACGGTGCATCGGGTCTGGTTCGATCATGTGCTGGTCTCGGTCGACGACCTTTACGCCACTCTCACGCAGATGGCGGGCAAGGCAGGGTGGGCGCTGACCCTGCCTTGGGCCGCTCCCGCCTGAGGCGCGGCGCTGCCGGCCGCGTCACGGCAGCATGTCGGCCAGGTCACGCGAGAAGTACTTCTTGAACAACGGCAACTGCCCGGCACCCACCGGCGCCGCATCTGCTCCCAGATGCCCGGCGAACACCCCCGGATGATCGAAGGTGAGCCATGGTAACGTTGACATGGCTGCCGTGGTTTCCGTGATCAACTGGTCGAGCAGCGGGCGCGGCAGCACCCCGTCGATGATCGCCCTGTCGACTTCGATCACCGCGGCGGCGTTGAGCACGATCTCTGCAAGAGCCGCACCCGCCTCGGCGATCCAGGCCGAAAGGTGCGGTTCCCATTGCTGCCAGGGCCAGTCGCGCGGGTTGCCGGTCGGCGCCGGCAGCCCCGCCGCCTTGAGGCGCTTGCCCAGCGCGTAGATCGAGGCGATCTCGTGGCCGAACTGCCGGGTGCCGCCAGGACCGGTGACCAGCATGGACCCAAGGTTGGCCGAGTTGCCGGTCGGGCCCTCCCACAGCGTGTGCTGCGACACCACGCCGGCGCCCAGGAATGTACCCACGAACAGGTAGGCGAAATTGGCCGGCCGCGGCGGCGGCGTGGTGACCAGCTGGGCCCAGCAGGCGGCGTTGCCGTCATTGTAGCTCTGGGTGGTCAGGCCCGTGCGCTCCTCGATCGCCGCCCGCAGGTCCAGCTTTCCCCAGGCCCCCGACTGCTCCGGCAGGTCGCCGAGCAGCTCGACATTGCGCGCCAGGGTCGACGGGGTCGCAAGGCCGATGCCCACGACGCGATGGCGCCTGGCGGGATCGAGCCGCTCCATCATGGCGCCGATGCTGTCCGCCACCTCGGCGACGATGGTTGTGGCGTCCGGGTAGGCGTAGTCGCGTCGATAGCGATCGATGTGCCGGCTGCCCAGGTTGATGAGCAGGATGTCGAGGTGCCGCCAGCCTACCTCGACGCCAAAGGCGTAGGCGCTGCCGTAGTTGAGGAACAGCGGCGTCGCCGGCTGGCCGCGGCGGCCGCGCAGCACCTCGCCGCGATACACCAGGTCTTCCGCCTCGAGTTCTGATACGATCGCCGAGGCGGTCTGGGGGGCGAGCCCGGTCCGTCTCGAAATATCGGCATTCGAGATGCCGGGACTGAAGGTAATGGTCGTCAGCACGGCGCGGCGATTGGCAGCACGCAGGCTCGCATGCTGCACGCCGCGCCCGGCGGGCTCAAAAAAGTCGGTCACTTCGCAGACCCTCGCACAAGCAAATGGCTGGAGGCAGCACTATAGGGTCGTCGCGGCCGCTAACGCGTACCATGACGATTCTGCGTCCACTTGGCAGTCTTGGCGTCGCCGTCTCGCCGCGTCAACCCATTGTCGGCTACCAATTGGTCACGGATCCATCGCGCCGATGCAGCATCGGGGCCTGCCAGAACGCGAAGCTCTGCCTGGCGATGAGGGCCTCGTTGACCTCCACGCCTAGGCCCGGCGCATCACTGACCGGGTAGTGGGCCCGCTCCAGCCGGGGCTGGACCGGGAAGAATTCGGAATTGTCGAACCCGAGATGGGTCTCGGCCGGACTCGAGCGGGTTTCCAGCCAGGAAAAGTTCGGGACGGCGGCGGCGAAGTGGACGGTGGCGGCCGTGCAGATCGGGCCGAGCGGGTTGTGCGGCATCATGTCGACGTAGTGCGCCTCGCTCCAGCCGGCCACCTTCATGGCCTCGGTGAGGCCGCCGACATTGCACACATCCAGCCGGTTGAACTGGTGGATGTCGCGCTCGATGTAGGGCAGAAACTGCCATTTCGAAGCAAATTCCTCGCCGATGGCGAAGGGGATGTCGGTGAGCCGGCGCAGGGCTTCGTAGGCTTCCGGCGTCTCGTCGCGAATCGGCTCCTCGAGGAAGTCGAGCGTTCCCGACGGCATCTTCTGGCAGAAGCTGGCCGCTTCGGCTACCGACAGCCGGTGATGCAGGTCGATGCCGAGCACGACGTCCTCGCCCAGTTCCTCGCGCGCCTTCACCATCCACTTGGCGGTCTTGCCCAGGTGCTCGCGCGGCTCGTAGGTGGTTTCTCCGTGGCCGGACGGCGACAGGCGCATGGCGGTCCAGCCATTCTCGATCAGCATCTTCGCCTGTTCGATCATTTCCGGTCCCGGCTCGCCCGAGGTGGTGGCGAAGGTCGGGATCCTCTCCCGCTGCTTGCCGCCGAGCAGGTCGTAGACCGGCACCCCGAGCGCCTTGCCCTTGATGTCGTAGAGCGCGATGTCGAGGGCCGAGATGGCGGCCTGCAGGACGCGTCCGCCCTCGAAATACTGGCTGCGATAGAGTTCCTGCCAGATCCGGCCGATCTGGAACGGATCCTGCCCGATCACCAGCGGTGCATAGTGCTCGATGGCGCCCACCACGGCCTTCTCGCGGCCCGACAGGCCGCTTTCGCCCCAGCCGAAGACCCCTTCGTCGGTCTCCACCTTGACGACGAGCTGGTTGCGGATGCCGACCCAGACGGCATACGGCTTGATGGCGGTGATCTTCATGGCGCTTCCCGTGTTGCACGAGCAAACTAGCGAACCCACGGGATAAGTGCCAGTACGCAACGCGGGTCGCTCCGCCTTGTCTGATCATCGATATCGTGCAGGGGTCGGCTGCGAAAACACTACTTGGAGGGGCGGGGCCGGGCGGCTATTAGCCTGTTGTCGGCACTGAGGACTATTTGATGCGAGTCAGTATTTTCGGTTCTGGATATGTCGGGCTGGTGACCGGGGCCTGCCTTGCCGACACCGGCAACCACGTGGTGGGCGTCGATATCGACACGGGCAAGGTGGCGCTGCTCAACGGCGGCGGGGTGCCGATCTTCGAACCGGGCATCGACAACCTGATCGCGGTGAACCGGTCGGCCGGTCGCCTGCGCTTCACCGCCGAGCCCGCCGATGGCGTGGCGCATGGCGAGATCATCTTCATCGCTGTCGGCACGCCGCCCGACGAGAACGGCTCGGCCGATCTCAGATACGTGCTGGCGGCGGCACGCGCCATCGGCGCCACCATGAGCGGCTTCAAGGTCGTGGTGAACAAGTCGACGGTTCCCGTCGGGACCGCCGACAGGGTGGCGGCGGTGCTCGAGCAGGAACTGGTGCGGCGGGGCTTTTCGGCTGACCCCGAGGAACGCCGGCGGCTCGGTCAGCCGGGCTATGCGGTCGTTTCCAACCCGGAGTTCCTCAAGGAGGGGGCGGCGATCGCCGATTTCACCCGCCCCGACCGGATCATCATTGGTGCTGCCGACGATGCCGGCGGGCAGCGGGCGCTGACCCTGATGCAGCGGCTCTACGCGCCGTTCAACCATCAGAAGGACAGGGTGCTGGTGATGGACGTCCGTTCCGCCGAATTCACCAAGTACGCCGCCAACGCCATGCTCGCGACCCGCATCTCGTTCATGAACGAACTCGCCAACCTGGCCGAGGACCTCGGCGCCGATATCGAGGCGGTGCGGCACGGCATCGGGTCCGATCCGCGCATCGGCTACAGCTTCCTGTACGCCGGCACCGGCTATGGCGGCAGCTGTTTTCCCAAGGATGTCCGGGCGCTCAGGCACACCGCGGCCGAGAGCGGCCGGACGCTGCGGGTGCTCGAGGCGGTGGAGGCGGCCAACGAGGCGCAGAAGAGCGTGCTCGGGGCCAAGATCCGCAACCATTTCGGCGACGACCTGAGCGGTCTGACCTTCGCGCTCTGGGGGCTGGCCTTCAAGCCCAACACCGATGACATGCGCGACGCCCCGAGCCGGGTGCTGATCGCCGAGCTGGTGGCGCGCGGCGCCCGGATCGTCGCGCACGACCCGGTCGCCATCGCCGAGGCGCAGCGCGTGCTCGCCGCGGATCTCGATCCGTTCCCCGGCGGCTTCGAGGCGGTGCGCTTCGAAGCCGACGCGCTCGCCGCCCTCGAGGGCGCCGATGCGCTGGTGATCGTCACCGAGTGGAAGGCCTTCCGGTCCCCCGACTTCGCCGCGCTCGCCGGTGCGCTGCGCCGCAAGGCGATCTTCGATGGTCGCAACATGTACGAGCCGGACGCCGTCGCGGAAGCCGGCCTCGCCTACTTCCCGATCGGGCGGCGGCAGGGCGCCCGGCCGCCGCGCTGATCCTCGCCCGGCTCGCTCGTCAGGGTCGTATGGCGCGCGGTCCGCGATAGGGCTCGAGGGCGATACCGGCGGCAGCAAGGTGCGCCTTGCCGCCGCGCGCGAAGACGATGTGGCCGTCGATGCGGGCCAGCAGGTCCTCGGGGCGGAGGTGGGCAACGAGGATTTCCGCCACGTCCTGGGTGACCGAGTAGATGGCGCCCGGGTCGAGTTCGCCCGAGCGCATGGCGAGGCGCCCCTGTTCGAGCCAGTACCGCTCCGTGCGGGGGTCGGTGCGGCCGAGATAGACCGCGGCGCTGGCGAGGCGGTGCTGCATGGCGAACCAGGTGAGATCGCGCCAGCCGGGCACGTCGTTGCGGGCCGGCAGGCCGCGCACCCGCTGATAGTGCGGGGCGAGGGCGGCCCAGGCGGGGCTGGCGAGCGGGGTGCGGAAGCTCGTCCCGGTGCGGTCCTCGCCGATATAGGCGCCGCGCCAGCCGCGCTGCTCGTCGAAGATCTGGGCAAAGACGAGGAGCAGGGCCAGCGCCATGGCCCAGTTGGGCGAGAAGCGCCTGGCGAGCAGGACGAGGGTGCCGAAGATGATCAGGTAGCCCAGCGGCCAGAAGAACCGCCCGGTGCTGCGAAAGGTCGAGAGGAAGCGCTCGAGCTCTTCTGGCAGCGGGATCTCGAACAGCTCGATGCTGCCCAGGGCAACCCGGTTGCTCAGCGCGAACACCGCCATGGCGACGGCCACCAGCACGATGGGCAGGAAGCGTGGCGCGGCCAGCCGTCCGAGCCGACGGATGCCGGGCCCGGGCAGCCCAAGGGCGATCAGCACGAACATGCCGATGCCCAGGTAGTTGGCACCTTCCCACTCGTCGATATTGGTCTCGACCTGCGGCAGGAACACCGACCAGAAGTCCGGGTTGATCGGGCCGAGCAGGTTCATCCGCCAGCGGCCGAAATCGTAGCTTTCGACCGAGCCGGTCATGAAGATGCCGCAGGCCCAGAGCACCCCGACGATGACGGCGGCATTGGCGATGGTCTCGACGAGCGCGGCTCCGATGCGCAGCCGGCGGAGCCAGAGCCGCTGCAGCAGCGATGCGCTCCAGATGGCAAAGACCATCACCAGCAGGTAGCCGTGGATGGCCGAGACGGTGCCGAGCAGCAGCGGCCAGGCCCAGCGCGGCGGCGGCGTGGTCTTCACGTAGAGCCAGATGCCGGCGAGGATCACCCAGTGGCCGGAGAGCGCCAGGTGGACGTCGAGCCGCGCGAGGAAGGCCGGCTGGAAGACGCAGAACAACGCCGCCGCCAGCGCGAGGATGCGGCTCAGCCGCAGTTCGTGTGCGATCAGCGCGGCGAACACCGCCTGCAGCACGAACGAGAGCAGGTGCCACCAGCCCCAGTACTGGAAATACTCCGGCAGCCAGTCGCGCAACAGCTTGAACGGGATGGCAAAGAGCGGCAGCCCGTCGACCAGCGCGATCGAGTTGGCGATCTCGATGCCGTAGTTCGGGCTGGCACCGGGCGGCCAGCCCCAGGGGGCGTCGCGGAAGAACCACCAGCCGAGCGTGTGCATGGCCCGGTCGTTCATGTCGAGCCACAGGATGTTGGTCGGGTCGAGCGAGGCCGGCCCGCGCACCAGCAGGAAGGCCGCGATGGCAAGCAGGATGGCGGGCAGCACGGCAGGGGTTTCGCGCGCCGCGGCCGGCGGCGCCGGCGCGGCAGTCGAATTCGAGGCCATCGTCATGGTTGCCGGCAGGTCCCCGCGCTGAGCTCGTCGCGTCTCGATCTCAATAGCGAGGCGGGGTGAAGGAAGCGTTTGCGGCCGATCCATCGGTCATTGCCGATGCCTGCCCTTTCCTTTTGCAGCCGATCCGCCTACGAACGCTGAGCACGTGGAGGAAGGCCCGATGCCCAAGACCGATATTGCCAGGCGGGTCTACAACCACACCTGGAAACTGGACCCGATCGTCCGCAGCCTGCTCGATACGGACTTCTACAAGCTGCTGATGCTGCAGATGATCTGGGGCCTGTATCCGAAGGTCAGGGCGACGTTCTCGCTGATCAACCGCAAGCAGTCGGTGCGCCTGGCCGAGGAGATCGACGAGGCGGAACTGCGCGCCCAGCTCGACCATGCCCGCTCGCTGCGTTTTTCCAAGAAGGAGATGATCTGGCTGGCGGGCAACAGCTTCTACGGGTCGCGGCAGATCTTCGCCCCCGAGTTCCTGCGCTGGCTCGAGGATTTCCGCCTGCCCGAGTACCGGCTCGAAAAGCGCGAGGGCCAGTACGAGCTCACCTTCGAGGGGCCCTGGGTCGAAACCACGATGTGGGAAATCCCGGCGCTCGCCATCATCAACGAACTGCGCAGCCGGGCGGCGCTGAGGGAGTACGGCCCGTTCGCGCTCGACGTCGTCTATGCCCGCGCCAAGGCCAAGATGTGGGAGAAGGTCGAGCGGCTGAAGCTGCTGCCGGAGCTGCGCATCTCGGATTTCGGCACGCGGCGCCGCCACTCCTTCCTGTGGCAGCGCTGGTGCGTCGAAGCGCTGAAGGAAGGGCTCGGCAGCAATCTCACCGGCACCTCCAACGTGCTGCTCGCCATGGATACCGACCTCGAGGCGCTGGGCACCAACGCGCACGAGCTGCCGATGGTGCTCGCCGCCATCGCCCCCACCGAGGCGGCGATGAAGGCGGCGCCCTACCAGGTGCTGGAGGACTGGAAGAGCTACTATGGCGGCAACCTCTTGATCGTGCTCCCGGATGCCTTCGGCACGGCGGCCTTCCTGCGCGATGCGCCGGACTGGGTCGCCGACTGGACCGGCTTTCGGCCCGACAGCGCGCCGGCGATCGAGGGCGGCGAACGGATCATCGAGTGGTGGACGCAGCGCGGGCGCGATCCGCGCGACAAGCTGCTGATCTTTTCGGACGGGCTCGACGTCGACATGATCGAGGAGGCCTACCACCACTTCGCCGGCCGGGTGCGCATGGCGTTCGGCTGGGGAACCAACCTCACCAACGACTTCGCCGGATGCTCGCCCTGGCCCAACCCGCAACTGGACCCGATCTCGCTGGTCTGCAAGGTGTCGAGCGCCGATGGCCGCCCGGCCGTCAAGCTCTCCGACAATCCCGAGAAGGCGACGGGGGAGCCGGCCGAGATCGCCCGCTACCTGCGCATCTTCGGCGACAGGGGCCGCGTCGCGCACGCGGTGACGGTCTAGCATGCGCTTTTCGGCCTGCATCGAATGGCTGTTCGCCGCCGAGGCGCCGGACGTCGCCGACCGCATCCGGCTGGCCCGCGATGCCGGGCTCGACGCGGTCGAGTTCTGGCGGCATTCCAACAAGGACCTCGCCGCGGTTCGGGCCGCCCTGGCGGAAACGCGGCTGCCGCTCGCCGGCATCCTGTGCGAGCCGATCGCGCCGCTCGGCAATTCCGATGCGCATCCGGCGTTCCTCGAGGGCGTGCGCCGATCGCTGAGTGCCGCCCGGCAGCTGGGGGCCGGCATGCTGATCGCCCAGGCCGGGGATGACCAGCCCGGCATTTCCCGCCCGGCCCAGCATGCCGCGATCGTCAGGGTGCTGCGCGAGGCGGCCGGGCTGCTCGAAGGCTCCGGCGTCGTCCTCGCCCTCGAGCCGCTCAACGACCGCGTCGACCACCCGGGCTACTACCTGACCTCGACCGTCGAGGGACTGGACATCGTCGACGAGGTCGGGCGGCCCGAGATCAGGTTGATCTACGACATCTACCATTCCGCCGTGATGGGCGAGGCGACCGACAAGGTGCTGGCCGGACGGGTCGACCGGCTGGCGCATGTTCACCTTGCCGATGCCCCCGGACGGGGAGCGCCGGGCAGCGGCGGCATGGACTATGCCGAGCGGCTCGCATGGCTGGCGAAGGCGGGCTATGCCGGGCTCGTCGGCCTCGAGTACCGGCCGGGCGGGCCGACGCTGCCGACCCTCGGCTTTCGCGAGCGGCTCTGAGACTGGTCGGGATCGTCGAACAATCTGTCCCGGCGCGGCGGGTTTTGTGGGCGCGTTCGGCAACTATATGTCGTCGCAATGGCGGCAAGGCCGCGACAGGAGACGATTGCCATGCTCACGCAGATCAAGGGACTGCACCACGTCACTGCCATGGCGCGCGATGCGGCGCTTTTCTTCACCCGCGCGCTGGGGCTGCGGCGGGTCAAGCAGACGGTCAATTTCGACGAGCCCAGCGTCTACCATCTCTATTACGGCGACGCCGCCGGCTCGCCGGGGACGATCATGACGCACTTCCCGTTTCCCCGCATCGCGCGCGGCCGGCCCGGCACCGGGGAGGTCGGCACCACGGC
>NZ_JAYRYM010000164.1:0-8567 GCF_041917035.1 Devosia sp. | reverse complement strand
TGACCATCTGCCGCTTGCGCTCGCGCTTTTCCGCATAGGGGAGCGCGAACAGCGACCGATCGTGAAAGCCGAGGCACCAGCAGCCGCCGAACACCCCGCCATGCGCATCGACCAGCGCCGCAAAGTCTTCGAATGTCTCCGCCGTCAACGGCACGGTGGTCAGGGCCATGGCGCGACCCTATCCCGCGCCGACCACGAAGGCGATACCGGGCCGCCTCGACTTGTGTCGGACCACGCATGGCGCCGTCCTGTACCTAGCCGCGTGGCTTCCGGCCGGTTCGTTCCCACTCCGACAGGAGCGCATTGCCGGCCCGCAGCGCCTCCTCCCGGGTCCGATAGCGGCCGTTGAGCGCCATGCTCTCGCCGTCGCGGCCAAGCGTCAGCCGATATCCACCCCTCCGATTGTCCGCGCTGACGGTCACTGATGAGTAGCGGCTGGGTTCGAACATTGACGGCTCCGTGCGGGGGACCCCGGGCTCCTGAATCGGCAGGCCAGCGGACCGAATCGGGAAGGTCGTGCACGCCGATACTTCCGCCGACGGCCATGCGCCAGGCTCATACAGTATATGCACGCTCTGCATGGACAGTTCTTGAGTCGCTGCCACCTCTATATAGCAATTGACTCGAGACGGAGTCTATTGGGTAGTGCCCATGGCACTATCTTTTGAATTTGTTCGGCAATGAACTATATAGGCTTGGAGAAATATTTCGGGAGTGGCCGACGATGGGCCCGTTTTTATTTGCTTGGCGCCCCCAAGCGGATGCGTGAAGCACTGGCGGCTGCCTCTCGTCAGGGAGCGCCGCGAACCCTGCGCCGAGGAGGGGCGCGCATCGCCGCCGGGTTGTCGCTGCTGGTCTCCTTTTCCGCCGCGGCGGCCGATCTCTCGATCGTGCTGGTCGAGACGCCGGCCGGGGTCGCGCGCTACGTCTATCTGGAAGGCGACCTCGAACTGGGCGACTGGTCGAAGTTCGTGAAGCTCCTGCGCAGGAACCCCGACGCCGCCGGGGTCCTCCTGCAATCCAACGGCGGCTCGGCCGACGACGGGCTGGCAATCGCCAAGCACATCTTCGAGCATGGCCTCGACACCATGGTCACCGGAACTTGCCATTCCGTCTGTGCCGTCATGTTCCTCGCCGGGCGCGTCCGCTACATCACGCCGGGGGCGACGCTCACGGTTCACAGCGCCTACCGGCAATTGGGCGACTGGGTTGTCGAGGATCACGCCGCCAACGCCACGGTGGCCTGGTTCATCGGACATATGGGCTACCCTCTGTCTCTGGCCCGGCTGTGGGCTTCGACCCGCAGCGACGACGCCGCGGCGATCACCATCGAGATGAACGCGAAGCTGAAGCTCGGCTTCACCGTCATCGACCAGGTCGCCGCCGCCGTCGCAGAGCAATGACGCGCCCGCTCTCGGGCAGAAATGGTCGGCACTGGCCTCGGCCGGGTCGCGGCCCTGCGGACGATTGAGCGGCCCTGGCCCGCCCCAGCTTGACATTGCGCAAGGTCACCTCTCCGCCCTCCCCTTACGCTCGCCGTCCGAGCCGGGGGTGATCCGGGCAGTCACGTGGGAGGGCAGCGATGTCGGCGGTAACGGGTTGGCACGTTCGGCTGCGGCGGGCAGCGAGGCTTTGCGGCTACGTGACGGCCGCGCTGCTGGTCCTGTTCGGGGCCTGGTGGGCCGGTTTTGCCGGCTTCCTCATGCCCTCGCAGATGCACCTGCAGGTGAGCTTCGGCCAGTACCAGGGCATCGGCATGTCCGTGCTGGGCGCGGCGGACTTCGCCGCCCTCCTGCTCCTCCGTCGCCCAGGGGCATGGCTCGTCCCCGCCATCTCCGGAGCCGCGCTGGTGCTGCTGCAGCTGGCCCGTCTCGCCGTATTCGGCAGGCCCTACCTCGATACCGACTGGTGGGTGACCTTCGGCGCGGTGGCGGTTCCCGCCATGTGTGTTGCCATTGCCCTGCGCATCGGGCCGGGGCACGCCGCGGACCAGCCGCCTCGCTCCTGAGCCGCCGCGCCGGGGCTCAGCTGGCCGCCATCCACAGCGAGGTGACCGCGATGCCACGATACCGGCCCCGGCCTGCGCGGCGCGGCCTTCCGGCAGGCGCTGCAGCGCAACCAGCGGCTGGAGCGCGATCGCCTGCGCGCCGATGGCAGCGGGCTCGGCCTCGCCGTGGTCAGCGAGATCGCAAGCAGCAATGGCTGGCGCCTCGATGCGTGCGAGAGGCGCCGCACCGGCGCCAGCATCCGTCTCCACCTGCCGGGGCCATAGGCCGGCCCGGCGCAGCCTTCCGGCGCTGCGTCAGCCGGGGGTCTTCCACTGAAAGACGTCCCCGATCCCGACGCCGAACACCTCCGCGATGCGGAAGGCGGCCTCGAGGGACGGCGAGTACTTGTTCTGCTCGATCGCCGCCACCGTCTGGCGGGTCATGCCGATCCGGTCGGCCAGCTGCTGCTGGGTCATCTCGTCGTGATCGAAGCGCAGCCGGCGGATGGAGTTGGTGATGGGAGGGGGCGCGGGCATCAGGTGTAGCGCCGGTACCCGACGATGATGCGGATTTCGCGCAGCGTGCCGGAAACCGCCAGCGCCAGCAGCAGCAGGTTGACCAGCATGATGGTCGTCGCCCCGGCGGCATCGGCCGGATAGTCGGCGCGCGCCGTCTCGGTGATGAAGCCGCTGCCGAGGATGATGCCGATGAGCGAGGCTTCGAGGATGCCGAGGCCCGCCCGATGCGAGCGGCGCTCGATGCCCTGCTCCATCTCGTCGAGCGGCGGATCGAACTGCTGCTTGCCGACCCAGGCCGCAATCAGCGAAGCCGGAAGCATGATGGCCACGGCGATGCCGAAGCACCACACGAAGCGCCAGAACAGCGTGTCGCCATCGAGCAGCCGCGCCGCGAAGTCCGACCAGACGCTCCAGAAATAGTACCCGAAGATCGTCAGGCCCGTCAGCGTGGAAATCCACGCAACCTTCTCACGCATGCTCATGGGGGAACTCCGATGTTATCCTTGCCTTACGCGAGGTAATCTATACCGAACGTGGCGTCAAGAATTTTTAACATCACGCAGCGCGAAGCGACGCACCTGCCATCCCCCCCCCGGATCGTCGTCGCACAGCTTCCGCTCAGCGAGCCCCATCCTCCCCCGTCCACGGGCAAGGGCACCGTCCACGGGCGAGGGGCACCCGTCCACGGGCGAGGGGCACCCGTCCACGGGCAAGGGCACCCTTGTGCCACCCCACCGCTGTCACCCCGGCGCAGGCCGGGGCCCATCCCGAGATAGCGTCCCGATCACGGCGCACGTGCAAGGTCCCGGGCCGCGCCGCGATGACATCGAGCCCGCGGCCCCGCCGGGCCGCCCCCCCACCCACCAGCGGCGGAGGGGGACCACCCGAAGGGTGGTGGAGGGGGGCCACAGCGCCTCCCGGATACACCGTCGCCCTCAGCGGTCCTGTCCCGCCAGCCAGCGACGACCGCTTCGCGCCAGTAGCGTCGTTCGCAGTCGGGCAGACTGCTATCCGACGCCGAGTCGTCCGAGCGAAGCCGCCATGCGCTGCCGAAGCGCCCGTTCGGCAAACGGCAGCGACCGGAACAGCTGCGCCGTGTCGATCAGCGGATTGCGGGCGCGGGCGCCCTTCACCCAGTACAGTGCCTCGTCCCGTTCGCCGTTCATCTCGTGCGCCGCCGCGGCAACGAGATGCACCACCGCATTGGCGCCGGGGCTCCGTCCGGCATCGTCAATCCACCGTACCGCCTCTTCGATCCGTTCCTCTACGAGGAAGCCCAGCGCCCGCGTCCCCTTCATCGCAAACAGGAACGGGTCGAGCGGACTGAGACTCATGGCGCTGTCGAGGTTGCCCCGCGCCCGGTCCGGCCGACCGAGCATGGTGTCGGCCCAGGCCCGGGCGTAGATGCCCTGGGCATAGCTCGGGCTGAGCGCGAAAGACTGATCGAGCCAGCCCAGGCTCGCTTCGATGTCTCCACTCAGCCAGTGGGAGCGCCCCAGCGTGAAGCTCGCGAACGGGTCGAGCGGATCGAGCGCATAGGCTTGCTCCGCGGATCGGCGGGCCGCCGTGACGCTGGCCCCCCGGTCCGGTGCGTAACCGAGATAGGCGTTCTGGAACTCTGTGAAGCTCACTGCTGCATGCGCGCGCGCAAAGCCGGGCTCGCGTTCAAGCGCGGCTGCGAAATACTGTGCCGCCGCCAGGTTGTCGCTCGCCGAAAAGCGGAACATACGCTGTAGGCCGAGGTGGAACAGCGCCCAGGCGTCGAGACTGCCCGGTTCGACCAACTGCGCCAGGACCGCTTCGTTGATTGCGAGCTGCCGCTCCAGCGTCGCCACGAGGTTGACCGTGATCTCCCTGCGGAGCGCCTGGATGTCGTCGACGCGCGAGCGGTACGAATCGCTCCATACCACGGTGCCATCGCGGGTGTCGGCGAGCTCGACCGACAGGTTCAGCGCCCGGCCTTCGGCGACGATCATGCCGGTCACGCAATAGCGCGCGCCAAGCGCCCGCCCGACCTCGCGGACATTGGGGTCCTTCTCGCGGAACCTGAAGCTCGAGCCCCTTGAGATCACCTTGAGCCAGCGCATGCGGGACAGCGCCGAGATGACCTCGTGCGGAATGGCGTCGCCCAGTGATGCCTGAGTCTCGTCCAGCCCCGTCGCCGGGAACGGCAGCACCGCGATAGACGGCCGCAAGGTCCCGCTTCCCCGCTCGGCAACCGGAAGAGGCACCACCTCCGCCGGCACGGCCTGTCGGTCCGCGGCGATCCGGACGTTCGCGACGCACCTGAAGCCGCGTCCGTGGATGGTCTTGATGACCGTCTGGCGCACCCCGTCGTCGCCGATCGCGCGGCGGGCCGCCTTGACCCGGCTCGAGATCGCCGCCTCCGAGACAATGCGTCCGTCCCACACGCGCTCGACGATCTCGTCGCGCGACACCATGCGGTCGTGGTTTTCGATCAACAGCGAGAGCAGACTGAACACCTGCGGCTCGACGGCAACGACCTCTCCCGCCCGGCGCAGCTCAACGCGGCCCAGGTCCAGTTCCACTTCATCGAGCGTGTAGATCATCCGCGGGCGCCCCCGTGGCCATTCTCCCAGATATATCCACGAAGTCTCCACGACAACTCCAAGCATTCCGATACGGCCGGATGTACCCCCGCCGCACTGGAACCGCCCGGTCGCAACCAGTGCGGCCCATCTCAGCCACGAGGTACTTCAATGTCCGCTCTCGTCTCACGCATGGCCGTCTTCTTCGGCCTCGCCTACGCCTTCACTTGGATGGGCTGGCTCGGCAACGCCATCTGGCCGTCCGAGTATTGGCTCCTGCCCATGAACCCCTTAGGCCCGCTCATGGCGGCGCCGATCGCCATCCTGGTCATGGACGGTGTCGAAGGCCTCAAGGCCTGGGGTAAGCGGCTCATCACCTTCAGGGCCCCGCTCTGGGTCTACGCCGCCGCGCTTCTCGGCCCGGTCGTCGTGATCCTGTCGTCCGTCGGGCTCGCGGCCCTCACGGGCGCGCGCCTCCAGCCCCTGCCCGTGTACGGCTTGCTCGATTTCCTTCTGGCCATACCGATCGTTCTGATCTCCGGTCCCGGCGAGGAAGAACTGACGTTCCGCGGCTATGCCCAGCACGAGATGCAGAAGCAGATCTCGCCGCTGGCCACCGCCCTGATCATCGGCGTCGGCGTCGCCATCTGGCACGCCCCGCTGATCATCATCGGCGACATGGGCTGGCCCATGGCCACGTGCGTGGTCGCCGTCTCGGTGGTCTACGCCTGGCTCTACCGTATGGGCGGCAGCGTCTGGCCGGTCGTTGGGCTCCACTTCTCGGTCAACTACTTCGGCGCCGAATTCTTCGGCTCGATGGTCGCCGAGCCGTCCGGGCAGTTCATCTATCGCCTGTTCTTCCTCGCCTTCTACCTCGCCTGGGCGGGCTGGATCGTCTGGAGGTTCGGCCCGACGCTCGACGGCCGCCGCAGCCGGAGCCACCTCGCCGCAGCCTGATCGCTCCGCAGGACCGGGCGGGTTCATCGAACCCCGCCCGGCCCCTGCAAAGTAAGGGATTCTGCCCACAGCTCACGCGCCCCGCGCAATGACGGAATAGCCCGTCCGGAGACAACGATGAAACACACAACAACGCTTGCCGCCCGCCGTCTCGCCGCGCTTGCTGCGATCTCCGTCGCAGCCGGCACGCCAGCCTACGCCCAGTCGAGCCCACCGCGAGGCGTGATCGCCGTCTCGGAGTTCGAGCGCGGACTCAAGCGCATCGAAATCGAAGTCGACGGCGTGCCGGCCTGGGTCATCATCGACACCGGTGCCGGGATTACCGGGATCGGCCCGGAGTTGGCCGACAAGATCGGCTGCAGGCCTTTCGGCCAGCTTTCCGGCGTGCGCATGACTGGCGAAGTGCTCACCGCCCCCTGGTGCGGTCCTGCAGTGATCAAGGTGGGTGGCGTCGAGTCAGAGGACTACGTGATGTACTTCGACGTCGCGAGCTTGCTGCCGCCGGACTGGCCGCATGTCGACGGGATCGTGTCGCTGAACGCCTTTCTGGACGGCCCAATCACGCTCGACTGGCCTGGCAACCGGATCATCCTCGAAAGCGACGCCACGCTGGCGGAGCGCGTCGCGGGTCTTGCCAGTTCGCCGCTCTATATTCAGCGCGAGGTCGCTGGCCACGCCACTAGCGTTTTCTTCGAGGTCGCAGCGGAGCCCCAACCGCTTCGTATCCTCCTCGACGCCGGTAGCGTTGGAAGCAATATCCTTACGCCCAGTTCGTTCACGCAGCTCGGGCTCAAGGTGCCCAGGCCCGCCTCGGAGACGGCGTACGGCGAAACGATAACGGCCGACCTGACGGTTGCCGACGTGCCGCTGAAGGGCGTCCAGCTTCAGTCTCAGGAGATCATCTACGACGGCACGTTCGGCGCCGCGTTCCTGAACGAGAACATCGTGACCCTCGACTTCGCGAACCAGCGAATCTGGGTCGCGCCGCACTGAGGCCGCCCGCCACCTCGACCGACGGATCCCGACCTTCACCTCGGCCACCGACGCCCATGACCTGACCGCAACAACGGAGAAGCCCGAATGCTCGCCAACCTCACCGACCTCGGCAAGTCCGCCATCTACTACGGGCTCGCCTTCACCCTCGTGCTGCTCGCCTCGCTGCTCTACCCCGTGCTTGGCGGCCTTGTGATTATCGCGGCGATGTATGCCCCGCTCGCCGCAGTCCTGCTGATGCTGTTCGTCGTCACTCCCGATGGACGCACGAAGGCGGGATGGGTTTCGCTCGGCCTCCACCGCCCCGGCTTCAGAGCATGGCTGCCGGCACTGCTGATCCCGCTCGCCGTGATTGGCGGAGCCTACGTCCTGGCCTGGGGCGCCGGCCTCGCCGGATACGTTATGCCGACCGAGCTTGCGCAATTGGGCCTGTGGATGCTGCCGGCAGTGGTCCTCTACGAGATCGTCATGCACCTGCTGTTCACCGGCGCTCTGGCCGAGGAGATCGGCTGGCGAGGCTACCTGCTGCCGCGTCTCGCCAACGCCATCGGCCCGAAATGGGCGTTGCCGCTGAGCGGACTGATGCATGGTCTGTGGCACTTGCCGATCATCCTCTTCACCCCGCTCTACCATGCGGACGGCAACCTCTGGCTCGTGCTGCCGCTGTTCCTCGTTGGGGCGACGGTGTGGGGCATGGTCGTGGGCTACGCGCGACTCCGTACCAACAGCGTCTGGCCCTCTGCCATCATGCACGCCGCCCACAATGTGTTTTGGGGCATCCTCCGGGCGTCCACCGTCGCCTCGCCGCTGGTCGCCGAGTACGTCATCGGCGAGAGCGGCATCCTGCCCCTGACCGGCTACGCGGTTGTCGCGGTCGCGATCTTCGTTGTTGCACCGAAGCTGCGGCGCGCGGCCGGGGGCGAAACTCCCCCACGCGGCCTGAACGCGATCGGCGCCTGACTACTCGGCGCGGGCGGCTGCCCGCGCCACTACCAGACCCCAAGCCCATCGGCCTGATGAACGCGTGGCCGCCTCCGGCCCATCTGCCGACCCATGCTTCTCATCCCCGCAACATCCCCTCCCGCCTAACCACCCACCCCCAAAAAACCAAAAGGGCCCGCCGCGGCGAGCCCCCTCCCATGCCTCCCCCTCCGCCCGCGCGCTAGCGCCGCAGGTGCCGCAATCTGCCGATCTCGTCGAACTCGGCCTGTTCGGCCCGCGCTTCCGCCGCCATCTCGCGGCCGTGCTCGCGCTGGTCAAGCAACTCGACCTTTTTCAGGTCCTCCACCGCTTCGGCCAGCGCGTCCTGCGCCGCCTCGAGCGTGCCGCGCATGTCGGCGGCCGAGGCCAGCAGGTTGTCCCGCCGCGCAATCGCGGCCTTGGCGAAGGTCGAATAGGCGAAGTGCGCGACATCCGAGATGCCGGTCTTCTGCTGCTCGATCTCGATCTGCTGATCGAGCTCGGCGGCCATGCGCTCGAAGTCGGCGATCATCATCTCGATCTGCGTGACCTGGCGGCGCTTTTCGTCCACCTGGAATTTCTTGAGCCGGATCAGGCTCTCG
>NZ_JAYRYM010000163.1:0-8634 GCF_041917035.1 Devosia sp. | reverse complement strand
GCCGGTAGGCCTCGGCCACCCGGTCGAGGTCTTCGGCGCGCGCCTGCTGCACGATGCGAAGGCGCCCGCGCAGCCCCTCGGGGAGCAGCGCCACGGCGGGGGGGACGAGATCGGCGAAGATGCGCGCGCCCTGGCTGCCGCCGACGACGAGCAGGCGCAGCGGTTCGGCGGGATCGATCGCGGGGTAGCGGGCCGCGGCCAGCGCCCGCACCCGATCGCGCATCGGGTTGCCAACCATTTCGGACTTGGCCGCGTACGGCTCGGCGTGCTTGGTGCGCGGAAAACTGAGGGCAATGCGCCGGGCGAACCGAGCGAGCGCCCGGTTGGCGCGGCCCATCACGGCATTCTGCTCCTGCAGGATGCCGGGAATGCCGAGGAGGCTCGCCGCCAGAAACGGGGGAAACACCGGGTAGCCGCCGAAGCCGACCACCGCCTGCGGCCGAATGCGCCGGAGCTTGCCGAGTGCCACGGCAATGCCCCAGACGATCCGCAGGCCGGCGAGGACGAACGTCACCGGGTTGCGGACCGACGGCGTGGCCGACGGCACGATATGGATGGCACTGGCGGGGAAATCGGCGCCGTAGGACGCGACCCGGTGGTCCGTCATCAGCTGCACGTCGTGACCGCGCCGGCGCAGTTCCTGGGCCAGCGCCATGGCCGGGAAGAGATGTCCTCCCGTGCCACCGGCCATCAGCACGATAGTGCTCAAATCGAGTAACTCCGCATGAGCCTCACTCGGCGGGGGATAGCACCGAGCTGCGATAGGCCGGAAGCCCCGTGACCATCCGCTCCTCCGGCTTCTTTCTGGTCAGGGCGAGCATCAGCCCCATGCCGAAGGCGACCGCCAGCATCGAGGTGCCGCCATAGGAGACAAACGGCAGCGTCATGCCCTTGGGTGGAATGAGGTTGAGGTTCACCGCCAGGTTGATGCCCGACTGCAGTCCGAACTGGATGGCCAGGGTCGAGGCGCCGAGGCGGGCGAACATGCTCGACTGCTGCTGCGCCCCGAGCAGCGCGCGGATGACGATAAAGGCGATGAGGGCAACCAGCCCCAGGCAGAACAGGATCCCGAATTCCCCTGCCGCGGCGGAGAAAACGTAGTCGGCATGGGCGTCGGGGATGACCTTCTTGGCCATCGACTCCCCCGGACCGCGTCCGAACCAGCCCCCCTCGAGCAGCGAGCTCAGCGCCTTGTCCACCTGGTAGGTCCCGTGGCCGCCGGTCTCGGGATTGACGAAGGCATCGATGCGCTTGGCGAAGTGCGGGAAGATCGTGTAGGCGGCAAACAGCAGCGCCACCGCGGCGGCGCCGAGCCCGATGATCACCACCCAGGAGATGCCGGACAGAAACAGCAGCGCGCCCCAGGTGGCGAGCACCAGCGCGGTCTGGCCGATGTCGGGCTGCAGCAGCAATCCGCCGACGATCGCCAGCATGATGGCGGTGGCCATGCTGCGCGCGGGCACCCCCTTCTGCTTCATGCTCTCGGCGAACAGCCAGGCCCCGATGACGGCGAAGGCCGGCTTGACGAACTCGGAGGGCTGCACGGTGTTGCCGGCAAACGAAATCCAGCGCTTGGCGCCCTTGACCTCGACGCCGAGCTTGAGGGTCAGCCACAGCAGGATGACGAAGACGACCAGCACCCCGAGCGCGGCAAAGCGCGCCGCCCGCTGCGGCAGCATCGAGGTGGCCAGCATCACCGGCAGCGCCAGCGAGGCGAACACCGCCTGCCGGATGATGAAATGCCACGGTCCCAGCCCGAGGCGTTCGGCGACCGGCGGGCTCGCCGCAAAGCTGAGCAGCACCCCCGCGAGCAGCAGCAGGACGAGCGCCGACAGCAGCGCCTTGTCGATCGTCCACCACCACTCGGCGATGGGGGTCTTGCGCTCGCGTGAAAACATGATCGATGCCGCCCTGCCCGGCGGCCTCCCGGCACACTACTCAGGGTGGGAGTCTACGGCGGGTTGGTTACCAAGTTCGGAACGACGCTCGCGTTTTGCGAAACTGTGGGAAGCGCCCCGGCCCACCGGCATCATTCGGGCGAAAACCGAGCCCATCCTCGGTCGCAACCCGCCTGGACGTGGAGACGCCTCGGGATGGACCCCGGCCCTTCGCCGGGGTGACACTGTGGAACTGGTGAGACCCGTGAGGGGGCCCGTCCTGTTCTAGCGCAGCTTCAGCGAACTCAGCCCGATCAACGCCAGAACGAAGCTGATGATCCAGAAGCGGATCACCACCTGGCTCTCGGTCCAGCCCATCATCTCGAAATGATGGTGGATCGGCGCCATCTTGAACACGCGCTTGCCGGTCAGCTTGAAGCTCGTCACCTGCACGATCACCGACACCGCCTCGAGCACGAACAGCCCGCCGATGATGGCGAGGACGATCTCGTGCTTGGTGGCGACCGCGATGGTGCCCAGAGCGCCGCCCAACGCGAGCGAACCGGTGTCGCCCATGAAGATCTGGGCGGGCGGCGCGTTGAACCACAGAAAGCCGAGCCCCGCCCCGATCAGCGCCCCGCAGACCACCGAGAGTTCGGCCGTGCCGGGCACGTTGTTGAGCAGCAGGTATTCGGCGTAGGTCGACGAGCCCACCAGATAGGCGATCAGCCCGAAGCAGGCGGCGGCCACCATCACCGGAACGATGGCGAGGCCATCGAGCCCGTCGGTGAGGTTGACGGAGTTGCCGGCCGCAACGATGACGAAGCCGGCGAAGATGTAGAAGAAGTACCAGAGCGGCAGCCCGGAGCCCTTGACGAAGGGGAACATCAGCGAAGTGGCGATGTCCGGCGCGGTCAGCGAGGCCAGGAACCAGGCGGCGATCACCGCGACGACGGCTTCGATGGCGAGCCGCTGGCGGCCGGAAAAGCCGGCATGCGACATGCGCTTGACCTTGAGGAAGTCGTCATAAAATCCGATGGCGCCGAAGGAAACCGTGACGAACAGCACCACCCAGACATAGCCGTTCGCAAGGTTGGACCACAGCAGGATCGAGGTCACGGCACCGGCAAGGATCATCAGCCCGCCCATGGTGGGCGTGCCCTTCTTGGTGAGCAGGTGGCCCTGCGGCCCGTCCTCGCGGATCGGCTGGCCCTTGCCCTGCCGGATCCTCAGCCCTGCGATCATCCCCGGCCCGAACAGGAACACGAAGAACAGCGCGGTCACCACCGCGCCGGCCGTGCGGAAGGTGATGTAGCGGAAGACGTTGAAGGCGGCGAGGCTATCGCCCAACTGCCCGAGAAAATACAGCATTCAAGACCTGTCCCAACAGTGTCGCCGAAGACGTTCGGCAGTTCATCGTCTCGCAGAAGCGCTGAAACCGAGCTATGTCCCTGATTTGTCGCGCTTCCGAACCGGAAAACCGTGCCGCTGGTCTGGCAGGCGCCCTAGAAGCGCTCGCGGATCTTGGCGACTAGTCCTGCAAGCCGGACGCCCTTTGATCCTTTGACCATAACTGCATCGCCATAGGCAAGGGCCGCCAGCAGCGGCTCGGCCAACTCCTC
The DNA here is from genome assembly GCF_041917035.1 of Devosia sp. GTDB lineage: Bacteria > Pseudomonadota > Alphaproteobacteria > Rhizobiales > Devosiaceae > Devosia_A. The sequence goes on along the minus strand of NZ_JAYRYM010000163.1, from coordinate 5,135 downwards.
CACAGTCTCGCTATGGCCGACTTCGGGCGCCTCGCGGTCGGACGCGGCACGGCGCCGCAGTTCCGCGTCCAGCGCCCGCATCACCGGGCCGACCAGGTGGATGCGGTCGGCCCCGGACTTCAGCACCGCATCCGCCAGTCCCGCATGGAGGACCGGTCCCTGCGGCCCCATCTCCAGCATGTCGCCCAGCACCAGCACCTTGCGACCGGCGGGCGGCCGGACCTGCGCATAGAGTTCGAGCGCAGCCGACATCGAGGCGACATTGGCGTTGTAGCTCTCGTCGACGAGCAGCAACGGCTTCTTGTCGGGCCCCAGACGGAGCGTCAGTCCCCGCCCCTCGGGAGCCCCGAACTGGCCGAGGGCGCCCAGCGCCACCGCCATGTCCTCGCCAGCGAGGTCGGCAACGGCAAGCGCCGCAACGGCGTTGGCGACCATGTGGCGCCCCGGCACCCGCAGGCGCAGGTGGTGGGCGGCCCCGGAATGGCGGACGTCGGCGGCCATCTGCTCGCCCAGTTGCGTCACTCCCCTGATCCACCAGTCGGCGCTCTCGTCGTAGCCGTAGGTGACGATCCGTCCGACGCCCGCGGCTCTGGCCCGTGCGAAGAGCACGTGCAGATAGTCGTGATCGCAGTTGAGCACCGCCGTCCCGTTCGGCTCGAGGCCGAGGAATATCTCGGCCTTGGCCTCGGCGATCTCGGCGACCGAGTTGAAGAACTCGAGATGGGCAGCGGCCACGGTGGTGATCACCGCCACATGGGGACGGACCAGCCTGACCAGCGGCGTGATCTCGCCGGCATGGTTCATGCCGATCTCGAACACCCCGAACTGCGCCTCCACCGGCAGTCGCGCCAGCATCAGCGGCACGCCCCAGTGGTTGTTGAAGCTCTTGATCGAATAATGCGTCTCTCCGGCAGCGGAGAGAGCGGTGCGGATGGCTTCCTTGGTGGTGGTCTTGCCGGCACTGCCGGTGACGGCGACGATGAACGCACGGCTGCGTGCCCGCGCCGCCCTGCCCAGCTGACGCAGCGCCTCGAGCGTGTCCGGTACGACGATCAGCCGGTCGCCACCGTGGCCGGCGTGGTACGCCTCCGACACGATCGCCGCGGAGGCGCCGGCTTCGAGCGCCTTGAGCACGTAGTCATGGCCATCGAGGGCGTCGCCCTTGATGGCGACGAACAGCGCCTCGGGGAAGATCTCGCGCGAGTCGATCGAGACGGCCGAGAGCGGACCGTCGGAGAGTCCCTCGGGCCGCCCGCCGGTTGCTTTGACGACTTCGGCGACGGTCCAGAGCGGTCTCATCTGCGCCTATCTTCCCCCGATGGTCTCCAGCACCACCTCGTGGTCGGAAAAGTGGTGTTTTGTTTGACCGATGATCTGATAGTCCTCGTGCCCCTTGCCGGCAATCAGCAGCACATCGCCCGGCTGCAGGTCGGAAATCGCTGCCGCGATCGCCTCGCGCCGATCGCCGATCTCCCGAGCCCGGCTCGCTTCGGCGAGAATCTGCAGGCGGATCAGCGCCGGATCCTCGGTCCGCGGATTGTCGTCGGTGACGATGACATCGTCTGCCATCCGGTCGGCAACCTGCCCCATGATCGGCCGCTTGCCGCGATCGCGATCGCCGCCGGCGCCGAACACCAGGTTGAGTCGCCGGCGCGCATAGGGACGGAGCGACTCGAGCGCCGTCTCGAGTGCTACCGGCTTGTGCGAGTAGTCGACGAAGATCGCCGCGCCATTGTGTTCGCCGACCAGCTCGAGCCGCCCCTTGGCGCCCTTGAGGCCGCCGAGGGCCGCCACCGCCCGATCGGCGGGCGCTCCGGTGGAGACCGCCAGTGCCAGCGCGACGGCAGCGTTGCTGACCTGGAACGCCCCGGTCAGCGGCAGGTGGAAGCTCACCGGCTCGCCCACCATCCGTCCGGTGACGCGCTGGCCATAGCCCTCGTTCTCGATGCGGGTGAGTTCGAGGAACGCCCCTTCGCGGCCGACGGTCAGCAGCGTGGCGCCGCGATCGAGCGCGGCGAACAGGAACGGCATGTGCTCGGGGTCGTCGCAGTTGACGACGGCCGCGCCGCCTTCGGCGATGAGGTCGGTGAACAGCCGCAGCTTGGCGTGCCGGTAGCTCTCCATGTCGATGTGGTAGTCGAGATGGTCGCGGCTGAGATTGGTGTACGCGACAGCGTTGAAGCGCAGCCCATCGACGCGACGCTGGTCGAGCCCCTGGCTCGAGGCCTCCATGGCCACGTGATCGATGCCGGCGGCCTTGAGCCGCCCCAGGTCGCGATGCAGCGACAGCGCATCGGAAGTAGTGAGCTCGCGCGGCATGATCCCCGACGCGGTCTCGACCCCGATGGTCCCGAGGCTGGCCGCCGGGATGCCGCACGCCATCCAGATCTGCCGCACGAACGAGACGACCGACGACTTGCCGTTGGTTCCGGTCACGGCCACATTGACCGCCGGCTGCGGCGCGAACTGCAGCGCCGCCGCCCGCGCGTAGGCGGCGCGTACATCCGCGACCACGACCACCGGAACGCCCGGATCGGCGGCCGGCGCCCGGTCGGTCACCATGGCGACCGCCCCCCGCTGCACGGCCTGGGCCGCGAAGCTGTCGCCATGCGCGCGCGTGCCCGGCAGTGCGAAGAACGCCTCGCCCAGCCCCACGGCCCGGCTGTCGGAGTTGACCCCCGTGACCTCGACCGCCGACGCCGGCCCGGCGCTGGCACCCTGCAGCAGGTCTCTGAGCGGAAAGGCCACGTCGAAGCTCCGTTGCGGCGCGACTCTAGCGGAGTGCAGCTGGGACAAGTTCGGTATCCAACATTTCGCTGAAGTCGGGGCTGATTCCAAGCATCGGCGCGACTCGCTGAACAATGCGGCCTGTGATCTCGCCGGCATTCCAGCCGGCAGTATGACCGGACTGCGGGTTCTCGTTCTGCGGCTCGTCGACGAGGATCACCATGGCATAGCGCGGATTGTCGAGCGGAAAGGCCGAGGCGAAGACCGCCAGGGTCTTGTTGGCCGAATAGGTCTTGCCGACGACCTTTTCCGCCGTTCCGGTCTTGCCTCCGGCGCGATAGCCGTTGGCATACTTGTTCATGCGGGTTCCCGATCCTTCGAGCGCGTTGAGCCGCATCAGGTAGCGGATCTGTTCGCTGGTCTGGGGCGAGATGACCGGGTCGTAGAGCTTCTGCGCCTCCTCGGCCGACCGCTTGTAGAGCGTCGGGGGCACCATGTTCCCGTCGTTGACGAACGCGGCGACCGCCCGGACCATGTGCAGGGGCGAGATCGACAGGCCATGTCCGAAGCTGGAGGTGGCGGCGACGATCTCGGAGAACTTCGCCGGCACCTTGGGCTGCCGCATCTCGGGCAGCTCGAACGGGACGGTCTTGTCGAAACCGATCCTGGTGAGGAAGGCGCGGAAGTCGTCCTTGCCCAGTTGCTGCATCACCTTGATGGTGCCGATATTGGACGAGTACTTGTAGATTTCCGGCACCGACAGGACGCGGTGCTTGCCGTGGAAATCATCGATGGTGAAGCGGCCGAAGCGCACGCCGAAGCGGGCGTCGAACTGATCGCTGATCTTCACCCGCCCAGAATCGAGCGCCCCGGCCATGGTGACCGTCTTGAAGGTGGAACCGAGTTCGTAGATGCCGGAGGTGATGCGGTTGAAGCGCTGGTTCTTGACGCCATTGTAGTCCTGGAACAGCGTCGAAGGATCGTTCGGGTCGAAGTCCGGGAGCGACGCGAGGGCGAGCACCTCGCCGGTACGCACATCCATCATGACGCCAGCCGCCGCGATCGCCTTGTAGCGGGTCAGCGAGTCGACCAGCTGCTCGTACATCACATGCTGAACACGCAGGTCGATGGCCAGCTCCATCGGCTTCAGAGCGTTGCCGCGGGCCAGCCCGACAGACTGCAGCAGGGCCAGGTCCTCGTCATCCATGTGCTTTTCGATGCCCATGGTGCCCTGGTTGTCGATGTTGACGGCGCCAAGGATGTGCGAGGCTTCCTGCCCCGACGGATAGAAGCGCTTGCTTTCCGTGACGAAGTCCAGTCCCGGGATACCGAGCTGGAAGATCTTCTCCCGGACCGCTGGGGTGAGTTCGCGCTTCACCCAGACGAAGCCCTTGTCCCCGGTCAGCCGCTTGCGCAGCCAGTCCTCGTCCAGTTCGGGCAGCACCGTGCGGAGCTTGGCGACCGCCTCCTCGACATCGACGATGCGCCGGGGTTCGGCAAACAGCGACGGCACCCGGATATCGACCGCCATCTCGAGTCCGTTGCGGTCGAGCAGGGTCGGGCGCGTCGCGGTGATGACGTCGCGGGCGACGCCCTCGATGGCAGAATCGGAAATCGTCGCGCCCAGCTGGATCAGTCGTCCGGCGACGATGCCGAAGACCAGCAGCAGCGCCGCGATCACCCAGCGGATCCGCGCCCGGGTGAGGTTGCCGCGCTTCTTGCGCCCGCCATCGAGCGAAATGCTCACATCGTCATAGGTCAGCAGCGCCATCTAGTTCGCCTCGATCAGTTGCTCGATCGGATCGATCCCGGCATCGAGCGCCGTCAGCAGTGCATCCAGGGCGGCGGTGTCCGGCGCCGGCGGTCGCATCGGGAGGGTGTCGATGCGGCCGAACTGCTCCTGGTCGGCAGGCAGCAGGTTCAGCGCCTCCTGGTGACGGGCGACGATCGGCGCCACGTGCGCCGGCTGGTTGAGATAGGACCAGTCGGCCTGCAGCAGCGACAGCTCGCCCTGCTGGCTATCGATCCTGCGTTCGAGCGCTGCCTTGTCGGCGGCGATATCCTCGACCGAGTACTTGAGGGCGTACACGGCCACCACTCCGGCCAGGCTGGCGCAGAACAGCACGACGTTGACCGTCTTGATCATCCCGCACTCCTCGAGTTTGGCACCCCGAGACCGAGGTAGCTCACCGGTCGCGCCGGCATCGCCGAGCGCCGTGCCGACCGCAGCGTCGACGAGCGGGAGCGAGGGTTCCGCGCCATCTCGGCCGGCGAGGGCCGCACGGCCTTGCCGAGACCGATCCATCGGGGCTGTTCGGCGGCGGCCTCGGGCAGGTGCCTCGAGCGCACGGGCGCGCTCTTTTCCGGATCGAGGAAGCGCTTGACGATGCGGTCCTCGAGCGAGTGGA